>JBAULI010000158.1:0-18241 GCA_049578105.1 Acidimicrobiia bacterium | reverse complement strand
CGAGCAGTGTCGAACTCGGAATAGGCCCTGAATTCGTCGTCGGGAGACAATGGCTCCGGCTGTGCCAGGACGGTTCCGCGCTCGGGGTCGTTCTCTATCAGGACCAACTCGTGCAGACGGGCCACATGGAGAAATGATGGTGAGTGGGTTGAGTAGAGGATTTGATTCCCCGCTTCGCCAAGATGTCTCAACAGGCGATAGAGATATCGTTGGACCTGAGGTG
Source organism: Acidimicrobiia bacterium (assembly GCA_049578105.1). Lineage (GTDB taxonomy): Bacteria > Actinomycetota > Acidimicrobiia > Spongiisociales > ZC4RG35 > JARDZU01. Next base: position 18,018 of record JBAULI010000158.1, on the reverse strand, counting down.
GCAGGAAAAGCTCCGGCTCCTCGATCAGAAGCACCAGCCCCGAGACGCCCTCGGCGACGAGTGCCTCCATGCCCCTGACCAGGCCGTGGGCCGCCTCCGTGATCCCAGGAGGGGGCTGGGCTTCCTCACGCCCGTCCGCCACTCCCATCAGGGCCGCCGCCTCCAAGAGGGCCGAGTCGTGATTGCGTGTGGGTGCCACGACCCTGCCCGCTCTCAAACGCGCCGGTAGATAGAGGGCACGAGGCATCTCTCCGTCGCCGGTCATCGACATCGACGGCGGTGCTCCCTCGGCGGCCACCCACGACCCATCTGCGGCATCGAGGCGAATCGACACATTCGATCCATCATCCTTGACGGCGTCATCCGGCCCGAGTGGTGCGGTCGCCGGATCCAATGCCGCCCTGATCGCAGCGAGGAGGTTCGACTTACCGGCTCCAGGATCTCCCACGAGAGCCGACACCGGGCCGGGTGCGAACGAGGCGCTGAGGATCGAGCGGAAACCCTCTATCTGCACCCTCACGAGGCTGTTGTGGCTGGGCATCTCCGTCATTGCCTGTTCTGATCGCGGAGTCCCTGGTGTCTCTTCAGCCATCGCCGCATTGTCGCTCGAAATGGATCGCTAGCTTTCGGTCCCTCGAGGAAACGAGTGCCGGTGTCTCACCGCCACACCAACAGGGAGGCTCTATGAACAGGAAACATCTCGTGGTCGGGCTCATTCTGCTGGTGCTCGTCCTCGCGGCCTGCGCCGCGGGTGTCAATCCGGAGGTGGGAGCAGCCGCCGAAGGCGGAGAAGTCGCCGGGTTCTGGCTCGGTCTGTGGCATGGAATCATCGCTCCGATCACGTTCGTCATCTCGTTGTTCACCGACAACGTGAATCTCTACGAAGTGCACAACAACGGAAACTGGTACGACTTCGGCTTCGTCCTCGGAGCGGGCATCCTGTTCGGCGGTGGGTTTCTCGGTCGCAGACGCTGAAGAAGAATTCCGGTCAGGGCTCGGAACGAGTCAGGACTCTGGAAGCGTTTCCCTTGCCGCCCTTGCCACGGCCTCGTAGCGCGCCCGCTTGGCTTCCAACTCCTTCTCGTCCAACTCCTCGAGATCCAGCAGTCGGTCATCGGCTCCTGTGATGACACTGATCAGTTCGTCGAGCTTCAGTTGGATCGCGGCCGTGTCCCGGTTCTGACTGTTCTGTATGAGGAACACCATCAGGAAGGTGACGATCGTGGTTCCTGTGTTGATCACCAGCTGCCATGTGTCGTTGAAGCCGAACACCGGGCCGGTGATGCCCCAAATCACGATGATCCCAGCAGCGACCACGAAAGCGAGCGGCCGACCGGTGGCGGCTGAAGCCCGCTTGGCAAAGCGATTGAACAGGGCTCTCATTCGGGGGAGGTTACGGTCTCGCCCGGGTCAGATGTCAGTCCCACTCAGAAAGTCGTCGATGGCGCCGGCGGCGCGTCGTCCTGCCCCCATGGCGAGGATCACAGTGGCACCACCGGTGGCGATGTCACCTCCGGCGTACACCCCTGGGATCGAAGTGGCGCCGGTATCCGGATCCACGACCACGGTGCCGCGACTGGTGGTCTCCAGGTGAGGCGTCGCTCGCATCAGCACCGGGTTGGGGGCATTTCCGAAGGCGATGATCGCCACGTCGGCGGCCTCCAGGTCGACCGATCCGATGATCGGCACCGGTTGCCTCCTGCCGTCTTCATCGGCATCGGCGAGCTCCATTCTCTGCACTCGTATCTCTCGAAGCCATCCTTGGTCGCCTTCGAAACTGACTGGTGATCTGAGGAAGGCGAATCGAACCCCTTCATCCCGAGCGTGGTCCACCTCTTCGATTCGCGCCGGCATCTCCTCGGCGGTCCTTCGATAGAAAACGGTCACCGGGCTCCCCCCGAGACGCAGGGCGGTCCGTGCGGCGTCTATCGCGGTATTGCCACCGCCGAGGACAGCCACCGGCCGCTCGGCGAGGTCGTAGACGGGTGTTTCGGAGTCGGCTTCGTAGGCTCGCATCAGGTTGACCCTGGTGAGGAACTCATTAGCCGAGTACACACCGATCAGATCCTCACCGGGTATCCCGGGAAAGCGGGGAAGACCGGCACCCGTGCCTATGAAGACGGCGTCAAATCCGTCCTCTGACAGCAATGAATCGATAGTCGCCCCCACTCCCACCAGAACGTCGGTCTCGACCCGGACATCGAGGCTCTCGAGTCTCCTCAGCTCGGCGCGCACGATCTCCTTGGGAAGGCGGAACTCGGGTATCCCGTATACGAGGACTCCGCCCGGCTCATGCAGTGCCTCGAAGATGGTGACCTGGTGACCAAGGCGGGCAAGATCTCCGGCGCAAGCCAAACCGGCCGGCCCCGAACCCACGATGGCAACCCGCCTGCCGGTGGGTGCCTCTCGAACCACGGGTGCGACGGCATGCCGGCGCTCCCAGTCGGCCACGAAACGCTCGAGGTGGCCGATGGCTATCGGCTTCTGTTTTCGGTCCAGGATGCACGCACCCTCGCATTGCATCTCTTGGGGACAGACCCTGCCGCAGACCCCGGGGAGAGCGTTGTCCTGTCTGATCACATCGGCGGCCTGCTGGAACTCTCCTGACGCCACCAACTTGATGAATTCGTCGATGCGCACGCCGACAGGGCAACCCTCGACGCAGGGTGCCCTCGTGCAATTGAGGCATCGGGAGGCCTCGAGGACGGCCAAGCCGCTCGTGTAGCCGAGATTGACCTCATCGAAGTCGTCTTTTCGAGCCTCGGAGTCACGAAGTGGCATGGGAGTGCGGTCCATCGCCATTCGCTCGCGTTTGGTCAGTTCGCTCATGAGGCCGTCTCGGTGCCCACCCGACACCTCTCGAAGTCGACATAGGCCCGATTGCGAACGGCGAGCAGGTCGAAGTCGACCTGGTGCGCATCGAATTCCGGTCCGTCGACACAGGCAAATCGCGTCTCCCCGCCCACCCGCACCCTGCAACCCCCGCACATCCCGGTTCCGTCGACCATGATCGGGTTGAGACTTGCGATGGTGTCGACCCCGTAGGGTCTCGTGACATCGGCTACGGCCGCCATCATGGCCACGGGGCCGGCCGCAAACACGTAGTCGGTCCGCTCCGAGGCGAGGAGCTCCACGAGCGGGCCGGTCACGAGACCGCTTCGACCGGTCGACCCGTCCTCGGTCACGACAGCCAGGTCATCGCATACGGCCGACATCTCATCGATCAGGATCAGGTGGGCTCGGTCCCGGGCGCCGACTATGCCGATGACGGTGTTGTCCGCTTGGGCTAGGGCTCTGGCCACAGGCAGAGCGATAGCCGTTCCAACTCCTCCTCCGACGACGACCGTACGCCCGTAGCGGGCGATCGCGCTGGGCCGGCCGAGTGGTCCCAGCACATCGGACACGTCGTCGCCGGGTTGGAGCCGGGTCAAGAGTCTCGTCGTATGCCCCACTGCTTGAATGACGAGTGTGATCGTCCCGCCCGACCGGTCGTACTCGCAGATCGTGAGTGGCACACGCTCTCCCGACTCGTCGAGTCGGACTATCACGAACTGCCCCGGGCGTGCGTAACGCGCCACATTTGGCGCCGCCACGATCACTCGTTTGATGTCGGGTGCCAGCGGGACGACATCGATTACCTGGAAACTCGGGCGCATCAATCGAGCTTCCGTCCCTGCCGGCCGAACGACAAGGGGACTTCGGCAGGTTCGGGTGGCCCTCGGTCGGGACTTTCGGCTCTTTTCACCCCCCGAGGTCCCCCCTACGGTGACGAGAGGAGGTAGTCGTGGAAGACCGGTCAAAGCACGTGGTCGGTGTGATGCTGCCTTCATGGTGGTACCGGCGCTATCCGGTGGGCCCATCGATCACCAGGCGTCAGCTGATGCCCGATGAGCTCGAGGAGTACCTGGCCTTTCTCGAGGATGAAACAGAGAGAGTCAAAGACGAGCTGAAGCGGTTGAGCCCGGCCGGGCGTTGACTCTCACCGGGATCGCCTCGGTGGTGCCATGCCATGATTGAGCACGTTGTGGATGGATCAATCAACCGCCTCTGGGATCTGAAGGCGGTCGTGTTCGACATGGACGGCGTCGTCACCGACACCGCCGAGTCCCATGCCAGGTCATGGAAGGATGTCTTCGACGAGTACCTGCGTCAGAGATCGAAGCGGACGGGGGAGCCTTTTCGAGAGTTCGGCCAGGCGGACTACCTGGAATACGTCGACGGAAAACCGCGGTATGACGGAGTGCGCAGCTTCCTGGCGTCCCGCGGCATCCACATACCGGAAGGGAAGCCGTCTGATCCCATCGATGCGGAGACCATCTGCGGTATCGGGAACCTCAAGAATCACCGCTTTCTCGAGAGTCTCCAGGTGGAGGGGGCTAGTGCCTACCTGTCGACGGTCCAATTGGTGAAGGAGCTGGAGCGACGCGGCATCGCCACCGCAGTCATCTCGTCGAGTCGAAACATGGACGAAGTTCTCTCGGCGGCGGACGCCAGCGATCTCTTCAGGGCAAGAGTCGACGGGGTCGACTCCGATCGACTTGGCCTCCCCGGAAAGCCGGACCCCGCAATATTCGTCGAAGCTGCGAATCGGCTCGGCGTCCGACCGGAGGACGCTGCGATCGTGGAGGACGCCCTGTCCGGTGTCGAAGCGGGTCGTGCCGGTGGGTTCGCCTTGGTCGTCGGTGTGGACCGTGGTGGGCAGGCCGACCAGTTGAGATCACACGGAGCCGATCTGGTCGTGCCTGACCTTGCCGTATTCATGGATGACCGCAGCTTCGTCGATGAGCTGCCGTCGGCCCTCGAGGAGTCGTCGCTCACTCGGGTTTCCTCGCGTCGGCTTGCATTCTTTCTCGACTACGACGGCACCCTCACGCCAATAGTCGCTCATCCCGCTGATGCGATCCTGAGCGATCAGGGACGGGAGACGCTGGCACGTCTTTCGGCGTCGTTCCCGGTCGCCGTGGTGAGCGGGCGCGATAGGGCCGAAGTGGAGGCGCTCGTGGGCCTGGAGGGGATCTACTACGCGGGGAGCCACGGGTTCGACATCTCGGGGCCAGGCGGATTCTCTGAGCAGTTTGGCGCCGACTATGCGGACAGCCTGAGCGACGCATCCGATGTGGTGGCTCAGAAATTGGCGCCCCTGGGTGGGGTATGGGTCGAGCGAAAGCGGTATGCGGTGGCGGTCCATTTTCGGCAGGCTCCCGATGCCGAGGATCAAGTCCGCCGGGTCGTGCAGGAGGTGGCAGAGAGGAGCGGGGACCTTCGAGTTTCCGGGGGGAAGAAGATCTTCGAGTTGCGTCCCGACCTGGACTGGGACAAAGGGCGCGCAGTGATGCACTTGCTCGACGTGCTGGGCCTGTCCGATTCCGACGCCACGCCCCTATATCTGGGTGACGATGAAACCGACGAAGACGTCTTCAGGATGTTCCGCAGTCGACCCGGTGTGGGCATCGTGGTCGGGACCGACCATCGGCCGACCCTGGCCGACTTCGCCCTGGCCGATCCTGGTGAGGCCATCGCCTTTCTCGACCGGCTTGCGAAGGATCGGCAGTGAGCCGCTGGTCACTCGTCTACGACGACTACACGGAGGACGCCGAAGGATTGCGTGAAGCCCTCTGCGCTCTCGGAAACGGCCTGTTCGTGACCCGGGGCGCCGCCCCCGAGGCCATCGCCGATGCCACGCATTATCCAGGCACGTATGCCGCAGGTGTATACGACCGATTGACGTCAGCAATCGCCGGTCGGGACATTGAAAACGAGGATCTGGTCAATCTGCCGAACTGGCTGCCGTTGTCGATCGGCATCGAGGACGACCCCTGGTTCGACATCGGATCGGTCGAGATCCTCGACTTCAAACAGGAGCTCGACCTGCGCCGAGGTGTCCTCACCAGGCTTGTCGTCTTCTGCGACGACAGCGGTCGAGAGACCCGTCTGACCCAACGACGACTGGTGTCGATGGACGACCCGCGGTTGGCGGCGTTGGAGACCACCGTAAGCCCGGTCGGTTGGTCGGGGCGCATTCGATTTCGCTCGGCCCTGGATGGGCTTGTCGAGAACTCGGGCGTGAAGCGTTATCGCAAACTCGCCTCCTCCCACCTGGTGCCGGTGACCGCGGCGTCGATCGACGGAGAGTCGATGATTCTGGTGACGGAGACGCGGCAATCTCACATCCGGATCGCAGAGGCCGCACGCACACGTCTCTTCGTCGATGGCGATCTGCTGACGCCGGAACGGCGTGTCGAAGCAACTCCAGGCCACATTGCAGAAGAGTTCGCCGTCGTCGTCGCCGATGGATCTGTCGCCAGGCTGGAGAAGGTCGTGGCGCTCGCCCATTCCAGGCTCCAGGCGTTGTCGGAGCCGGCCCTCGATGTCGCTGAGCGTCTGCGACGCGCCGGTGACTTCGACCGCGTCCTGCAGTCCCATGTTCTGGCTTGGGATCAACTCTGGCAGCGGTGCGAGCTTCGGATCGAAGGCTCTGAGCGGGCGGCCCGGATCCTCAATCTGCATATCTTCCATCTACTTCAAACCGTGTCCGAGCACAGTCGGGATCTCGACGCGGGAGTTCCGGCCCGAGGTCTCCACGGTGAGGCCTACCGGGGGCACATCTTCTGGGACGAGCTCTTCGTCTTTCCCTTCCTCAACTATCACCTTCCGGAATTGACCCGGGCATTGTTGCTCTATCGATACCGCCGTTTGGAGGCGGCCCGCTGGGCCGCTCGCGACGCCGGTCTCCGGGGGGCGATGTATCCCTGGCAGAGCGGGAGCACGGGTCGTGAGGAGTCCCAGAGTGTCCATCTCAACCCACGCTCAGGGCGGTGGATCCCGGACCATTCGCGACTCCAACGTCACGTTGGGATCGCCGTCGCATACAACGTCTGGCTCTACTATCAGGCGACTGCCGACCTCGACTTCCTCACCAGGTACGGCGCCGAGATGATGGTCGAGATCTCACGTTTCTGGTCGAGCAGCGCCGTCTACGACCACAGTCGGGACAGGTACCGCATTCTTGGCGTCATGGGTCCCGACGAGTATCACGATGGTTACCCCGATCGAGTCGAACCAGGCCTTGACGACAACGCCTACACCAATGTGATGACGGTATGGGTGCTGCGTAGGACCATGGATGCGCTGAACCTGATCGGAGAGGACGATCGGGGCCAGCTGGTCGAGCGGCTGGGTCTGGAGCGAGAGGAGCTGGAGCGATGGGAGGACATCACTCGCAAGATGTACGTCCCGTTTCATGACGAAGGGATAATCAGCCAGTTCGAGGGCTATGAGGATCTCGCAGAGCTCGACTGGGCCGGGTCTCGGGAGCGATACGGGGACATCCAGCGTCTCGATCGCCTTCTCGAGGCTGAGGACGATTCCCCAAACGGCTACAAGGCTTCGAAGCAGGCCGACGTGCTCATGCTCTTCTATCTGCTGAGCGCCGAGGACCTGACTGCGATCCTGCATGATCTCAGGTATCGCTGGGATGCGGACTCCATCGCACGCAACGTCGACTATTACCGCCACCGGACTTCACACGGATCCACCTTGTCGTGGGTGGTGCATGCCTGGGTGCTGGCTCGAACCGATCGCGTGGAATCCTGGAGTCTCTTCATGTCGGCATTGGAGAGTGACATCAGCGACATCCAGGGCGGCACTACCGCCGAGGGCATCCACCTCGGTGCCATGACAGGGACGGTCGACCTGGTTCAACGGTGCTACTCGGGTCTCGAGCCGGGCGGGGACGTGATCCGATTCGCCCCGCGACTCCCCGACGAGCTCGAGCTGTTGGAGTACCGCCTGCTCTATCGGGGGCGTTGGATGGACGTCCACATCGCCGATGGGACGACCAGGGTCACGCTGCGCCCCGACGGCGACCTGCCGGTGAGCGTCCAGATCGGAGGGCAGGTGGTTGAAATGGTGCCGGGCGAGACCATCGAAATCTGACGGTCGACTGCCTAGCCCTCGCCACCCGGGCCGAAGGTTGCCCCCATCCCGTCGATGAGCGTGTTCATCTCCTGGTCGGTGAGCCGCGCCTCGGAGTGGATCAGGGTGTAGACCCGCGGGGGCATGGATCCCTCACGGATCGTCTCGATGCTCTCGTTCTCCCTGGGTGGATTGTCCCACTCGGACCAGTTGAGCTTCTGACGCCCTTCCTCGACGTCATGTTGGATCAGCCACGACATCGGAGCGATGTTCGTGTACCAGGCCCACTTGGTCTCATTGCTGTGACAGTCGAAGCAGGCACGCTCGGCTAGATCGCGGGTTTGCTGAGAGTCCCATGCCGGCTCGGCTGTCACCGCGGGGTTGGTGTGGTCGTGCCCATAGGGAATGAGCTGGATGCCCAAGGCCAGCGCCACCACACCGATAGCCAACCATCTGACCGCACGCCACATCTGAATCCTCCTGACCGCCGAGCCATTCTGGTCCGGACACCGACAGCCTGCGAGTCGACACGAATTGGCAACAGGGCCGAAAGTCCCTGAGGTCCGTGATGATGCCTGGCCCGTGGGGACGGCACCACCGAGGCTCCGACCCGGAGACCCTGTCGGTGTTTGGGACTTTTGCCTCTATCAGACGACCTCCCTCCCGGCCAACGCTTGGATCAAGGAGGTCGACATGACCGACAGTTACGTGCTCTTCGACATACCGACGGGTGACACGCCGAGGGACCCTGAGTTCCTCGAGCGACTGGGTCATAGAGTCATGGTCTGCAACGGGCCAAAGGACGGAGGGATGTGTCCCATCCTCACGGGTGAAGGTTGTGAGCTCGCCGAGAACGCCCACGGCGTCGTGTTCGAGCTGGACCTGGACCGGGCGCAGCACCGGGCCATCCTCGGTAAGTACAAGAATTCGCTCAAAGGCGATCTTCCGATTCGCGTCGTCGTCTCACCGGAGCAGGCCAGCACCTACTCCCACCTGTTGGAGGGGCTCAAGGTTCTGGATCATCCGCCGGTGGCGGGTGACCTCGACGCCCTGGCGGCCGAAGTCGATGCGGCCGACCTCTAGCCCACCTACTCGGGCAGGCGAAGTGGACTCCGAATCGCGAGGCGGGTGGCTCATGGACACGTTGGTAGGGGTCGTGGCGGGTGGCATCGTCGGGGCGATAGCGGCCGTCAACTTCATCATCACGATCGGGATCGGTTATGACGTCAGCATTGGTGAGGTCTTCGACCACAGCACCATCGCCGGTGTCGTGATGGTCTTGATCCTGCTCGCCGGGCCGGTCATCGGCGTGGTGGCGATGCGCTGGCTTCGCCGGCGTCGAACCGCCTGACCACGACAGCTCGGCACCGAGACACTTTTTCAGGTCTCTTGGAGCGTGAAGTACAGCTCTTCCTCTTGCTCGAAGTGAAGACGGAGGATGGCGTGGATGCTGTAGAGCACCCGTCGCAGATCGACGAGGTCCGCCGGGTCGGGCCCGTCGGCACTCATGTCGGCCAACTGTCGCTGATAGAGGTCGACCAGGTGGAATATCTCACGGTGGGTTCGACTCATCGTCGCCATTGGGTCCTCTCCGGGCAGGACCATCGAGAGTTGGGGGTAGATGACCTTCTCGTCCTCGGACTCGTGGGGCAGGACCTCGTCGACGAGGAAGGCCTCGATGGACTTCAGCGCCGTAATCGACTCGTTCGGGGTCATGGTGTCGAGCAGATCCGCCGTGTCCTGGATCGAGGAGAGCCTCGGGATCAGCTCGTCGTGCTCGGCTCTCAGCCGAGCCGACAACTCAGGTGGCAACTTTGGCCCGGTCTGTGTCGGCGCCTTTCCGGTCAGAGCGCGCAAGGCGCTCAATATCGCCACCACGTCGATCGCCTCCTGAAGCATCGCTCCGGCGATCGGCGCCAGAAGGCCGAACGAGGCCACGACCATCGCCGCCATTGAGAGGCTCATCCCGATGACCACGCTTTGAACGGCGATTCGGCGAGCGTGCTGGGCGATGCCGATCGCATCTACCAGGCGCTGGAGGCGATCGACCATGAGCACGACATCCGCCGACTCCGAAGACGCAGTTGCCCCCCGTGCCCCCATGGCCACCCCCACATCCGCTCCGGCCAGCGCCGGTGCATCGTTTATCCCGTCCCCGACCATCGTGGTGATGCCCTCTCGCTTCAGGTCGAGGAGCGCCTCGACCTTCTCACGCGGCGTGCACTCGGCGAGGACACGATCGACGTTGAGGGCGGCCCCCACCGATCGCGCCACCGTCGGATGGTCTCCGGTTGCCATCACGACACGTCGGACACCGAGTCGTCTGAGGGCGCGGATGGTGTTGGCGGCGTCGGGCCTGATCGCATCGTCGAAGGTGATTGCAGCCCTGACCTCGCCGTCGATAGCGAGGTACACCGCAAGCGGAGCGATCCTCGACAAGCGACGACGGAAGGAGGCGATCTCTTCCGATTCTCCGTCTCCTTCCAGAAGCCAATCGAGTTTGCCAACCATGACGCTGGACGCACCGACCTTGGCCATGACGCCAGAGCCGGGGATCTCGGTGACGTCGGCCGGCAAATCGAGTCTTAGGCCTCTCTCATGGGCGGCATCGACGATGGCCCGGGCCAGCACATGAGAAGAGGTCTGGTCCACGGAGGCGGCGAGGGCGAGCACCTCGTCCTGGTCGATCTCGGCTCCGAAGGTGGCGATCGATCGGAGCGTTGGCTTGCCCACGGTGAGGGTGCCCGTCTTGTCGATCAGCACGTTCACCGTGCGGGCGATGGCCTCCAGGGCTCCTCCTCCCCGGAACACGATCCCTCGCTTGGCCGCACGCGATATGCCGGAGACGACGGCGATGGGGACGGCCAGCAGCAATGGGCATGGGGTGGCGACCACAAGCACCGCCAGTGCCCTCACCGGATCGCCCGAGATCGCCCAGGCCGCAGCAGCGAGGGCGAGCGTCAACGGCACGAACCATGCCGCCCAGCGGTCGGCGAGGCGGACCGAGGGACTCCGCGACTCACGCGCCGTGCGCACCAGCCGGATGATTCCCTCGTAAGTGCTGTCGGTCGCCGTGGCAGTTGCCACGATCTCGAAGACGTCACCCGCATTTACCGCCCCGGAGCTGACCAGGTCCCCTGGCAGGCGCTCGGTGGGCAACGACTCCCCGGTCAAGGCCGACTCGTCGATCACGGCAGGTCCTTCTACCACGACCCCATCGACTGCGATCACCTCGCCCGCCTTCACCATCAGGCGATCGCCCTTGCCGATCTCGCCGACATCCACCACCTGGACCTGCCCGTCGACGAGGCGATGGGCCATCCTCGGGGCTCGCTCCAAGAGGCTGGACAGCTCTCGTTCCGCTCGACCGGCGGCGAATTCTTCGAGGTATTGACCGGTGGCGAGCATGAGCCCGATGATCCCGGCGGTGAGGTACTCGCCCATGACCAGAGCCACCACGACTGCGAGCAGTGCGATGACATCCACGCCCGGTCGACGATTGCGAATCTTCTCCACTATGCCGAAGACGAGAGGAATGGCTGGAACCACGCCCGCAGCGGCGAACAAGACGCTCGCCGCGCCGGCCGCTCCGAGGACGTGGGCGATGGCACCGGCGCCCAGGCCGATGGCAGTTCCAATGAGAGTCAGACGAGTGGAGCGCTCCGAAGACATCGCTGGTCTAAGCGTTGCCGCCCGACGACACTAGGTCTAGGGGCTTTCAGCCCTACTCGTCGGATCCTGTCTCGGTGCGCTGGTCGGGCTCCGGTGGCTCCGGCACCCGGGCCAGTCGCTCGATCAGCCGCTCTCGGGCGTCTTCGCCACCGAACGCCGTGATGGCGTCACCGGCCTTCAGCTCGGTTCGCCCGGTCGGGACCAGCATCGAGGACCCTCGGTGGATGGAGACGACCACACATCCCTCCGGCCATGGGATCTCGCTCACCGGCCGCCCATCGGCCATGGAGCCGGGCGGTATCTGCAACTCGAAGAAGCGGGCCCCATGTTGAGTTCTCACCTTGAGGCGATCGGGGAGGTTCTGCGCTCTCGCGCTGGCGCCGAGCGCTCGGTGATAGGCGGTTACGACGTCCTCACGGAGGAACATGCCGAGAAGTCGTGAACGATCGTTGTCGTCCACCACCGGCAGACGCCCCACTCCCAGGGCGGCCATCTTCTCCAACGCCTCCGAGACCGGCGTTCTTGGATTGACGGTCACTGGATGGGGGGTCATGGCATCGCCGGCGGTCACCTGATCAGAAGGGCCACCGGCCCTCACGATGTCCGATTCGGTTATGACTCCCACCAAACCGTCATCCGAGATCACGGGAAGGCCGTGCAAGCGGTTGCGTTGCATGATGCCTTGGACCTCACCGAGTGAGGTGCCCGGCTGGACCGACTTGGGAGCGTCGCGGAGCACCTCGCCCACTCTCACCGTGTCGAGCAGATCGGTCACCCCGCCCTGTGTGGGGTGGATGCCCATCCGCGTCAGCGGTGCCGTGTAAGCGCTCTCCGGGCGAACCCTCCCCGCCAGGATGGTGCTTATGGCGGTGGCGATCATTAGCGGGAGGACGAGCCCGTAGTCCCCGGTTATCTCGAAAACGATCAGGATGGAGGTGAGCGGAGCCCGGGCGACGGCAGCGAAGGTGGCCGCCATCCCGACCACGCCAAAGGCGCCAGGCTGGATCGTGGACAGACCCCATATCGGGGCAAGGAGACGGGCGAACCCCGATCCGGTGGCAGCGCCGATGAAGAGACTCGGCATGAATATGCCACCCGAGCCCTTTCCCCCGAGGGTTGCCGCCGTGGCGATCGCCTTCATCACCGCCAGCAGCACGAGGGTCCACCAGGCGAAGTCGGCCTGATTGCTCAGGATCTGCCCGACGAACGCCTGGCCCGTGCCGAGGATCTCCCCATGAAACAACCCGAGGGCGGCGACGAGGAGACCGAGCAGGGCCGGTCGCGTCCAGCCGGGCAGGGCTCCGGGGCGAACCTCGAACCAGTCGAGTGCGGCGAGAAACAACCATGCTGCCGCCACCACGACCAGACCCAGCGCCCCATAGAGGAGAAGCAATCTCGGGTCGTCGAGACTGTATGCGGGCACCTGGAACGTGAGTGCCTCACCGATCACGCTGTGCGCCACCACCGCTCCGGCGACCGAGGCGATGACGATGGTGTGCAGATGGCGGAGGGAGAACTCCCGGAGGATCACCTCCATTGCGAAGAACATGCCGGCGATGGGGGCGTTGAATGTCGCGCTGATCCCGGCTCCGGCTCCCGCCGCGATGAGGACGATCACATCGTTTTCCCCGAGACGCGCCACGCGCGCCACCCATGAACCGATCGCCGAGCCGATCTGGGCAATCGAGCCTTCACGGCCGGCCGAACCTCCGGCGCCGATGGTCAACGCAGTCGCGACGGTTTTCAGAGCGATGACCCGGGTGCGGATGTAGCCGCCGGCGACGGTGATGGCGGCGATGATCTGCGGCACTCCGTGACCTGCGACCTCGGGTGCGAACCACATCGTCAAACGCCAAGCGATGACGATGCCGATCGGCAGTGTGATCAGCACCACGATCTCTCCGATGGAGAGTTGATCGCCGAACCAGGTGGCAGCGCGGGCCACCCATTCGATGGCACGGATGAGGACCACGGCGCCGAGACCAGCACCGACGCCGACCACACCCGCCAACACCATCAGCCGTGGTGTTCGCCCGACTCGAACGGACCGGATCGATTGGGGCCAGGATGACATCGGGTTGAGGGTAGGGGAGCAGATCGCCGCCACCGACGCAAGAGGGGCCAGATTGTGGCGAATTTCCCCTGGTGTAATGGTCTCTGCCATGAATCTAGCAACTTCGCTAGGATGCTGGCATGTCCCGTCTGAGAGCATTGCGGAGTCGAGCGGGGCTCACTCAGGCCGACTTGGCGGCCCTTGCCGGAGTGAGCCGGCAACTCGTTGGGGCGGTAGAGGCGGGCAAACACCTCCCTCGGGTCGACTCGGCGATCGCCCTGGCCGCCGCGCTGGGGGTGGATGTCGCCTCCCTGTTCCCCACTTCATCGGAGGCGGTCGACGTCACCACCGGCTTGCCTCCGCAGGAACAATGCATGGTTCGCGTCGGAACCGTCGGTGACCTCACCGTGACGGCTCCGGCACGGACCGGGCCGGACGGATGGGAGATGGCGGACGGTGAGATGACAGGTGGGGATCTCGACGTCTTCGGGCATCTCGTTCCGGGTGTGGTCGTGTGTGGCTGTGAGCCGGGGCTACAAGTCCTGGAGGGGATCCTCCGCACCGGGGGCGTTGCCGCCGTGGCGGTGCTCGGCTCGAATGCTGTCGCATTGAACGCCATCGAGGGAGGCCGCGCCCATGCCGCCGTCATACATGGCCCAGACGCAAGTCTCACGACCCTGGCGACAGGGGTCGAGGTCGACAGATATCGGCTTGCCCGATGGCGGGTCGGATTGGCGGCCCCACCCCATGCCGTGTCGCATTGGTGGGAGTCGGCTCTCAGCGGTAGATCCCCGGTGATCCAACGCGAGCCCGGCGCCGGGGTCCAGGACAGCTTCGAGGCGGCCCTGTTGGCACCCGACCTCGAGGTGCCCGGGCCGCGGGTGAAGGGCCATCTCGAAGCGGTGCGGCTGGCCCTTGCCAGTGGGATCCCGGCCTTGACGATCGAACCGGCCGCCAGAGCCTTCGATGCCCCATTTCACCCGCTCACCGAGCATGAGGCCGAGATCTGGGTGTCCCAACCCTGGGCTCGGGATCGGGCGGTGATCGAGGCCCTGGACGTCGTGTCTAGCAAGCGATTCACGCGCAGACTCGAGATGATCGGTGGGTACGACCTGAGTCGTGTCGGTGAGCGGGTCTCATGAGGGCTCCGGGCTCATCTGGCGTTGTCGGCGCGATCGTCCTCGTCGCGATTTCGGTTGCCGGATGTGGCGGGGTCAGCTCGTCGCACGATGTCCTGCTGGTCTCGGCGGCCGCATCGCTGACCGATGCCTTCGCGGACATCGTGAGTGCCTTTGAGGCAGCGAATCCCGGTGTGGAGGTGACCCTCAACCTCGGTGGCAGCTCGGCCCTCCGGGAGCAGATCCTCGCCGGAGCTCCCGCCGACGTGTTCGCCTCGGCCAACGCGTCGAACATGCAGCTACTCGAGCAGGCCGGCGCGCTGGCCGGCCGGTCGAGTGTCTTTGCCAGCAACCATCTCGAGATCGCCGTCCCGATCGGCAACCCCGGCAACGTCGAGTCTTTGCAGGCCTTTGCGGACCCCGATCTCCTCATTGGGTTGTGCGCACCTGAGGTGCCATGTGGCGAGTTCGCCAACCAGGTACTGGGCAAAGCCGGTGTTCTGGCCTCGGTCGACACCTACGAGCCCGATGTCCGAGCCCTGCTCACCAAGATCGAGGAAGGGGAGCTCGACGCCGGGCTCGTCTATCGCACCGATGTGGCTTCGTCGAAGGGAAGCGTCGAAGCCGTCGAGATCCCCGCGGACCTCAATGTGGTAGCCGGATACCACATTGCCGTGCTGGCCGATGCCCCACATTCGGACATAGCGGAGAGATTCGCTGCATTCGTCCTATCTGCACCAGGGCGTGAGATCCTCGCTCGGTATGGCTTCTCGGTTTCATGAGAGGGCGATCCGAGTCAAAAGCACGGAGGGTCGTGAACGACCCTCCGTACGTGGTGGTCGTTCTAGGTGTGTTGGGGCTGGCCTTGTTCGTGGTCCCTTTGGCGGGCCTCCTGGCTCGTGCCCCATGGCGTCGGTTGCCCGAGCTGCTCACCAGTCCGGTGGTGCTCGACGCACTTCGCCTGTCGATCGTCACCTCGGTCGCGGCGGCGGCGATCTCGGTGCTGATCGGTGTGCCACTGGCCATACTCGTGTCGAGGGCGCATTTCCGTGGGCGGCGAGCAGTTCGAGCGATCATCACCCTCCCCCTCGTGCTTCCGCCGGTGGTCGGCGGAGCAGCCCTCCTGTTCGCCCTCGGTCGTCGCGGTGTCATCGGAGAGCCGATCTACCAGGCGACCGGGCTTCTCCTGCCCTTCTCCACCTGGGGCGTGATAGTGGCAAACACTTTCGTGGCCATGCCGTTTCTGGTCATCACCGTCGAGGCGGCGCTGCGCAACCTCGACCAGCGCTATGAGGCTGCGGCCTCGACCCTGGGCGCCGGCAGATGGGCCGTCCTTCGTCACGTCACGCTCCCTCTCATCGCACCCTCATTGCTGGCGGGAACGGTCCTCACGTGGGCGAGAGCACTGGGTGAATTCGGGGCCACCATCACGTTCGCCGGCAATCTTCCCGGGACGACACAGACACTTCCACTATCGGTCTATGTGTCGCTTCAGGCCGATCGAGACAGCGCGATCGCCATCAGCCTCCTCATGGTCGCCGTCTCACTCGCCGTCCTGATCGCTTTGAGAGACCGGTGGCGGACGGGGATATGAGCCGGAGCGGGCTGCACGCCACGATGAGAATCCGCCGCGGCGACTCATTCCTACTCGATGCCGCATTCGACGTCGCCGCCGGAAGCACCATGGCCCTGGTCGGTCCCAATGGTGCGGGAAAGTCGACCGTGGTGGCCGGTCTCTCCGGCCTCGTCCCACTCGATGATGGTCTGATCGCGCTCAACGATCGATCCCTCGACGACCCGAGTCGTGACGTGTTCGTGCGGCCCGAGGAGCGACGGGTCGGAGTGGTGTTTCAGGACTATGTGCTGTTTCCCCATCTGTCAGTCCTCGGGAACGTCGCCTTCGGCCTGCGCAGCAGGGGTATGGGGAGAGCGGAGGCGAAGGCGAGGGCTCTCGAGTGGATCGGCCGCCTCGGGTTGGGCGCGTTGGCCGAAAAGCGACCCGGAGAGCTATCGGGTGGCCAGTCGCAGAGGGTCGCTCTGGCCAGGGCGCTGGTGACAGATCCCGACGTGCTCTTGCTCGACGAGCCTCTCGCCGCGCTCGACGTGACCACGAGGGCTCAGCTCCGGCGCGAGTTGAAGAAGCACCTCGACTCTTTCGCCGGTCCCCGCATCCTGATCACCCACGATGCGACCGAGGCTGTCTTGCTGGCGGAGCGAATCTGTGTCATCGAGCATGGTGCGATCACCCAGATCGGGACTCCCGATGACTTGAGACTTCGTCCGCGCACTCCGTACATCGCCGACCTCGCCGGCTCCAACCTCGTCGGCGGCTGGGCCAAGGGTGGTGTGATCGACACAGGCGGACAACACATACACGTTGCGAGCGGGGACCTGGAAGGCCCGGTGTTGGCATCGTTCCGCCCTTCATCGATCTCCGTGCATGTCCACCGACCTCAGGGGAGTGCCCGAAACGTCTGGCAGACCCGGGTCGAGCTGATCGAGCACTTGGGCGATAGGGCACGGCTCAGAACGGGAGCTCCATTGCCTCTGACGGTCGAGATCACCGATGGGTCGGTTCGTGACCTCGAGCTGGAGCCAGGGGCGAGCATATGGGTTTCACTTAAGGCAACCGAGATCTCGGTCGAGCCCGATCCGCAATCGACCGATGGGGTCGCCAACGGAAGTGTCCTTCGGCCCTAGCGCCCGGTTGGTGGAAGTCCGATGATCGCATTTGATCAGCCCGGCTGGAACCGGGTCGCCAGCCATGTCAGGAGCCTGGCCCGGAGAACGGAGGTGTTGATCGTGGAGTTCAAGCTGTTGACACCGTTCTTCGATCTCGAGAAGGAATGGGAGCAGAGATTTCGTCGCTTCCCCATGGAAGGGCGTGAGTTCGGCTTTCGTCCCTCGCTCGACGTGATCGAGAAGGACGGCGAGCTGGTTGTGGCCACCGAGCTGCCCGGCATCGACCCCGTCAAGGATGTCGAGATCACCATCGAGGACGACGTCCTCACCATCAAAGGGGAGAAGATCGATGAGAGGGAAGTCTCCGAGGACGATCGCTACATACGTGAGCGTCGCTATGGGAAGTTCATACGCCGCATCCCCCTGCCCGACGGTGTGAGCGCCGACAAGATCATGGCCGGATACGACAAGGGCGTTCTCACGGTGAGGGTGGCCCTTCCCGAGGAGAAGGTCGCCATCGAGCCGCGGACGATCCCGGTAGAAGTCGTCGCCAGCTGATCCAATCGAGCTCTGATGAAT
>JBAULI010000157.1:0-9719 GCA_049578105.1 Acidimicrobiia bacterium | reverse complement strand
GACTACCTCGGCTTTCAGACGAAGCGAGCCGTGCTCAACTTCGCCGCCGCTGCCCGCGAGATCGTCGGAGCCCGAGGCCCGGCGTCGTCCCTGATGTTCGAGGGAAGACGGGTCCGCTGCGAAGCCGTCCCGATCACGGTCGACCTCGAGCACGCCAGGAAGGTCGGCCGCTCTCAGGAGGCCCTCGAGACCAGTCTCGAACTTCGTCACGACTTGGGCGACCCCGAGCACGTCATCCTCGGTGTCGATCGTCTCGACTACACCAAGGGGATCGATCTCCGCCTCAGGGCCTTCGAGGTGATGCTGCAACGACATCCCGAGCTCGCCGGAAAAGTGTCGATGGTCCAGATCGCCGTGCCCAGCAGGGAGGACGTCGATGAATACCAGACCATCCGTCGTCGTGTCGAGGAGTTGGTGGGCAGGATCAACGGTCGATTCGGACGCGCCTCCTGGACCCCCATCCACTACCAATACCGCGCCATACCCTTCCCTGGGCTCGTCGGCGCCTATCTGGCGGCCGACGTGATGCTGGTCACACCCCTTCGCGACGGAATGAACCTCGTGGCCCTGGAATACGTGGCGACACGTCAGGACAACACCGGCGCTCTGATCCTCAGCGAGTTCGCCGGCGCCTCCGAGCGGCTCGGCGATGCGCTCATCGTCAATCCCTACGACCTCGACGGGCTGGCACGCGCCTTGCACCACGCCGTCGTGATGGAGCCCGACGAGGAGAGCCGGAGGATGCGTCGCCTACGGCGTGCAGTCGGGCGATGGGACGTCCACTCCTGGGCCCGGCACAACCTCGAGGCGATAGAGGGCTGACCCTCACCCGGTCCCCCGAGACACAACCCGGCGTCACCTATCCTCGGGCACGTGTGCGGGCGGTTCTCGATCACAGGTGACCTCGACTTCTACGCCGAGTATTTCGGTGTGGACGAGGTGGCGACCGAGCCCCTCGAGCCGAGCTGGAACGTGGCCCCGACCGACTCGGTCTACGTGGTGTCGGAGCGAGACGACAAGAAGCTGTTGGGCTCCATGTCCTGGGGTCTCGTGCCCCATTGGGCCAAGGACACGCGTTCGATCCACATCAATGCGCGCTCGGAGACCATCGACACCAACGGCATCTTTCGCGAGTCGTTCTCCCGTCGCCGCTGTCTCATACCCGCCGACGGCTTCTACGAGTGGGAGCCAAAGGATCGGGGGCGGACACCCCATTGGATCTATCGGGCCGATGGCCATCCGATGGTGTTCGCCGGTATCTGGGCGACCAGACTCGATCCCGAGACAGATCGATGGGAGCGGACCTGCTCGATCATCACCATGGCCTCCGCCGGGGTCATCAGCCCGATCCACGATCGGATGCCCGTCTCGCTCGAGCGCGACGTGTGGGACGCATGGCTCGATCGCGATCTCGTCGACATCGAAACCGCCCGCGGGCTACTGCACCCCATGGACCCGGACCTCATGATGGAGCACAGGGTCTCGAGCCGGGTCAACTCGGTGGCCAACAACGATTCCCGGCTCAGAGAGGAAACGGCGCCGGAGACTCTCTTCTGACGGTCTGGCCAAACGGCCACCTCCCCCGGCCAGGACAACGCCGATAAACGGCTCGGATCGCAATTATCCTGCCGCGGGTTCCTTGAGTCACATGAGGCACTTCGCTCGCATCCTCACACTGGCAATGCTGGTGAGCGCATGCAGTGCAATTGTCGGGGACACACCAACCGGAACGGGCAAGCCCGGTTCCGGGGACGTCCCTCAGACGACCTCCACAACCACTCGGGATTGTGTGCGCCACACTCCGGGCACCAATCCGGTCGACACCGGGACCGTGGCCGGTGATGCGCTGGTCCTCTCCGGTGAGGTGTTCGTCTGTGCCGATGACGTGGTCGTCGCCGACCCATCCGATCTCAATGGCGTAGCGGCCGGGGCACAGCTCGCGTCGGCGCTAGAGGGGCCTTTGCTGTTGCCCCACCCTCAGCTGGCAGCCGAATTGGGCCGGCTCAAGCCATCACGTGTCTACGTCTTCGGCTCGCCCGATCTGATCACCCCACCCGACGCCGAGGTGCTCCGCCCGACTGTCTCGGAAGCTGTCGACCTGGCCGCCAAGGCACTCGGAGTGTCCGAGCAAGTCAGACTCCCCTCGACGCCGGATGCGACCACCGTCGTCGCCACCATCGAGGCGATAGATGAGGGCGACCACGTCGTCCTTCCACAGACGGCCCCGGCCAACTCGGGCACGGTGGCCACCCAGCCCGATATCGACCCGGCCGCCTTGGTGGCCGGGTTGGCAAGGCAATCGGAGGCGAGCTCCGTGTGGCTGGTGGACGCCAACCAGCCCGTCGCCCTCCTGGCCGCTGCGGCGACCGCCCGACCGTCGGGCACCACGGTGGTGGCATACGACCCAGGGGACATCTTCGGGTACCCCGAGGTCGGTGACGCTCTGAGTGGGCACGACCCGGGATCGATTCGCTTTCTCGGGCACGTGCCAGGTGCCTCGGAGTGGGAGATCTCGGTGCTCGCCAAAGGGGTGCAGGTGCCCGGAGGCGGCTTCACGATCCTTCCCCAGGATCGGCCCCGGCGTTACGTGGCTTTCTACGGGCACCCGGAGACCACCGGTCTCGGGGTCCTCGGTGAGCAAGGCCCACAGGCGACGCTCGATCGCATGGCGCCGTTTGTCGAGGCCTACGCCGCTGACGGCAGACAGGTGATACCGACATTCGAGATCATCGCCAGCGTTGCATCGGCCCAGCCCACCGAGGACAACGACTACAGCTTCGAGTGGCCGCCATCGTCGTTCCAGGAGTGGATCGACACCGCCGCCGAGAACGACGCCTACGTGGTGCTCGACCTGCAGCCGGGACGGGAGGACTTCCTGACCCAGGCCAAGCAGTACGAGGAGCTGCTCAAACTCCCCTACGTCGGGCTGGCACTAGATCCCGAGTGGCGTCTCAAGCCGGATCAGGTCCATCTCAAACAGACCGGGCAGGTGCAGGCGTCGGAGATCAACACCGTCGTCGAATGGCTGGCCGACCTGGTCCGGGACAATGCGTTGCCGCAGAAGCTCCTCCTGGTCCAGCAGTTCCAGACCCGGATGATCGTCGACCGGGACACCATCGAACAGCGCCCCGAACTGCAGATGATCATCCAAATGGACGGTCAAGGGCCGATCTCGACCAAGGACGACACATATTCCGTCCTCACAGCCGGGGAGGAGAACGCCTTCTGGCAGTGGGGATGGAAGAACTTCTTCGACGAGGACTCCCCGAAGACGGCGACCCCCGAGTACACGATGGGCAAGGACCCGGTCCCCGTGTTCGTCTCTTACCAGTAGACCTGGCAAGATCAGACAGGTCGCCTAGAGGACGAGACATGACACGATTCGCCTACTTCTGCGGGCACGAGCAATGGCAACCGGAGCAACTGGTCGAGCACGCCAGGCTGGCCGAGGAGGTCGGGTTCGACGCCGTTGTCGTCTCCGAGCACTTCCACCCGTGGGTCGACGACGTGTCCGCCGCCGGCTTCGCCTACGCGACCATCGGGGCGATGGCCGCGGTCACAGAGACAATCGATTTCATCACGGGTGTGACCACACCGCTCTTCCGCTACCACCCAGGCGTGGTGGCTCAGGCCGCCGCCACGCTCGATCGTTTGTCCGGCGGACGGTTCACCCTGGGTGTTGGCACCGGTGAGAACATCAACGAGGGCCCTCTGGGCTACGACTTCCCGGGATACGCCGAGCGAAACGCCCGGATGTCCGAGTCGCTCGAGATCATGCGTCGGCTCCTCGACGGGGAGAAACTGACCTTCGAAGGCGAGTACTACCGAACGGATCGGGCCAAGCTCTATTCACCTCCTTTTGGCCCGGTCCCGATACTCATGGCGGCCGGGGGCCCGAAGTCGGCCACACTCGCCGGCGAGAAGGCGCAGGGAGTGATCACATCCGTCAAGGATCCGGCAGAGACCATCGAACGGGTGGTGAAGCCCGTCAGAGCGGCGGCGCTAGAAGCCGGGAAGCCGAGCCCGACCATCCTCGCCACACGGTGGGCTCTGCTCGCCGACGACGAGGAGGAGGCATGGAAGGCCCTCTTCCCGTGGCGCGGCCTTCGAGCACCGGGCCGGTTGGAGGCCGTCGACCCGGCCGAGCTCCGTGAGATGGCAGACCAACTCCCCCGCGAGGAGGTCCTGGGACGCTATCCCGTCGCCAAATCCGCCGCCGAGATCCTGGAGATCTACCGACCCCTCGTAACCGATCTGAAGGCCGACATCGTGACCATGCAGATGGCGTCGCTCGATCAGACGGCATTGATCGAGATGCTCGGCCACAAAGTCCTCCCGGAACTGCGCTCGCTCGGCTAGAGGTCCCGGCATCGGGCACTAGCCGACTCTGGTGATCCTCTCGACCAGGGCCAGAACCTCCTGAACAGCCTGCGCAGACAGGGCAGGGTCATCCGCAGCCACGAGTAGGGATGGGACCACATCCTGGAGACGGCTGAGCACGACGGTTGCCTCTTCCGTCCCGGACCCGAGAAGGAGATCCACTGCAGGCGACAGCCGGCCGGCGAGACCGGCGCCGAATGACGCAAACAGGTCGACTCGATAACCGTCCACGTCGCGCATTGCGATCAGGGCCTTCTCACCCGATTCGGGTGTGACGTCCACCACGTGGAACTCGACGCCGGACTGGGTGACGGTGCCGGCGTCTTCGACGTCGAGCGACCCGGTGAAGACATCACCGACTCCCTGGGCGAATCCAGACCAGAAGTTCGCCGCCACGTCCTGGTCTCCGTTCTCGAGCGCATCGGCGACCACGGCGTAGGACGCCCCCTCGGCCAGCGATGCCAGGGCGGCCTGACCGGGGACCGCCAGTGTGGCGGCTCCGGCGAAGTCACCGTCGATCAAGAATTGCCTCAACTCTGTAATGGTCTCGGTCGGGCTGCGGGAGCCCGAGCCGACAGTGGTCGTCGTCGCCGGCTCCCCTCCACCACGACATCCAACCGCAAAGACGGCGACGACCAGTATGAGGACAGGCCTACGCATCGTCACTCAAAATCCCCGGGAGCCTCCCGGTCTTGACCAGCGCCACCCGTCGCTCTCGCCGCCCGAGACCCGTCGCCCGCCACAACCAGACGAGATATCCGAGCCCCAATGCCTCCTCGATCCAACGCCAAGGGTCGGAAAGGGCACGGTCCCATGCCATCTGCCAGAACGGCATGGTGCCCACCGGCATGTCCCATCCGAAGAAGGGCCAGAAGAAGATGTGCGGATCGGTCCACATCCCGTCGAGCAGGATGTGAAACAACCATCCGATCCCGACCGCCATGAACGCTCGGCGGCGTCTGCCCCTCTTCGTGAGCAGTAGGACCCCCACCATGTAGAGGCTCGGTGCGATCAGGGTGTGAGACCACAGCTGACCGCTCGCATAGACGTTCGCAAACAGCACTCCCCCAATGGTCAGATCGATCAAGTCCGGGAGGATGGCGCCGGCAATGAGAAATCTGACGTCGACCTTCGGGTCCTTGAATATCCACCTGAACAGCCACAGGGTGGCCCCGACGTGCCAGAACAACATCGCTCAGGCGACGAGAATCCTGCGGCAATGGACACACCGCGGTATCTCAGCGCTCAGAGCCTCGGCCTGTTCGGTTGGTGACAACGTCATGTGACATCCCCCACAGACACCGTGCTCGAATCGCCCGATCGCCACGCCCTCTTTGCCCCTCCGCAGCTTCTCGTACATCTCTACCAGGTCGGGAGGGACCGGCTGGAGCGCCTCCTTCTTGCGCTCTTCTTTTCGGGCCAGCTCGGCGTCGATCTGCTTCCACTGACTCTTGATCTCCGCTTCGAGATCGGACTTCTCGGCAGCCACCGCGTCGGCGTCGCCTTGAACCTCCGCCAGCTCTTCACGGGCGGGGTCCAGAGTCTCCAGCAGGCGCAAGACCTTGCCTTCGAGGGCTTCTTGTTGGCCCTTGAGACTCTGGACCTCGAGACGCATGTGCTCGGTCTCACGAGAGCTCATCCCGCCGGCAAAGAGACGGGTCTCGTGCTCACGCAGCTTGGTCTCGAGGATCTGAAGCTCACCCTCCGATTTGTCGAAGTCCAGCTCCATCGTCTTCAGGGCCGCACTCTTGGCGTCTATGTCCGCCTGCAACGCCGCTTGCCGCTCGTGTGCGGCCTTGTAGGCGG
Source organism: Acidimicrobiia bacterium (assembly GCA_049578105.1). Classification (GTDB taxonomy): domain Bacteria; phylum Actinomycetota; class Acidimicrobiia; order Spongiisociales; family ZC4RG35; genus JARDZU01. The sequence continues at coordinate 3,533 of JBAULI010000157.1, read as the reverse complement.
TCAACTCGGGCAGGTTCTGCCTCTTTTCGAGGAGACGGTCGATCTGAAGGTCCAGATCCTGGACGTCGAGCAGATCGGCGAGGCTGGTCATCTCCATCAGCAGATGGAGGCTAGCCCTGGATCAGACCCAAGTTTCCGGGTCGAAGTCGGTCAAGTCCAACATCTCCGGAACTACATCGGCCACCAAGGCGACCAGTGCGGTCATCCCCGGGCGCTCGGTGGCGATGTGACCCGGGTCCACGACCGCCAAATCAAGGTCGAGTGCGGCCACCGCACGATGATGCGACACGTCGCCTGTCACTATCGCATCTGCCATAGGTCCCGCCTTCTCCAAGAAGTCGCCACCCGAGCCGGGTACCACTACCACTCTCTCGAGGATCCGGTCGCGATCGCCGGAGACCCTCAGGCCTTTCGACCCAAGCGTCTCGGCAACACGCGTGCGCAGGCTTTCCAGTGACTCCCCGAACACCCCGAGCCGGCCGATCGGCGGGATGCCCTCGAGATCGTCTGCGCCAAACGGCTCGATGTCCCGCAATCGCAGCCTGACCGCGAGGGCATCCGCCGTGCCCCCGGGAGCTGCGTCGAAGTCCGTGTGTGTCACCAGGAGTGCGGTCCCGGCCCGAATCAGGCGAAAGGCACGAGCCGTCGGTGACCTTCCGGCCACCAGCCTGGTGACCGGGTGAAACAAGAGAGGGTGATAGGTGACGAGGAGGTCGACCGGATCCCTCTCGATCGCCTGAACCACCGACTCGGTCACCTCGTGGCAGACACCGACTCTCGTCACCTGGTCGGCCGGATTTCCCAACTGGAGCCCGACCGGGTCCCACGGGGCCGCATCCTGGGGGCGGGTGCGTTCGGCCAGGGCCTGGACGATGGAAGCGACGGTTGCCACGAGGCGATGCTAGGTCTGGTCGTATCCTTGCCAAACGTGAACCTCGATCGACCCCTGAGATGGGCCCCACCCGATGATTGGCGCAAGGTGACGGTGGTGGAGTCGCACACCGCCGGCGAGCCATTTCGCCTGGTGGTCGATGGTCTCGATCCGATACCAGGCGCCACGATGGTCGAGAGACGACATAACGCCATGGCGAGGATCGACGACTTGAGGCGGGCTCTGATGTGGGAGCCGAGGGGACATGCCGACATGTACGGGGGCATCCCGGGGCCGCCCGTGGAGGAGGACAGCCACATTTCGGTCCTCTTCCTCCACAATGAGGGATTCTCCACGATGTGCGGGCATGGGATCATCGCCCTCACCACGATCGCCTTGGAGACGGGGATTCTTCCCATGGAGACGCCAGAGACAAGTGTCGTCATCGACACTCCGGCCGGGCAGGTCCGGTCGTGGGCGTCCATCGAAGGGGATCGTGTGACCGGCGTCCGATTCCACAACGTGCCGTCGTTCGTGGTCGGTCTCGACCGATCCGTCGACGTTCCCGGGATGGGGTCGATCCGCTACGACCTTGCCTTCGGCGGGGCTTTCTATGCGTATGTGCGAGCCGATGACATCGGGCTCGACCTCGATGCCAACTCGGCGACCCGACTCATCGAGGCGGGGAAGAAGATCAAGGCGTCCGTGGTTCAGGCCGGACCACTCGATCATCCCGAACATGCCGAGCTCGGCTTTTTGTACGGTGTGATCTTCGTCGGTGACCCTTCGGATCCGACCCACCACTCGAGAAACGTGTGCATCTTCGCCGACGGCGAAGTCGACCGGTCGCCTACCGGCACCGGGGTCAGCGGGCGTCTCGCCATCGAGCGAGCGAGAGACAACCTGGAGTTGGAAGAACCGATAACCGTCGAGAGCATCATCGGCTCGACCTTTGTCGGGAGTGTGGTCGAGGACGTGGAGTTCGGCGGACGCCCGGCAATCATCCCGCAAGTGGAGGGCCGGGCCTACATAACCGGTCGAAGTGAGTTGTGGCTCGATCCCAAAGACGCCATCGGTGAGGGTTTTCTGATCCGTTGATCTATTGGTAGCTCTCCGAGATCCGATCCCAGGCGCTTCCCGTGACACCGTCGACCCAAGTCACAAGCGCCCGTAGCGAAAGAACGAACACGACGACCACCGCCGGGACCGTGAGCCCCGGCGCCAAACGAGCGACCACCAGCGCCAGAGCAACGGCCACGCTCACTCCGAGCAGGTGCGTCAGCGATGACCGAGCCCGCTCTCGTCTTCTTTCGATTCCCGCAGCCCGATTCTTCAGCGCCTGCAATGAGCCTGAAGTCTCGATGATCCTCGTTCCCCGACGATCGTCGGTCCGTGTCAACACCCACAAGGCAGGAGCCGCCAGTTCGATTCGGTAACGGCCGCTGGTCCAACCTTCGAATGTCTCGGTCCAGGCAAGGCGACCCATGTCGCACTCCTTCTCCGGAACAAAGCATACGCAATCAATCAGGGGGACGACCCCTCTAAGACTTCTCTCTACCCGAGATGCACACACCCAAACCCGATCTGAACTGGGCCATACAGGTGCGGCGACTTTGGTCTGTGTCCCTGCGACAATCGGCTGGTGTCACGTCGTCTGCTCATACTCCTGGCGCTCGTCCTCGTGCTCGGGTCGTGCAACCGGTCGAGTGTCGATACGTCCGGGATTCCCGACCTCGAGGTCATCAATGCCGACCAACTGGACGGGATCCTGAGCTCCCTGGATCGGCCGGCCGTCGTCAACGTCTGGGCCTCGTGGTGCATACCTTGTCGGTCAGAGGCCCCGTTGCTGAGGAAGGCCCATCAGGCGAACGGCGAGGACGTCGAGTTCATCGGCATCGATGTACAGGACAGTCAGAGCGGAGCCAAACAGTTCATCGCCGAGTTCGGGATCGACTTCACCAGCTACTTCGATCGAGACCGCGCCATCCCGATGCGCTACGGCGGCATCGGAACCCCGATCACCTTCTTCTTCGCACCCGGAGGCCGGCTGGTCTCGACACACAACGGGGTCATCGACGATCAGGCCCTTGCCCTCGGCATCGACGAGCTGCTGGCGCACGAGGGCTGAGTTTGGAGTTCACCCTCCTCTGGGCGGTCCTCACCGGGGTGCTCTTCGCCTGGATCGGAACCCGGCTATGGCCGGACGACCTCCCCGATCACCCACTCGACAGGATGCTGGGTGCGGGCGCCGCCGGTCTGGTCGTCGGCCGGATCGTGGCGATGATCGTGCAAGGCACCAACCCAATCACTCATCCGGGCGACGTCCTGATTGTCCGAGGAGGTGTGCACACGGGAGCGGCGGTGATCGGCGCCATCGCCGCCTACCTCTGGTCGGTGCATGGGCGGATCGCCGCTATGGACGCCACCGCGGCGGCAGCCCTGCTCGGCATTTCGGGTTGGCACGCCGGCTGTCTCTGGCGGGGCACCTGCTTGGGCACGGCGTCGGATCTTCCCTGGGCGTGGTCCGTCTCCGGAGGTGTCGTCGACCGTCATCCGGTAGAGATCTACGCCGCACTCGCCATGTTCGGGGCGGCGTTCATTGTGGCAAGGCTCCCCCGACGACCTCTACTCGCATCGGGAGCAGCCCTGGCGGCCGCCTCAC
>JBAULI010000156.1:0-3388 GCA_049578105.1 Acidimicrobiia bacterium | reverse complement strand
GCTCACTCACCACGAAGGCGCATACGAGGTGAGCGTCTTCATGTAGTTGGCGCGTTCGAAGGCGCTCGGGTCGGCGACGGATTCCTGGCTGAGACTTCCCCTGGCCTGGGCAACGGATGTGTACCCGTTCTCTTCCAGCCATGACTCCAACCCATCCCTGACCAGTGTCAACCGCTCGGGCCCGTGACGGAGAAGGGCAGATGCCATCATGATCACGGTCGATCCGGCGAGGAGCGCCTTGATCGCGTCGTCGGGGTGATGGACACCTGTCGTCGCCGCCAGATCCGCCCCGATCCTCCCGTGGAGTATCGCGATCCAACGCAGGACCATGCGCAGCTCATATGGGCTGGAAAGGGCGAGGTTGGGAACGATGCCCATGGTCCCGAGGTCGATGTCCGGCTGATAGAACCGGTTGAACAGGACCAGCGCGTCGGCACCAGCCTCTTCGAGCCGCCGGGCCATGGAACCCATCGCCGAGAAGTAGGGACCGACCTTCACCGCCAGTGGGAGGTCGATCGCCGATCGAACCTTTTCGACCAGGTGTAGGTAGCTCGACTCGACCTGTGCCGAGGTCTCGTCGAGACCGGCTGCAACGCGATAGATGTTGAGCTCGAGGGCATCGACTCCGTGGTCGGCCAGGACTCTTGCGTAGAGAGTCCAGCCGCCGGCCGAGACCCCGTTGAGGCTGGCGATGACAGGCACACCCGCCTCGGAACGGGCCCTCTTGACCAGATCGAGATAGAGGTCCGGTCCCGTGTTGTAGTCGTCCAACTGCGGCAAATAGCCACTCGGAGCCTCGGAGAAACCGCCGGCACCCAGCTCCATTCCATAATGCACGGCCATCGCATCATGCTCGATCTGCTCTTCGAAGAGACTGGGCAGCACCAATGCGGGTGCACCGGCCTCGACGAGCGCCAGTATGTGATCGATGTCGCCGGTGAGCGGCGAGGCCGAGGGCATGACCGGATGCGCCAGACTCAAGCCCAGATAGGTGGTCGACAGGTCGACGCTCATTCCTCAACCTCCGCGTACTCGGCAGTTCGGTGAATGGTCACCATCTGCTCGTAGAAGTGCCAACGATCGTCTATGTCACGCTGCGCCATGGTCATGAGCTCATCGGCCCTCTCCGGGTTGGCCCGGCCCAGCATGGCGAACCGGGCCTCCTTGCGGGCGAATTCCTTGAAGGGGATCGTGGGCTTTCGACTGTCGAGCCTGAGACCTGGCTGGCCAACCGACTCACGGCTCGGGTCATACCGGTAGAGCGGCCAGTAGCCGGACTCGGAAGCTTCTCGCTGGTGGTCCATCTGCTGTGCCATATCGATGCCATGTGCGATGCAGGGGCTGTAGGCGATCAAGAGTGACACACCGGGATGCTGCTCCGCCTCGACGAAAGCGCGAACCGTTTGAGTCGGGTTTGCTCCCATTGCCACCTGTCCCACGTAGACGTTCCCATAGGACATGGCGATCTGCCCCAAGTCTTTCTTGGCGGTCGCCTTGCCACCGGCGGCGAACTTGGCGATCGCCCCTCTCGGTGTCGCCTTGGACGCCTGGCCCCCGGTGTTGGAGTAGACCTCGGTGTCGAGGACGAGGATGTTGATGTTCCTCCCTGAGGCGAGCACGTGGTCCAATCCTCCGAAGCCGATGTCGTAGGCCCAGCCATCCCCTCCGACGATCCAAACACTGGTGTCGATCAGGGCATCGGCGACACCCTCGAGACGACGAGGCAGCGGGCCATCGAGTTCGGTCAGTCTCGACTTCAGCTCTGCGATCTGTTCTCGCTGGAGCGCGAGCAGGGCCTCGGGGTCGGTCCGATCCGGGCTCTCCACGGTCTCCAGGATCCGGGGAGCCAGATCACCGAGCTCGGGGGCCAGGGCAGTGACCAGAAGCACCGCATCGTCCTTTTGAGCCTCGAGAGCGAGCCTCATCCCAAGACCGAACTCGGCGTTGTCCTCGAAGAGGCTGTTGGACCAGGCGGGGCCTCGCCCCTCCGAGTTGGTGGTCCATGGCGTGGTGGGAAGGTTCCCGCCGTAGATCGAGGAACAACCCGTTGCATTGGCAACGATGACACGATCGCCGAACAGCTGGGTCATCAACTTCACGTATGGGGTTTCACCACAGCCCGCACACGCCCCTGAGAATTCGAATAGCGGCTGGAGGAACTGTGACCCCTTGACCGTGGCCACCTTCACCTCGGAACGATCGAGCTCGGGGATCTCCAAGAAGTAGCCGAAGTTGCGACGCTCCCTCTCCAGGTGGTCGGCCTTCGCCTCCATGTTGATCGCCTTGTGCTTGGTGACCTCTTTGGACTTGGCCGGGCAGATCTCCACACAGACCCCGCACCCCGTGCAGTCATCGGGAGCAACCTGGATAACGATCCTTTGGCCCTCGAAGTCCTTGTTGGTCGACTCCTTCCAGGCGAAACCTTCGGGTATCGGCAAGGCGGGATCGAAGGCCTTGAGCCGTATGGCGGCATGGGGGCAGGCGAGGGCGCACCGCCCGCAGTCGATGCAGAGGGACGAGTCCCAAATCGGTATCTCGAAGGCGATCGAGCGCTTCTCCCAACGTGCGGTGCCAGTGGGGAAGGTGCCATCGACGGGCAGCGCAGAGACCGGGAGGAGGTCCCCTCGCCCTTCCATCATCATCGCCGTGACCCTCTTCACGAAGTCCGGGGCGATCTCGGGAACCATTGGGGCGACGGTTGCACCGGGCGTCGGCTCACCGACCTCGACCCGGTAGAGGCCACCGAGGGCCTGATCCACCGCCTCGTCGTTACGGCGAACCACCGCCTCGCCGCGCTTGCCGTAGGTCTTCTCGATCTGGCGCTTGATCTCTGCAACGGCCGTTTCGGTCGGCAGGAAGTCGGTCAATTCGAAGAAGCAGGTCTGCAGCACGGTGTTGATCCGGAGCCCGAGACCGGCATCACGCGCGATGGACATCGCATCGATCGCCCACACCTCGAGGCCCTTTCCGACGATGGTCGCCTGGGCGCGATACGGGATCTTCGACCACGTGCCGTCTGGCCCATAGGGGCTGTTGATCAGGACCTTGGCCCCGCGTGCCGCCCGCTCCAGGGCGTCGGTCGTGTCGAGGAAGTCGAATTGGTGGATCGCCACGAACCCGGCCTTGTCGATCAGATATGTGGAGTCGATGGGCCGGGTCGAGACCCGAAGATGCGAGACGGTCCGCGAGCCGGACTTCTTCGAGTCGTATACGAAGTAGCCCTGGGCGTAGAGCGGTGTCGATTCGCCGATGATCTTCACCGAGTTCTTGTTGGCGCCGACGGTCCCATCCGAGCCGAGCCCGTAGAAGACGGCGCGAGTCACGTCGCTCGGCTCCTCATACCAGTCGGTCTCGTAGTCGATGGAGAGCCGGCTCACGTCGTCGCGAA
>JBAULI010000155.1:0-8372 GCA_049578105.1 Acidimicrobiia bacterium | reverse complement strand
CCAGATGAGAATCGCACTCGGAGCAGATCACGCCGGCTTTCCCCTCAAGGAGCACCTCTCCAGCTGGCTGGCCGAGGCGGGTCATGCCGTCTACGACCTGGGGACCCATTCCACCGATCCGGTCGACTACCCCGACTATGCCGCCGCCGTGGCACAGGCGGTGCTCGACGGCCGCGCCGACCGCGGCATCGTGGTCTGTGGCTCCGGAGCCGGCGCCGGGATAGCCGCCAACAAGCTCAACGGGATCCGGGCCTCCGTGGCGCACGACACCTACACGGCACACCAAATGGTCGAGCACGACGATGTCAACATCCTCTGCCTGGGATCGAGGGTGATCGGCAATGCCCTGGCCGAAGAGCTGGTCACGGTATTCCTCGAGGCGCGTTTCACCCGCGAGGAGCGTCATGTGAGACGGCTGGAGAAGATTCGGTCTTTCGAGGCCTGAATCAGGGTTGAGCGGTCGATTGGGCGATCGCTACCAGCGCATTGAGCCCGTCAACCGGGATCTCACCTGAAACTCGCTGTAACACGACGCCATCACCATTGAGGACGACCCAGAATGGGGTTCCCGCCATCCCAAAGCTTCCCGCCACCGTCCCCGAGGCGTCGTCCATGATCACCGGGGCCGTCCAGCCCTCACGCTCCAGCCAATCCTGGGGTGGCCAGTTCGGCCGCAAGGGATCGGTGGAGGTGGCGACCGAGATCAACTCGACGTTGTCGGGGAGATTGCCGGCATCGACCCAGCTCTGCACCACCGGGACCTCCGCCTGGCAATGCGGGCACCAATGGGCGAGGAAGATGACGATCTTGGGAGTGCCGTCGGGCTCGATCGAGACCGGGTTCCCATTCCAATCGGCTCCGGTGGCAGTCGGTGCCTGAGCTCCCTGTGAGGGATCGGCCGACCCGGCGACATATGTAGGCAGAGCGTTCCCGCTCACACTCGGGGTGCCATAGCCGACGCTCTCGTCCAACGGCTGCTCGCCGGCGATCGATATGGCCAGCGCAACGATCGCGGCCAGGCCGACCACGCCACCGAGGATCCACCAAAGCGTGGTGTAGGACTTCTTCACCTGACCGGCTCCCGGTTTCGACCTGGTTTTCTGCGTCATCTTTCAATTCTCGTGTAAAGGGCGAGTAAGACGGAGATCACGATAAACCCGGCCCCGGCCATAAACGGTATGGAGATGAACCCGAACACCTCGACATACCGGGCCGAACACGGCACTGCCCCACAGGAACCACCGCCCTCGAGAGCAGGGAATGCCTGGATCAGATAGTGCCAGATGGATATCGCCAAGCCACCGAGGGAAAGGGGCAGGGCGTAGAACTTGACCTGTCTCTCCCGTCGGATCGCCCCCACCAACAGGATGACGGCCATCGGGTACATGGCGATCCGCTGGAACCAGCACAGACGACAGGGCTCGAACCCGATCACTTCCGAGTAGAAGAGCGAGCCGGCGGTGGAGACGAGTGCCACCACCCAGGCCAGCCAGATCGCCCGGTCCCCGAGGAGACGAGCCGCATCCCGACCCTTCACCAAACGATAGATGAGCAACCCGATCGCAGCCACGAGGGCGACCAGTGAGAGAATGGCGACCAGGGTGTTGTACTGCCGAATGGCCTGTGATGACATCCGCTTCCTCCGTAGTCCCGACCGGATTCGAACCGGCGTTTCCGGCTTGAAAGGCCGGGCCAGGACGAAACGGAGCCTAACGACGATCAACGCCAATAGCCGAGAAATAGCGGTTGACCAGGTCATATGTAAAGAGATGAGTTATCGCTACTTCGCGGCGGCTTGCGTAGATTTCCACTCCCGTGCGGCCCAGGAGCGGCCCAAACCTTCTTCCGAGGGCGGCCCCTCACGAGAGCCTGCCCGGGATCAGGTGGCCCGGAGGCTTTCGGCGGGGTCGGTTTGGGCCGCCCGACATGCGGGCCAGAACCCGGCGGCGATTCCGACGCCTAGACCGATGAGGACTCCGAGGAGTGCATCGCTTGGGTTGATGACCGGCCGCCAGTTGTTGTAGCGGGCGAAGCCGACCGTGGCGACGATGCCGAGGCTGGCACCGAGCAGACCGCCGATCGCTCCGACCATGGCTGCCTCGGTGAGGAACTGGGTGAAGATGCTCGTTCGGGATCCGCCTATTGCCTGCCGTAGACCGATCTCCCAACGGCGGCCGGCGACGGAGATGGTCATCGAACTTGCGATCCCGACGGCTCCGACGAGCAGGGCTACAGCGGACATGGCCACCACGATGGCCTCAATGCGGCCTTCTATTTGCTGTCGGAACTGACGCGAGTCGGGTGGTGCGGTGGCGGCAACACTCTGGGGCGCTTGGGGGACGAGTGCGAGTGGTGCCTGTTCGGCTAGTCCGGCGGCGGCGCCGGGTTTCACGGCGACCATGACCTCTTCGGTTTGGGGTCGCCCGAGAAGCTGTCCGGCAGCAGTCCGGTCGATGAGAGCCGCGTCGAGCAGGTCACGGCGTCGGGTGGAGTCGGCGAGGATGGCGGTGACCATGAAGGCTTGTCCGTTGATCCAGACCGCCTGGTAGCCGTCGATGGTTCCGATGCCGAGCTGACTGGCTATCCGGGAGCCGACGATGACCGGTGGCACCGAGGGGTCGATATGGCCGAGTTCGGCCGGGTCGATTCCTTGGAGCGTGGGACCGATCGTGTCGAGATGTTCGAAGTCGACGGCAGTGAGTGTGGCAGCGACCCCGGTCGGGTTACGGGCGGATCGGGGGGAGGCGGTGTACACCGGGGCAGAGTCGTAGCGGCCCATGGCCATCGCCGATTCGAACCCTGCGAGTGTCGCCAGTCGGTCGGTGTAGTCCTCTGGTATCCAGAGAGGGTCGCCGTCCAGACCCCCACCCGTGATGCGGACTTCGGTGGCTCGTAGTGCGTCGAAGTCGTCTGCGACCTGTCGGGTGGAGGTGACACTGAGCCCCGTGATGGCGACGAACAGTCCAATGCCGAGTGCGGTCATCACCGCGGCACCGATAACCGCGCGGGGCGCGGCGAGCAGACCGACCACACCCTCGAACGAAGCGACCCGCAGCTGACGCCAACGACTCATGTCATCACTACCCCATCCCGGAGTTGGACCTGGGTTGCGAAACGTGCGGCCAGTTCCAGATCGTGGGTGACAGTGATGACGGTCATCCCCTGTTGGTTCAGCTCGGCCAACAACTCGACGATCGCAGTCGAGTTCTCATGGTCGAGGTTGCCGGTCGGCTCGTCACAGAGAAGCAACGACCTGTCGCCCATCACCCCCCGGGCGATCGCAACCCGCTGCGACTCGCCTCCCGACAGAGTCGGTGGCATGGCGGTCAGCCTGTGACCCATCCCGAGCCGGCGGAGCACCACACTGGCTTCCTGGTAGGAGTCTTCGACGCTCAAACCCTGATAGCGGCCGGCCAGGGCCACATTGTCGATCACGTTCCGCGACGAGATCAGGTGAAACGACTGGAACACGAATCCGATGGTCCCGGCGCGGAGTCGTCCCAGCTCACCCTTGGAGAGCTGAGAGGTGTCGACCGAGTTGATCATGTACCGACCCGATGTGGGCTGGCCGAGCAAGCCGAGGACGTTCAGCAGTGTTGTCTTTCCCGACCCTGACGGGCCGGTGACCGCCACGAAAGACCCGTCACCGATCACCAGGCTCAACCGGTCGAGGGCAACCACCTTGCGCGGGCCACCGAACTCACAGGTGAACTCATCGAGTTCGATCCGAGTACCCGAAGGCATCGAACCCTCAGCCGTCCCCGCCGACTATCACTTCGTCGCCTTCGGCGAGCGTCGCCCCAACCGCTTCGATCCTGACGAACCCATCACCCTCGGCGACCACTTCCACCTCGACGCGCTCAGAAGTAGCAGCATCAACACGACGGAGCACGTAGTCCACACCGTCACCGCTCGACCTCACCGCCGTATATGGGACGACCAGACCGGTCGGCACGTCGGTGCCCAGCGTCGACACCTGCACCGGCAGCCCGTCTCTCGATTTCAACTCGTCGCCATCAAGAGAAACGCTCATAACCAGGTCACCATCGGCGGAGTCCTCACCAGGTTCGATCGACTCGACCACCCCGGTGGTCACGATCGAGTCGTCGTCGGTGCGGAGCTCGACCGTCATACCGACCGCGAACGGGGCCGCGTCCGCCTCGCTCAACGACGACTGCACCACGGTGTCACCCTGGGGGAGCGAAAAGATCGCGGTGTCGGCATCCACCACCGAGCCCCGATCCACCATGGTCGCTCCGATCGTTTGTGGCAAAGTGGTCAGAAACATCACCTCAGACGCCACTAGCGGGGTACCAGGCGCCGAAGGAGTCGCAGCAACATCAGCACCCTCCGGACTCTCCGGCGCAGCCAACACCGGTGACGTAAAACCCGCATCCCGGTACATCGACCTCACCGCCTGCTGAGTGCTCCAACCGTAGATCCCGTCGACCTTCCCCTCATACCAGCCCAACCTCGTCATGGCATCCTGAAGCTGTACGACCATCGAACCCCGAGCCCGAGGCTCCAGATCAGAGATCAAAGGCAAACCACCCTCCAACACGAACAGCGGACGGTCATCGACCTCCAAAACCACGTCCCCCTCTGTGATCACATCACCCGCCGCGGGCGGAACACCCGTCACTACCGAGGGTTCCCCGAACGGGACCAGCAAGTCATCGGCGGCCTGAACGACCGTCCCCCGGACCGTCACACTGTCATCGATAGTCCCCATCTCAACTGTCGCAAAAACCGGCAGGGTGGCAGGCGGCGCAGCATTCGCTACGGCCTCAGCCTCCGTCTCGGCTCGGCTCCCCACGACATAGCCAACTACTGGCAAAGCGACCAACAAGAGCACGGTGACCACAAGGCGCCACCGGCCGGTCGACCGCCACCAGCTCAAATCCCTAGCAGGTATCGAATCAGCCACTAGAACCCAGACTCCCTGGCGGAGGGATCAACAGTATCCCCGCAATGAAGTAATAAGGACTCAACTCCCGGCCAGGAAGTCGTCGACATCGGACTGGAGTTGGAGTAGACCGGTGAACTGGTCGTCCACGAAAGCGCTGCGGGCCTCCAACCGTGGTTGTCTCCGGGCCTCCACCAAGGGCTCCATGCATTCAGCGAACCCCTGACCCCACTCCACCAGTGCCGCCTCAAGGTCATCTCTAGTCGAGTTCTCGTCGAAGTCGAGGCTCATCTGGGCACCCGTCTCGGCCGCCAACCATCCGTCGATGTCCTCGGCATTGGCGAATTCGGGGCCGACGTCAACCAGGCACGGCATAACCGTGTCTTCGATCAGCCCAGCGATGTCGGGCTCTTGGTCGATTTCATCGAGAGTCACCAGCCACTGGGTTCCATATCCGCCGCCGGCCGGGCCGATCAGGAATGTTGGCGGCTCGTTCTCCTCGCTGCATTTCTTTGCCACCGCCTGAATCGCTGCCACATCCTCAGGGCGAAACCCGAACTCGGGACTCCGCTCGATGTAACTGGCAACATGTTCCGCAGAGTCACCCGCCAACACACCGGGGATCAGCGACAGGTTCCGGGGTACGAATCCGGTCTCGCGGTAGGTCGCCATGTCAGGGAGGAGACGACCACTGGTAGCTCCTGTACCCGGGTCGTACGAACGGACCTGGTCGGCGAAAGTGCCGAACCCAGCCGACTCCCAGCAATCAGCCACAGCAGCAAGGTTCCTCCTCACCGCGGGCAGACCAACCGCCTCCCAACCCAGCCGGGCCTCATCCCCATCCACGGGAGCCACCCACGCCACGAACTCCGAGCGCAACCCCGAGACCACCGTCGAAGTCGTAGTGGTCGAAGATGACTCAGAAACCGACGGAGAAGACGAATCCCCCTGACCTTGGGTCGTCACCGCACCCGACCCATCACAGGCAGCAACCACCACAAAGAGCACCGCCAACCACAACCCGCCCCCTCTTCTCAGGCTGCTACCCCAGGACCCGCTTGACATCACGGACCACCAGTCGGCAGCCCGTCTCGAGCCTGGGAGTCGATCAACTGGTCATGCCATTGATCGACCCATGCCTCCCGAGCGGCGAGACGGGGAGCCCGACGCGCCTCCTCCAACAGCTCCATACACCCAGCAAAAGCCCGGCCCCAGGTCACCAGTGTTTCCTCAGGCATCGACCAATCCGAGTCGCCGGCCTCGACCTCCTGGGGGTCCTTCGGAGCCCACATCGCCCTGCTCACCCAGTCATCCGGGTCGATCGCGTTCTCAAAATAGGGGTCGATGGCGCGGAGGCACGGCGTCACCGTTTCCTCGACCAGAGCGGCGAGCTCCGGCTCCCGGTCAAGGTCTGCAATCCGGGTGATCCATTGCACATCCACATCCCCGGGTATTCCCATCCAAGGGGTCAGGATCCAACCCTCAGGCCAACACATCCTCCCAACCGTCCGGATACTCGCCGAATCATCCAATCTCAAACCCAGATCCGGACCATGGGTCAAGTTGGCTTCAAGGGATCCCGGCAACCCCATCGGACCCGCCGACTCGGCAATCGAGCGAACCCAAGGACTGGGTTCGTCAGTAAACCCGACCTCGTTGAGCCTGCGCATTGGAGTGAGGAGAATATCGCCTGCACCCCCAGGCATTGCCGACGCCTCGTCCCTGAGGTGCCCAGCGAACTCCACATATCCGTTCTCTTCCCAACAATCCGCCATCGCCAGGAACTTCGGCTGCTGGTCGGGACGCCCGAAAGCCTCCCAACCCGCTGTTGCCTCCTCGAAATCGACGGGTGCTACCCACATCAAAAACTCAGGACGCAACCCCACGACAGCAGTAGTGACCGTCGATGAGGAATCAGCAGACGACGCAAGAGTCGGGGGAGACGCAGGCGACTGGACTACCGAGTCTGCAGCACCTGACGGATCGCAGGCTGCCACCATCAGCACAACCCACATCAGGCGCGACCATCGACGGCTCATAGCGCCAGCCACTTGGCGCAAGGACACATCCGATAAGACCATCTGGCCGTATTCATGTGACTACGCAAGCCGAAATGGTCCCGGGACGGTCACAAGCCCACCGACAACCCGACATATCATCGGCGAGGGAGCAGTCTCGAAGGCACACGGCTTGGGCTTGGCTGGTGATCGTGGTCTTAGGAAGTCTGCTGTTGGGTAATATTTGAATTCTGTGAACCGGTCTTGAAGCTGATCCCGGATGGGGTGATGTTTGAGACGACAACCTTGGTTGTACCGGATGGGTCCCAGACCCAACCAACAGCACCATCGATCCACTGGCCGTATGTTGGCGAGTAGTAGGTTCCAGCCACATACGTACTTGTATAGACGTTCTTCACGTTTATGTCGGAGCAGGGCGAACCGCCGGTGAGCGTCGAGCTTGTCCAATAACCGGTGAGGTGATCCCAGGTTTGGGAGGTCGTTCCGGTGCTCTTAGTGTCGTTTTGAGCACAAGCTGCCTGAGCAGGCTGTGCAAATCCAACCACGATCACTATCGCCACCAAAACCGCTGGTAGCGCGACCGTTGGCCTTCTCAATATCTGCGACATCTCTCCTCCTTCGAGCCAGACACTGCCTTCACATGGGTATTTGCCGGACACACCCATTCGGTTCCCAGATCACACAGGTTGTTTTCGCGACCGAGTCATGATCCCGGCCCGAAAATACCGTCGACATCGAGCTCGAAGCGACCAACTCAGACCGAAAGCCGGACACCACTATCGACAGTCGTCCCTTGAGTTGGGGCGATCGCTCCGATACGACCTGTGGAGGTGGCGCTAGGCAAAGCGATCGCCCCGACCATCGGACTTCGCCGCAGGGCCGCAACGAGTTCCCGGAACCCGGACGCGCCGGTCGGTGAATACTCGAAGTAACGACTTGTGGAGGTTGGATGCGATTTGTAGCGATTAGTTCTGTGCTCGCCCTGGCGCTTGGTCTTCCTACGTCAGGCGTGGGCTCGATGCCTTGGGAGGCTGGTGAAACGCATTGTGTTGTCTACGTGGTCGGTCAGCAGCCGGACGGTGAGTTCATCGTCTCTGACCTGGTCTGCTATTCGGGGCTTGGTGAGGCGCTGTCGGCGGCGTCGGGTGGTCTGATTGAGCCGAATGAAATCGAATCATCTGGCGACATCTTCACAGACAAGGGTCTCGCGTCTGTCCTGTCGACGTTCACTCTCGGGATTCACTTCGACGGCTTCAACGGCCAGGGAAGCTCCATATCGGTGGTCGGTGACTCTTGCATTGGTGGTTGGTGGAATACAGGCTCCTCGTGGGCGAACAAGATCTCGTCCTCCTGGAACGGCTGCTACCGCCTCCGACACCACGACGGGCCTAACAAGACTGGAGCTTCTGCTGACACCGTTGGATCGGGGACCCACAACATTCCATCTC
>JBAULI010000154.1:0-2948 GCA_049578105.1 Acidimicrobiia bacterium | reverse complement strand
TTGGCCTCGACATCGGCAAGGAGTCGATCTTGCTCTTCGAGTCCGTGATCAGGACAGCCGAGACCGTTTTCTGGAATGGGCCGATGGGAGTCTTCGAGTGGCCGGCGTTTCGGGCCGGGACCGAGGCCGTGGCCAGGGCGATCGTGGATACCACCGCATTCACTGCCGTCGGTGGTGGCGATTCGGCCGCTGCCCTTCGGCAGATGGGTCTCGATGACGCCGTCTCCCATCTGTCCACGGGCGGGGGAGCGGGTCTCGAGCTCCTGGAGGGAAAGACCCTTCCCGGTGTGGCGGTGTTGGAAAGGTGGGTATGAGGCCGTCATGAGCGACCGCAAGAATCTGATAGTCGGCAATTGGAAGATGAACAGCAACCACCTGGAGGCGATCCAGATGGTTCAGAAACTCTCGTATCGATTGGATGACTCCGATCTCGACCGGGTGGAGGTCGTCGTCGGGCCACCATTCACCTCCCTTCGGTCGGTGCAGACAGTGATCGAGGCCGATCGGCTGCGTTTGGGCATCGCTGCTCAAAACGTCCACTGGGAGCCATCAGGCCCATTCACCGGGGAGATCTCCGCTCCGATGCTGGCGAAGTTGTCGGTGAGCCACGTGATCGTCGGCCACTCGGAGCGTCGTCAAGGATTCGGAGAGACGAATGAAATCGTCAGCAGGAAGGCAGCCGCCGTCCTTTCGGCGGGGATGACGCCCATCGTCTGCGTCGGCGAGACCGAGGAGCAGAGGGAAGGTGGGATGGCGGAGTCGGTGGTGACCGAACAGGTCTTGGGATCACTGGCCGGGATCTCTCCCCAAGACGTGGCACGGTCTTCGATCGCATACGAGCCGATCTGGGCCATTGGAACCGGGAAGACGGCCCTTCCCGAGGATGCCGGACTGATGGCCGGGATCATTCGGGAGACGATTTCGGACAGGTTGAGCGCCGAGGCAGGCGCCGGAGCCCGCATCCTCTACGGAGGGTCGGTCAACGCCGGGAACATCAAGGACTTCATGGCCAAGTCCGACGTCGATGGAGCGCTGGTGGGCGGAGCATCTCTCGATCCGGATGGCTTCGCCGCGATCGTGCGGTACTGGATATGAAATACACGCTGGTCTTGCTCCGCCATGGCGAGTCGTCGTGGAATCTGGAGAACCTGTTCACGGGTTGGACCGACGTCGGCCTGACCGACCGGGGGGAGGCCGAGGCGCGTGAGGCCGGGCAGCTGATCAAGCAAGAGGGCCTGGAGCCCGACGTGCTCCACACCTCCGTCTTGGTGAGGGCGATCAAGACCGCCGAGTTGGCCCTGGCGGAGATGGGGCTCGAGTATCTGCCGGTAAAGCGCTCCTGGCGCCTCAACGAACGGCATTACGGGGCGCTGCAGGGTCTCAACAAGAAGGAGACGGCCGACGAGCACGGGGCGGAACAGGTTCTTCTCTGGCGCAGGAGCTACGACGTCAGGCCACCCGCTCTGACGCTCGAGGACGAGCGACACCCGAGACACGATCCGCGTTATCAACGCCTCGCCCCGGATGTGGTGCCCGCAACCGAGTGTCTCGAGGACGTTGTCGAACGCATGCTCCCTTACTGGCACGACTCGATCGTCCCCGACCTCCGGGAGGGCCATGTGCCCCTCGTCGTGGCACATGGGAACTCGTTGCGAGCCCTGGTCAAGCATCTCGATCGGATCTCAGACGAGGACATCATCGAGTTGAACATTCCCACCGGTGTTCCGCTGGTGTATCAGTTGGACGAAGACCTCGTCCCGGTCGAGAGTCGATATCTCGGTGACGCGGAGGCGGCCAAGGCGGCTGCGGAGGCTGTCGCACGTCAGGCCGGGTAGGCCAACCTCAACACGCCTGGTACAATGCGTCACCCCGTTCCTCTTCGGGCGGGACCCGACCCCAACCATCAGATAGATCAATGGCTATCGCCCAAGCAATCGCAATCGTCATTCACATCATCTTGTCGCTCGCCGTGATCGCGCTCGTCCTTCTCCACTCGGGCAAGGGTGGCGGGCTCTCCGATGTATTTGGCGGTGGCATCTCGACATCGAACCTTGGCGGGAGCACGGTCGTGGAGCGCAATCTCGATCGCCTCACAGTCATCGTCGGTGTGCTGTTCGCCGTCAGCACATTCGTCCTGACGTTCCTCTTGAACAGCTGACGGACGTAGACTCGCCCAGCTTCACGTCGGAGTGGCGGAATTGGTAGACGCGCTAGGTTGAGGGCCTAGTGGGCGATTAAGCCCGTGGAGGTTCGAGTCCTCTCTCCGACACCTAGGAAGGATCACAATGAGCTCACCACCGGTTCCGCTGCCGCACGAGTCGTCCGATGTGGCTGAGATCGAAACCGTCGTCCGCGACTATATAGAAGGCTGGTATGCCGGCAATGTCGAACGTATAGATCGCGCACTCCACACCAACCTGGTCAAGCGAACACCCGGGGGCGAGGGTCCCGACTCTCTTCGCGAAGTCACCAAGACTCGCATGATCGAGCTGACCGCCGACGGCGGTGGGGACGCGCCCGACCCACACATGGAGATCGACATCGACGATGTCGCGGGCGACATCGCTGCAGCGCGGGTCGTGTCGCCGGAGTATGTCGATTACCTTCACCTCGCCAAGACCTCGGGCGGATGGAAGATCGCCAACGTGCTCTTCCGCAACCGCGGTTGACCAGCCCGCACTGAAAGTCATGGGCACATGGGGTGACCACGTCAGGGGTGTCGAGCTGTAGTCGTAGCCGCGGTGCGCTTCGGCGGCGTTCTCCACGAAGTCGATCCCTCCCGAATCTCCTGCTCTCGTCCGCTCGCGGAATGAACCGCGCGGCTCGAAGGCACAGAGAGTGCGTAGCTAGGCGAATGAGAACGATGTCACAAGTGGTGTTCATCCTGTTCTCAGGCCAGCCCACCCCCGACCCGTATTCCGTGGCAACTCCGTCACGATGGTCAGTGA
>JBAULI010000153.1:0-11673 GCA_049578105.1 Acidimicrobiia bacterium | reverse complement strand
ATGCAACAGCGTCTCGGCCTCTGTCTTCAAGGTCCGCAACCGGAGTCGCTCCATGTCGTCGCCGGATCTCGCTGCCTCCAGCTCGGCGCTTCTCAGCTCTGACAGACGCTCCCGGAGCCCGAGACCGCCGAGGAATTCGTCCTGCCGATACAGCTCGACTTCGGCGCCGGCGCTCTCCGCCACCGCCACCAGGGCCGTGAAGTTGACGTCGGCGGTGATGTCGGTCGCCCCCGGCTCGTCGAGTGGGTGGGGGCCGAGATGGTGTGCCCGATAGGTGCGGAGAGTTCCGTCGCGACGACGGGGAAGGAGGTTTTCGGCTGTCTCCCCGTAGTCGATGAGAACCAACGCCCCTTGCCCCAGCCGTTGAAGAGTATCGGTGACCCAATCGGCGGCGACGAGTTGGACCTCGACCCATCCCCCGTCGTCCACGTCTCCGGCATACGCCTCCAACCAGGACGACACGCGAGGACGAGGCGCCGCGTCGACGAAGACCAGCTGATCACGTTCCATGCCAACCCATCGCTCACGCCAGCCTGCGTCGACGCGCTGGGCGAGGGCCATCGGGAGATTGTCGATGAGTTCGTTGGCGAGGATGACACCACGTACAGAGTCAGGGAGCATGTCCGTGACTCGATCACCTGGCAACACACGGCGCAAAGCGTCGCGCGCGGCGTCCGACGCCTCGACTGCCGTCACCGGGAGCGATATCGCCTCGAGGATGGCGGACAGCAACGAGCCGGATCCGGCGGCGACCTCGACGAGCTCGAATGGCTCGCCGATCCGTTCCCTCTCCATCATCAGGAACCCGGCCAGGGTCTCACCGAACAGGCTGCTCACCTCCGGCGACGTGAGGAAGTCGCCCGCCTTCTCGGAACGCAACTTGCCGGCGGTGAAGAAGCCCCCTTCTGGGTGATAGAGGGAAAGCTCCATGAAATGCTCGAAGGGGATTGGGCCCGCTTCTGCTATCGCCTCGACGATGGCGGCGCGTGCCCTCACACCTTCGGAGCTCTTCGGAACAGGATGCGTCGAGTTCGGGTCAGCTCGCCGATCATTTGCCTCCATCTACGCCGCGGCCACTCCACCAGCACAACCAGCACACACCGAAGCTTTTCGGCGGCGCCGATGTCGGCGAGAACGGAGGTTCTCAGGAACTCGCCCAAGAGACGCCAGCTGGGGAACACCACCCGCTTCGGATGCAGCGGATCGAACCATGCGGCGAAGCCTTCGTGACCGCCGGCGCCCTGCCAGGACTGGCCCTCGTGCATCCTCCGATAGAACATCACCTGGTCGACCTCGATGAACTTCCCCTTGATGGCGAGACGGCCCAGGGTCAGCAGGTCCGCCGAGGGAAACGTGCCGAGTCCCCCAGCCTCTTTCAACTCTTCGGTCCGGATGACTCCAAATATCGGATTGGCCAATCGGATGTTGCGTATATATCGACGAAGTCGCCCCGACGGGCTCTTGTCGGCCAACTCGAGACGATTGGGAAACTCCCCGGTCTCTTCTCCGTCTGCATCGATGAGCATGGTTCGCGGATAGGACAAGACCGCCCCAGGGTTCTCTTCGAGGGCGTTCACACACCGGCTGAGGAAGGCACGATCCATCAGGTCATCGGCACCCGCCCAATGGAAATATTTCCCCTCGGCCAACTCGAGCACGCGATTGAAGTTCCAGCCGGCCCCCATGTTGATTTCCGTGGTCACGATCCTCAGCCTCGGATCGGCTCCCGCACGGTCTCGCAGAAGTGACAAGGTGGAGTCCGTCGAGGCGTTGTCCGAAACGACCACATCGAACGCCGGGTAATCGAGGCTCAGGACCGAGTCGAGAGTTGCGGCCAGAAAGGGCTCGCCGTTGAAGACGGGCATTCCCACCGTCACGTGTGGGAAAGCATGAGAAGGGGTTGTGCCAGTCATCGTCCTAACTCCGAGCCTCTACTGTGAGATTCATGAAGTTTGGCATCAGCGTCTTCCCGACCGACAAGTCGATGCGACCCGACGATCTGGCAAGAGAGGTCGAGGCACGTGGCTTCGAGTCCTTGTGGTTCCCTGAGCACTCCCACATACCTGTGTCGCGCGAGACGCCGTGGGGAGGACAGGAGGGTGCCCCGCCGTTGCCCGAGCATTACTGGCGTAGTCACGACGTCTTCGTGGCCCTTGCCTATGCCGGTGCCGCCACCACCACTCTCAGGTTGGGAGCCGGAGTCATCCTGATTGCACAGAGAGACCCGATCTGGACGGCGAAGGAGGTGGCCAGTCTCGACTTCCTGTCTTCGGGGAGGGTGATCCTCGGAATCGGTTATGGGTGGAACAAGGAGGAGATGGCCAGCCACGGGGTCCCCTACACGGAGCGACGGGCAATTCTCAGGGAGAAGGTGTTGATGATGACGTCGCTGTGGTCGGACGAGACGGCCGCCTATCAGGGTGAGCACTTCAGCCTCGAGCCCTCCTGGGCTTGGCCCAAGCCGGTCCAGCAGCCGCATCCTCCCATCTTCATGGGCGCCGCCGCTGGGCCCAAAACGGTGAAGGACATGGCGGAATTCTGCGACGGGTGGATGCCGATAGCCAATCGTCACGACATCGTGGGGGAAGTGGCCCGGGTGCGGGAGGCGGTGGCGGGGGCGGGACGTGACCCGTCGTCGTTTCAGATAACCGCCTATCAGGCCAGGCCCGAGGACTTCGAGAGACTCGAGGAGGCCGGGATCGATCGTGCTGTGATCGGCATCAGGTCGTTGGGGGCTGAGGAAACCGTCCCCTATCTCGACAAGATCGCCGCCGCCATCACCTGATCCGAGACTCATAGCGGGGTGATGGTGGGGTTGAGATCCATGGCTTCGAGGTCCCGGCGGATCTCGTTCACGTAGATCGCGTTCATGGGGATCACCAAGTCGGGTCTGATCGACTCGAGCACGCTAGGGCTCTGCACCTCGACCGCCAGCGAAGGCAGCCACTTTCCCTGTTTGTGCGGGTTGATGTCGACCACGATCACCTGATCGACACCAATCGTGGTCAGAAAGGCGACCGCTTTCGAGCCCCCACCCCAAACCACGACTTCGCGTCCGTCATCGATCCTGGACACGATCTCCTCTTTCCATCTCGCCACACTCTCCGCCGTCCTGGACCCGAAACGTTCGGCCGCGGCGAGGGTTGGGCTCAGATCGTCGAGAGACCACGGATCTCCGGAGTCGCTCACGGCCTCCGAAAGTATGTATTGGTCGTCGAAGCCCAGCCAGACGTCGGTGGGTGTGAGCCCGCTCGCGGTGATCGCCCGAGCGAGCGAACCACGGGTGAAGTAGGAGCAATGCTCGTAATAGACATCCCAGAAGGCGCCCTCGTACAGGACCCGGCTCGTGTCCGGGACTTCCGTGAAGAGCACCGCCCCTTCGGTGCGCATCGTCGACTCGGCCAGCCAACCGAGGAACTCCCCAACGTTGGGAACGTGCTCCATGAGATGTCTCGAGATCACGAGATCGGCGGTCAGCTCGACCGTATCGGGCCCAAACCACCCCCGCCGGAACTCGATCTCGGCATCCGGCCCTTCGGGACGAGTGGGCAGATAGCCGGGATCGATCCCTAGACCCCTGCCTATGCCGCGCTCGGCGAGGAGCATCATGAAATCCCCTTTCCCACACCCGATCTCGAGAACGGTGCGGCCCTTCAGATCGTGCTCGGCGACGAGTCTGTCGGCCAGTGAGTTTGCGAACGCCTGGAACTTCGAGCTGAACGCTTGGCTCTCCTCGGTCGGCTTCGAGTAGTCGACGAGCGACGGGTCGAACAGCACGTTCTGGATGAGCCCACAGGAGCCGCAGACTGCCAGCTCGAGATCGCCGGTCGGATATCGACGGGCGTCGTCCTCCCGATCCAGGAGCACACATGTCTGGGTGGGCAAGGTCTCGGCCCGGTAGAAGCTGGTGAGGTCTGACTGACCGCATGCAGCGCAGGTATTCACACCCATCAACCGCTAGTCGCCGCCGGGAAGAGGATGATGAAACGACCATCCCTGGCGAAGTTGGCACGCCGGCCCGTCTTCGGTGATTGGCAGTCGGTACCTGGGTCAGGCACCCACACCCTCCACAACCCGAAGGTTCTCATCGAGCAAACCTCTCGACTGGGCGTCCCTGATGTGATGGATGCGAACGAGAGAACCGAAGAACTGCTCCTCGACGAGCCCATGATCGGTGAATGCCCGATAGAGCTCCTCGACTCCTGCCCGGACATTCCACACCGGTTGGAATGCGGGAACCAAGTCGGCGATCTTGGAGCAATCCACCCGATAATCTCTCATGTCGGGACCAGCCTCGGTCGCCATCTCGAAATGCGCTCCGGGCACGACCTCCTCCACGATCGAGGCCACGTCGCGAATCTGATAGTTCTCAGTTGTCGAGCCCACATTGAGCACCTGGTTGTGGACCTTCTCCCGCGGCGCCTCCAGCACCGCGAGGAATGCCCGCGAGATGTCCTCGATGTGGATCAGGGGACGCCACGGGGTCCCGTCGGATTTCATCAGGACTCGTCCCTGGGTGACTGCATACCCGACCAAGTTGTTCACCACCAGATCGGCGCGAAGCCGGGGAGACAGCCCATAAGCGGTGGCATTTCTCAGGAACACCGGCGAGAACTCGTCCGTGGCCAGGGGAGCTACCTCCCGCTCGACCAGCACCTTTGACCAGCCATATGGCGTCACCGGGTTGACTTCGGACTCCTCGTCCACCCAGCCGCCCGGGCTGGCACCGTAGATACTGCACGACGATGAGAAGATGAACTTGCTCACGCCGGCCTTCTCAGCCAGCCGAGCCAAACGCACCGACGCGTGGTGATTTATGTCATAGGTGACCTCGGGGGTGAGATCGCCGACCGGGTCATTGCTGATGCCGGCGAGATGGCAAACGGCGTCAAATCCTTCGAGGTCCTTCGGAGCGACGTCGCGTATGTCTTTTCTGATCCCTTCGACCGAATCGACGTCAGGCCCGAATGTGCACTCGTCGAACATGTAGTTGTCCAGACCCACCACATCGTGCCCGGCGTCCCCGAGGAGACGACACATGATCGAGCCGATATAGCCGTTGTGCCCCGTGACCATGACCCTCATCTCATGTCCACAGCTTCCAGGGTGGGGCACCGGTGTCCCACAGCGAGGGCGACCCCATGTTGCCGCGGCCAAGGGAGTCGCCCTCGGGGCCTGGGGCAATGTCGAATCCGTGGTGCGCGCAGCGAGCCATCATGTGCCCCCGAATCGGGCGGCTCCCGATCTCCGCGATTGCTTTTGGCCGGACCTCGGTCTCCCTAGCCAGACGTAACCCAACCCGCCTGCCAAAATGACAACCTTTACCAATACCCTCCCTACTCCGTTGGAAAGAGTAGTCCGGGTGCTTAGGCCCCTCAGGAAGAGGTGTTTCTCGTCGCGTCCGCAGGCAATCGGATTTGTCATGCGCTACCGGAATTTGAAGTGCGCGGCCGGCGGGATGGCTCGTGGTTGCGCTCCTGAATCATCTTCGAACCATTTGGCGACGTCATCTGGCCGATCCGGGTGAACACGGTCAACCCAGTCGTGCCTTGGCCATCTGATAAGCCTCGGCGTAGCCGTCGCCCCCGCTCTCGGCGCCACGCAGGGCCAGCAGGCCCGAGAACACGTCGCGGGCGTACCACGGCTTGGTGTGCTGACTGACGAAATGCTGCTCGAGATGGGTGAGCTTGACCTCGACCTCGTCGGATGAGATCGGCAAATAGAGCTGGGCAGGGCCGAGGTCACCGTCGTATTTGGGGATTTCGTAACCAAGGATGAGGTGGCGCCGAAACACCTGCAGTGCCAACTCGGCAACGAATCGATGGTCCTGGTGGAGATCATCAGCTCTCGGCGCCAGGACTAGATCAGTGCCGGCAGGATCCACCGCGCCGACCAGGAAGTCTTTGACCACTCCAGGCTGGCGATACGGCAGATAGCCATCTTCGAATCCCCCGAGGGCAATTTCGACTCTTTCTCCCAGCAGGTCGACCGCGCTCTGCCGGGCCTCCTCTGCCCGACGGTCGTCTGAAGTGAGGACGACGAACCTGAAGGATGTCTCCGGACTTTCCCCTGCCAACCTCAGCAGCAGGGCGGCGCAACCGATCTCGATGTCGTCGGGATGAGCACCGAGACACGTCACCGAGCGGAGGGGGCGGTCGAAGGCGAGGCCGATCAACCGGTCTCCGTCTCGCTCCGTAGCCATGGGCGGCGACCGCTGGCCCAAATCGCATCGAGGTGGCTCTTGTCCTTGAAGGTATCCATAGGCGCCCAGAACCCCTCATGGGGGAAGGAGAACAACTCGCCATCGTCGACCATCGAGGAGAGCACCGCAGCCAGATCGTCATTCTTCTCCAGATAGGAGAAGACACCCTGACGGAAGACGAAATATCCGCCGTTCAACCAAAGCCCAGACGATCGAATCGGGCCAATGTCGACCGGCGACCCCGTCTCGTCGAAAGAGACCACGTGATACGAGAGCGTTGGTTTGACCGCCAGAAGCGCCCCGGTTCGACCACTAGCGCCGAAAGCCTCCAAGTAGGTATCGAGATCGAGATCGGTCAGCCCGTCTGCGTAATTGGCGAGGAACATCTCTTCGCCCGCGAGGTGCTCTCTCACGCGCAGAAGACGCTCGCCGATCTCGGCGTTGAGCCCCGTGTCGACGAAGGTAATCGTCCAATCCTCGACGTCCGTCTTGAGCATCTGCTTGGTCCTTCCGCCCTCTCGCAGGACGAAGTCATTGGAAACGGCTTCTTCGTAATTGAGGAAGTAGTGCTTTATGACGTCGGCGTGGTGCCCAAGGCAGAGGATGAAATCCTTGTGGCCAAATTGGGCGTAATACTTCATCACGTGCCACATGATCGGCCGGTACCCGACCGGCACCATCGGCTTGGGGACAGATCCCGAGAAGTCGCGTAGCCGCAATCCTTCCCCACCGCAGAAGAGCACGACCTTCATCCCGTGGGCACTCCCACCATCACCGGGTCGGGGATGGGCACCAGGAACCTGCCACCCCACGATTCGATGTGGGCCAACTGGGCAATGACCTCGCCCTTGAGATTCCAAGGAAGGATGAGCACGACATCGGGGCGGGTTCTATCGATCATCTCCGGACCGTATATCGGAATTCGGGAGCCAGGAGTGAAACGACCATGCTTGTAGGGATTGCGGTCACACACATAGTCAACCAAGTCGGTAGAGATCCCGCAGTAGTTGAGCAGGGTATTGCCCTTTCCCGCCGCGCCATATGCCGCAATGGATCGTCCGGCGTCTTTTTCGGCGATGAGGAGGCTCAACAGGCGTCGCTTTGTCTCCGCCACCCTCGCCCCGAATTCGGCATACCTCTCCGCTCCGGCCAGACCAAACGCGACCTCTTCTTCCATCAGGCGCCCGACCGCCGGCGTCACATGAAGTCCTCGGTTCTCCTCGTGACGAACGTAGAGGCGCAGAGACCCTCCGTGGGTGCCCAATTGCTCGACATCGAAGACGGTCAGGCCCTGCCGCCTGAAGAGCTCGACTGTCGTGATGAGCGAGAGATAGGACCAGTGTTCGTGATAGATCGTGTCGAATTGACACTCGTCGAGTAGCCGCATCAGGTGCGGGAACTCGAATGTGGCCACACCCTCCCCACCGAGGAGAATCTTGACACCGGCCACCAGGTCGTTGATCTCCGGAGTGTGGGCCAAGACATTGTTGGCCACGATCAGGTCCACCCTGAGCCCATCGGCCACGAGCCGGCTCGCCAGATCGGAGCCAAAGAAGTCCACGATCGTCTCGATGCCCTTGGCGCTTGCTACCGCTGCCACGTTCGAGGAGGGGTCAACGCCGACAACATCGATGCCTGCCTCGAGGAAGTACTGAAGCAGATACCCGTCGTTGCTCGCGATTTCGAGGACTCGGGATACGCCACGCTCCAACTGGAACCTCTCGATCACGGAACCTGCGTAGCGCCGGGCGTGATTCAGCCACGAATCCGAGTACGAGGAGTAATAGGCGTATTCGTCAAAAATCGCCGCCGGGGCAACATCGTGAACCGCCTGAGCGAGATGGCACACCCCACAGACCATGACTACGAGTGGATAGTGAGGCTCCATCTGGTTGAGCTGACTCGTGGTGAGGAAGCTCTCACAGAGCGGCTGAGTTCCCAGATCCACCATTGTCAACTCCAGGCCGGCTCCGCACAGTCTGCAGTTCGGCAAGGACGCCTCCCAACTCTCTCGTCGCCTCGGAGTGCGCTTCAGGACAGGTACCGATCACTCTGCCACGCTTGTCGGGAGTGCCAAAGAGAAACCCTCCACAAATGTGGAGGGTTTCTCGATTCTCGTCGTGACGGGGACTAGAAGTCCATTCCACCGCCGCCATGATCGTGGCCGCCACCCGGCATGGCTGGGGCCTCTTCCTTCTGCTCGGCCACCAAAGCCTCGGTGGTCAGCAGGAGGGCTGCGATCGAAGCAGCGTTCTGGATGGTCGACCTGGTCACCTTGGCCGGGTCGGGGACTCCTGCGGCGATCAAGTCCTCGTAGACACCGGTGGCGGCATTGAACCCAAACGGGCCTTCGCCCTTCCGGACTTCCTCTACGACGACTCCACCTTCGAAGCCGGCATTGGTTGCGATCTGACGAAGCGGCTCTTCCATCGCCCTGCGGACGATGCTGCGACCGGCCTTCTCGTCATCGCTCCCACCACGAAGCTTGTCGACGGCCGACTGAGCCCTGAGCAGAGCGACGCCCCCACCTGGGACGACACCCTCCTCGACTGCGGCGCGTGCGGCAGACACAGAGTCCTCGATGCGGTGCTTCTTCTCTTTCAGCTCCACCTCGGTGGCGGCGCCGACCTTGATCACGACCACACCACCCGACAGCTTGGCGAGGCGCTCCTGGAGCTTCTCACGATCCCAGTCAGAGTCGGTGTTCTCGATCTCGCGCTCGATCTGCTTGATCCGAGCTTTGACGTCGGCCTCGGAGCCGTCACCGTCGATGACGGTGGTGTTGTCCTTGGACGCCACGACCTTGCGGGCACGCCCGAGCATGTCGAGTGTCACGTTCTCCAGCTTGAGACCGACCTCTTCGGAGATGACGGTGCCGCCGGTGAGGATGGCGATGTCCTGAAGCATGGCCTTGCGACGCTCGCCAAACCCGGGGGCTTTGACCGCGATCGACGAGAAGGTCCCACGGATCTTGTTGACCACCAGGGTGGCCAGGGCCTCACCTTCGACGTCCTCGGCGATGATCAGGACCGGCTTGCCCGTCTGCATCACCTTCTCCAACACCGGGACCAGGTCGTTGACCGAGCTGATCTTCGAGTTGGCGATCAGGATGTACGGATCCTCCAGCACGGCTTCCTGACGATCGGGATCGGTCACGAAGTAGAAGTTGAGGTATCCCTTGTCGAACTGCATGCCCTCGGTGAACTCGAGCTCGAGACCAAAGGTCTGACCCTCTTCAACCGTGATCACGCCGTCCTTGCCGACACGATCGAAGGCATCTGCGATGACCTTTCCGATCGAGTTGTCGTTGTTGGCGGAGATCGACGCCACATGGGCGATCTCTTCCGTGGTTTCGATGTCACGAGCCATCTCGCCGATTGCCTTCACTGCGGCTTCGACGGCCTGCTCTATCCCCTTCTTCAGCTCCATGGGGTTGGCTCCGGCAGCTACCTGGCGGAGACCTTCGCGCACCATGGTCTGGGCGAGGACGGTGGCGGTGGTGGTCCCGTCACCGGCGACGTTGTCGGTCTTGTTTGCAACCTCATAGGCGAGCTTGGCGCCCATGTTCTCGTAAGGATCCTCGAGCTCGATCTCCTTGGCGATGGTGACGCCGTCATTGGTGATCGTGGGCGAGCCCCACTTCTTCTCAAGGACCACGTTGCGACCCTTGGGGCCGAGTGTGACCTTGACGGTGTCGGCGAGTTTGTCGACACCTGCCTGCAGACCCTTACGGGCCTGCTCATTGAAACGAAGTTCTTTCGCTGGCATTGAATATCAGCTCCTCAATTGACTACGGCGAGTAGATCGCGCTCGGAGAGAACGAGGAACTCCTCGGTGTCGAGCTTGACCTCGGTGCCTGCGAACTTGGAGTAGAGAACCTTGTCCCCCACCGACACGTCCATCGGGATGCGATCGCCGTCGTCGTCGCGGGCACCGGGGCCCACTGCTACGACTTCGCCGATCTGGGGCTTCTCCTTGGCGGTGTCGGGGATGACGAGGCCCGAGGGGGTACGCGATTCTGCGTCCTCGGTCGGCCTCACCACCACTCGATCACCGAGCGGCTGAAGCTTCATGTGACTGCTCCTCCTTGAAGCTCGATCTGGATTGGTGATTGGCACTCGACGAGCGCGAGTGCCAAGAGAAGATTAGCAGTCGGCGGAATCGAGTGCTAATCGTAATCTGAGCGAGGTGCGCTCAGATTTCCTCTCTGGATTTCGAGGAGATGCTGCTCGTGGACACAACTTCGCGGAGAATGGCCGCAACCTCGGCAGCGGTGCCCTCGTCAGTCTGCAGACCGGACGGCACAGGGCCTGATTGCCAATCTCCGCGGCTCCATTGCTTGAACCTCGAGCCGAGGGCCACGGTCAGCCGAGCACTGTCTCCTGGTTGGATCAGGTCGACACGACTGTGCCGGGCCAGCAGCCTGCTGGTGTCGCCCTCCGGGACGATGGCGAGGATCGTATGCGCATATCGCAGATACTCGAAGACCTTCCTACCAATCCACCAGTCATCGTCATCTGCGAGGATCACTGCGATGTCGGCCGCAGCGATCTCGGCGAGGGCCAAATCACGATCCACGAGCCCTGTGAACTGCAGCTCGGTCTTGGCGGGAAGGCTGCGAAGGTTCTTCAATTGGGTGTCAGAGACGGGGCCGACGATGCGAAGGGCAGTCCGACCTTCTGGAAGGGTGTTCAGAGCGGGTATCAGTATCCCCGGCGTAAACACCGAGTCACCCATCTGACGAACCCCTCCCAGGAAGGTCCCCACGTAGGTGACGGTGAACTTGTCGCGATCTCTACCAGACAACGATGGATTCACATCGATGTCGGACACACCATTCGTCACCACCGAAATACGGTGCGGCTCCAGGCGCGGGTGCAACTCGATGAATCGTTCGCGCATCGTCGGAGTCACAGTGATGAGTCGATCGGCCGCCGGCAAATACTTCTCTTCGAATCGCCACATCCGCCGACCGAACGACTTGGAACGCCCCCGCAATGTGCGGTCGAAGCTCGGCGGGTCGCGCAATTCCTGGACGTAGGGGACATCGAGGAGCCGTGCGAGGTCGTGAGCAGCCACGATCATGCTGTAGGTCGGCGCCGTCCCATAGACGACCTGTGTCCCTTCTAGGACCCTGGCAGCCTTACGCGCCGCCGACCGCGCCCAGAGAACGAGCGGGTCCGGGATCAGCGCTTCCCTCTGCACCCAACGCAGCACTTTCAACTCCCTGATCGTCCTGATCACGACATCACTCGAGGATTTGGGCCGAAAGAGCCTGACGTCCGAGTATTCCTCGAGAGCTGAAACCCCTGTCCATTCGGCCGGAAGTGTCAACACATCCAGCTCCAAACCGAGCTGCGGGAGATTTCTGGCCATCGCCTCCACTCGATACGTCCCGGACGTGCGAATCGGAGGGAAGCGGGCGGTCACATAGGCGACCCGAGTCATGCTTCCCCTCCCATCCCCCATCA
>JBAULI010000152.1:0-2306 GCA_049578105.1 Acidimicrobiia bacterium | reverse complement strand
GAGCCGAGCTGATCGGGTGCACGGAGGGGACGAGACGCCGATACGCCGCCACTGCCACCTCGCCCGACGCCGGTGTCACGCCACCGACGACTTTGGGGATATCACCCGTCTTCATCTCATCACCCGGTGACACCCTCTCGGGTGAGAACGCCACCCAGACGTCCTCGTCGAGGGTGAGACCCGCCTTCTCCACGGCCGGAATCAGGAAGTCTTCGGTGGTCCCCGGATAGGTGGTCGACTCGAGGCTGATCAGCTGGCCGGGCCGGGCTATCGAGGCGATAGTCGAAGCCGCAGCTTCGATGTAGGAGAGGTCTGGCTGGCGATTGCGGCCGAGGGGGCTGGGCACACAGATGAAGATGGCGTCAGCCTCCGAGAGAATCTGAGGATCGGATGAGAAACGCGCTCCTCCTGCCAGGGCTGATGCCAACGCCTCATCGGAGACGTCATCCACATGCGAACGCCCATTGGACAGTCTCTCGACCTTTGCCTCGGACACGTCGAAGCCAACGGTCGATAGACCCTTGCTCGCAGCCGTCACCAGCAGTGGCAGACCGACGTAACCGAGCCCGATGATCCCCGCGGTCCATTGCTCTCGTGCGAAGTATTCGGCCCTGGCGCTCACCGGGGTGATGGTAGGAGAGGTCAGGGTCCCCAGGCCCGTTTGAAGAAGGCAGCCATCTGCCCTCGGGTCACGTAGTCCTTCGGGCAGAACTCGTCATTGGTCGGCGGGTTGCATCCGAGGGTGATTTGAGCCTCCGCGATCTTGTTGATCGCACCCTCGAATTGAGAGCCGGCGTCGTCCTTGAAGTAGTCGTTTGCACTGGCAGGGAGACTCAACGTCCTAGCCAGCAATGCCGCCATCTGCTCTCTCGGCAACGGGCTCTCGCCGCAGTACTTGCCACTCCCACACCCAACCGTGATGCCCGCTTCGAACAGGCGATTGGCGGCTCCCTCGTAGAACCTCCCGGTGTCGTCGACGAAGTGATCGGCACTTGGAGCCGGCAACTGCAGAGCGCGTGACAGGAAGACGGCCATCTCCCCTCGGGTCACCTTGTTGGCCGGGCAGAAATTCGTGTTGGACGGCGGGTTGCATCCCTCGGTGATGCCTTCGAAGGCGAGCCACTTGATGGCGTTCTCGAAGATGTCGCCGTCGATGTCGTTGAAGCCGGGCGGGTCGGTCACACCCGAGATGTATGGCGAAACACGCACCGGCTGGCCATCCGACCTGAAGCCATAGGTGTTGAGCATTGATCGAATCTGAGTCCCATTGAGGTCCTTGGTCACTTGGGCACCCGAATCCTTGCCGGTGAACCTGACGATCGCCCCCGGCGGTTGATTGATCAATATGCCGGTGAACACCTTGTCCCATCCGAGATAGGTGGCGACGTCGTTGGTGTTGACCAGGATCGTCCAATTCGCCAGGGGGTTGACGACTGGATCGGAGGACCACGGATCCTCGGTGGCCCTCAGCCAGGCGAGGGGAGGCCCGCCCCAGACGTCTTCGACGTTCTCACTCCAACCCCCATTGGAGGACGAATAGAAGGCCTTTGCGATATCGAGGGGATAATTCGACTGTGGATGCGTGATGACCTGACCCGACGTGTCGTCGACGGCCTGCACCCAGCTCGCCCCACCTTGGGCTGGGTCTTCCTTGCTCCATCCGATGAAGACCTGGTCGGCAGTGCTGTTCCTCAAATGGCACCCGCAACTCGACAGCTTCGAGGTGCCGTCGCTGCCACCGCGTTCGAGCGCCGTTGCGATCGCATAGCTGCGACCGATGATCGCCTGGGTCTTGAGCGCCTCGTCGGGCCAAGATGACGGAACCTCGGACAGCCCGTACAGGTAGTCCTCCAGTTTCGTGGCGAGAACGGCGTGAAATCCCGCCGATGATGGGGTCAGGCGAATGGTCCCGTGTGCATATTCCCTGGTGTTGACCTTGATGCGCGTAGCGGTCCCCTGGTCTTGCCTGACCTCGGCATCGCAGGGGCCGTATCCACCGTTCCAGCCATCGGGCGCCACTCCGGTGCGAAACCGGCACTGGCTCGGGTCGGCAGCGTCGACCTCGAATTGATAGACGTCTCCGGGATCGATCATCCGATCGACGTTCCCGTTGCCACTGTCGTCCCCGGCGCACCCGGCCGGTTGGCAGATGCGCACCTGGTCCCCTACGGCCGATATCGAGACGGCGGTCGTGTTGGACACGAGACCCACCCAGAGCCCGTTGTCCGTGTTGATCCAGTGATCCGCCGCAAGCGGAGCCGTGACACTGGTCCCGTCGTAGTAGAAGGACAGGATCTGCTCGGCCG
>JBAULI010000151.1:0-2541 GCA_049578105.1 Acidimicrobiia bacterium | reverse complement strand
CTGGCACGACACTGAACCGGGGACCCTCGCCTATTCGACGCTTTCGGACGGCCAACTCTCGATTTGGACGGTCAGTGGGACGTTGGCAGATCCCGCTCTACTCACCCGCGCCATAGGTGTCCCCGGTGGTGTTGCCGCCTGGGGTGACTGGGGGTTCGTCATCGATGATGAGTCGTCGGGCATCGTCACCATCCTGAATTCCCTGGGTGAGATCGTCTCTGCGTACTCGGGCCGTCTGCTGGGAGTCGGCCCGGACGGTGTCGTCGCGATGGACGATGGGAGTCTTCGCCTCATCGACGCCGCAGGGAGCCCGGCCAGGCGGGTGGCCGATGACGGGTCGTTCTCGGTGGCTCGTTTCTCGCCGGACGCCCAGTGGATCGCCCTGCTCAATCAGACCGGGTTGTCGGTGCTCTCGGCGTCAGATGGTTCGATGTTGGCCGAGTTCGAGGCTCGTCCCGGCTTCCCCCAGGTCACTTGGTCGACGAATGGGCGATTCGTCGTGTTCCCGGGCACTCGCGGCCTGTTCGTGGCCCAGCCCAACACCGAAGAGCTAGCCGAGGTCATGAGCACCGACGTCTTCATCTCGGCAGGCGTTCTCCCGTTGAGCGAGGATGGCTGATCCATGGCAAAGTTCCATCTCCTATCCGCCGGCTACGGGGGAGATCGTGTCGCCTCCACCGTCTCGCTGGTCGAGTCGGGCTCCAGCCTGGTGGTCATCGACCCGGGGATGGTGGCTTCGACCGACGTGATCCTCGACCCGATCCGCGCCCTTGGCCGTGACCCCGGTGATGTCACGGACATAGTGCTGTCCCACCACCACCCCGATCACACGATGAATGTGGCTCTCTTCCCCAATGCCCGGGTCCATGACCATTGGGCCATATACAAGGACGACAACTGGACCTCGCGGCATGCCGAGGGTTATGAGGTTGCCCCCGACGTCACTTTGTGGGAAACGCCGGGTCACACGGCACAGGACATCACCACATTGGTCAAGGACGGTTCGGACCTCATCGCCTTCACCCATCTCTGGGTCTACGAGAAGGCGCCGTTCGAGGATCGTCTCGCCACGGACCCCGACGGTCTGCACGCCGGCCGCCGGCGGGTGCTCGAGGTGGCAACTCTCATCGTTCCCGGTCACGGCGAGCCCTTCGTTCCCGGTCCAGAGACGTCGAGGTAGGTTCGGGCCATGGCAGGTGGTGGACCCATCGAGGAGATCCCGGCGCACGACGCATATGTCGCCGAGGCGGAGGGATCGGTGCTGGAGATCGTGGAGGGTGGTGTCGTGCTCGACCGAACCGTCTTCTATGCGCGGGGTGGTGGCCAGCCCGGAGACATCGGCACGATCAAGTGGGACGGAGGCGAGATCGAGATCGTCGACACCGTGAGGAAGCAGGGCAAGCCTCTGCACATCGTCGCCGAAGGTGCGGTGCTGCCGGAGCCCGGAACCCCGGTTCTGGGCCAGATCGATTGGGAACGCCGTTATCGGACCATGAAGACCCACACCGCACTCCATGCCCTGTCCGGTGTCGTCTATCGGGACTTCGGAGCCAAGGTGACGGGTGGGAACATGGAACCGGGAGCGGCACGGATGGACTTCGAGCTCGATGGGATCTCCGTCGAGTTCGGACAGGAGGTGGAGCGCCGTCTCAACGAAGAGTTGGTGAAGGGCTATCCGACCGAGGTGGTGTTCATGGCCCGTCAGGAGGCCATGAAGGATCCCGACCTGATAAGGACCAAGGTCAACCTAATCCCCGAGTGGGTGGAGGAGATCAGGGTCATCGACATCGTGGGTCTCGATCGCCAGGCAGATGGTGGGACACACGTGGCCACCACCCTGGAAGTCGGTGAGGTCAAGGTGATCAAGACCGAATCCAAGGGCAAGGCCAACAAGCGGATGCGGATCGAACTGATCTGACCTCCGGCGCCAAAAGCCGGTCCGCGACGGGGACACCGGCTACCAAGTACACCGATGCTCGACTTCATCCTCGGCCTTTTCCTCGCTGGATTGTTGGTTCGCGGCTGGCTGCGCGGCTTCGTCAGAGAGGCCCTCGACCTGGTTGGCCTGGTCGTCGGGCTATTCATCGCCTTCAAGCTGAGCAGTCCTTTGGGCGACTTTTTGACCGATCGTTTCGGAGTTGCCCCCGAGGTGGCAACCATCGGAGGTGGTGTTGTCCTGTTCCTCCTCTTTGGAATCGCCACCTCGATTGCGGCCCACTATCTGACCCGGGTGATGAGTCTCCCGGGTCTCAACCTGATCAATCGTCTCGGCGGCGCGGTGGTTGCCACCGGATGGGGAGTGGCGATCCTCGTCGTTGTCCTGAATGTGGCCCGGGTGTCCCCGCTGCCCGACACCTGGAAGGGCCAGATCGACGACTCTTCGGTGGCTCAGGCGCTGGTAGGCCCTGATGCCCTGCCACAGAGCCTCCTCTCTGCCTTTGCCAGCGAGAACGTGCTCGGCCATCTCACCGCCATTCAGGATCAATTCGGAAGGGGGCGGGTCGTCCCCGAAGGGGACGAGGTGGTCTCGATCCCGCCGGC
>JBAULI010000150.1:0-3389 GCA_049578105.1 Acidimicrobiia bacterium | reverse complement strand
GCTCTGTGAGGAGCGACCTGCGCTGGCGGGCGTTTGCCCTATCAGTCACTGATGACACCGGCGGTCTTGGGCCGAGATGTAGGAGTTGCATCAATGATTGTATCGAGTGTCCGCATCACGGCAACTTGGGGTCCCCGGCCCGAGTGAACCGTGCTCCCTTCCAGATTCTCCCTGGACACCCGCCGGTGAGCGCGCGACACTGGCTTCATTGAGAACAGGGGGTCTCCGTGAGACCGGGTGGGTTCCCTGACCGCCCCCATCCGTCTTTCGGGCCCAAATATCGTGAGGGTCGCGAGATCGACGAACCGAACCAGCCCCTACCCTGGTCCGGCCAAGAGAAAGGTCGGTGTCGTGCGGACGGTGGACCTGGCAGCCGAAGCCCTCTAAGCCCATGGGAATCCGAAACACGGAGATCCCCCCTGTTTACGAGAAAGCCCCCGGAATTCCGGGGGCTTTCTCAACACCTTTGGGCCCTGATCAGACGGCGCTCTTAGAGAAGTCCTCGATGGCTCCGACGTCGACCTTGACACCCGGCCCCATCGTCGAGGAGAGAGTCAGCTGCTTCACGAACCGTCCCTTTGAGGAGGCAGGCTTCGATCTGATGATCTCTCCGGACAGGGCGCCCAGGTTCGCGCTGAGCTGATCGATCTCGAACGAGGCCTTGCCCACCGGAACATGGACGTTGCCGTACCGGTCGTTCCTGTACTCGAGACGTCCCGCCTTGAACTCCGAGACAGCCTTGGCCACGTCCGCCGTTACGGTGCCGGCCTTGGGATTGGGCATCAGACCGCGTGGACCGAGCAGCTTTCCCAGCTTCCCCACCTCGGCCATCATGTCGGGCGTGGCGATGGCGACGTCGAAGTTCAGGTCGCCACCGGCCTGGAGCTTTTCCACCAGCTCCTTGCCGCCGACGACGTCCGCACCGGCCTCGGTGGCTTCCTTCTCCTTGTCGGCGGGTGCGAAGACCGCAACCCGCACGTCCTTTCCGGTCCCATGAGGCAGGGACACGGTGCCACGGACCAGCTGGTCGGCCTTCTTGGGATCGATGCCCAGGGAGAAGACAGCCTCGACCGTCTCATCGAAGTTGGCCGACGCCAGGGACTTGACCAGGTCGAGAGCTTCCTTGGGGGAATAGGGGGTCTGCTTGTCGTACCTGAGAGCCGCCTCGCGGTACTTCTTGCCATGCTTGGCCATGTTGTTCATCTCCTCGTGGTGCAAACGGCCGGATCGGCCTCCCACCTAGTGGGGCCTCGTCAGTCGCTGACGATCAGACCCATCGAACGTGCCGTCCCCTCGACGATCTTCATCGCACCGTCGATGTCGACGGCATTGAGGTCGGGCATCTTTATCTCGGCGATCTCTTTCACCTGTGCCTTGGTGACCGATCCCACCTTGACCTTGTTGGGCTCGCCGGAGCCCTTCTCCACTCGCGCCGCCTGACGAAGCAGAGCCGCCGCCGGTGGCGTCTTGAGGATGAAGTCGAACGACCGATCCTCGTAGATCGAGATCTCGACGGGGATGATCTGGCCCCGCTGACTGCTGGTGGCGTCGTTGTAGGCCTTGACGAAGTCCATCAAGTTGACACCGTGCGGACCGAGCACCGTGCCCACCGGGGGGGCCGGTGTGGCCTGGCCGGCCGGCAGCTCGATCTTGATCGTGGTTACGAGTCTTCTTCTACCCATGGTTCTTCCTGTGAATCGGATACGACTTTGAGCTCAGCTCTTTTGAATGTCCTCGAAGCCGAGCTCGACCGGGGTGTCGCGGCCAAAGATGTTGACCAAGACGACCACCTTTTGCTGATCGACATTCATGTCCTCGATGACACCGTTGAAATCGGCAAACGGCCCGGTGACGACCCGAACCTGCTCTCCGACCTCCCAGTCGGGGCGGAAACGCGGCTTGGTCTTCTCTTCTTCCTCCTGGACACCGAGGAAGCGCTCCACCTCGCGTCGCGACAGTGGCGTCGGCTTCTGAGCGTTTCCGGCGACGAAACCGGTGACACCCGGAGTGTTGCGAACCGCATACCAGGAGTCGTCGTCGAGGGTCATCCTGACCAGGATGTATCCGGGAAAGACTTTCTTGGGGACGGTGACCTTCTTGCCGCCCTTGAACTCGACCACGTCCTCCATGGGGATATGGACCTCGAAGATCCGGTCCTCCATGTGCATCGACTGGATACGGGTCTCGAGATTGGCCTTGACCTTGTTCTCGTAGCCCGAGTAGGAGTGGATGACATACCAGTCCCCGGGGAGGTCGTACGGGCTGGCCGGCTTGGGAGCCTCTACCGGCTCGAGGATGTCCTCTTGGACTTCGACCTGGTCCTCGGTGGCCTCCTCGTTCTCGGTGGTCTCGACTACGTCGGCCATCAGGACTTCGCCACCAGGAAGAAGACCAGCTCCTTCATGGCGATATCGAGACCGAAGACGACACCGGTCAGAACCACGGATGTGATGACGGTGACAGCGGTGAAGGCGATCATCTGCTCCTGGGTGGGCCAGGTCACCTTCTTCATCTCCTGCCGAACTTCGTGCAGATATTCAGGAATGCGAGCCCAGAAGGGCTTCCGCTCGGCACCCGGTGCCTTGTTCTGCATCGCCGAAGCGCGACGAGCGGTCCGGTCACGACTGCTCTCGCCCTTCTTTTGCAGGCGATCTTCTCGCTCCTGCATTCGGCGCATTTCTCGGTTCATCAGTTCTTCCTGATCGTATCCACAAACAAGTTCTGGCAGGGGCGGAGGGACTCGAACCCCCAACCTCCGGTTTTGGAGACCGGCGCTCTACCAATTCGAGCTACACCCCTTCGGGGGTTCGCGGGATCACAAAGTATAAGGGAACCCGGTAGGTGTGGAAACTCCACCGGGGGAAGTGAGAAACGAGCGAGAAAACCGGAATCGTCTTCGCGATTCCCGAACCAGCGAACCGCCAGCGCAGAATGCCGGTTCCCGAGCAGGTATTTCCGTCTACTCAGTGCTTGGTGGCCGCGCGTTATGCGTGGGTCGAGCCAGCCTGCCTTGAAGCCACCCGATTGCGGAATCGTCCTTCCTCTGGCGGTACTTCGTCAGATGATGTCGCCGACAATCAAGAAAAAGGCTGTGCAGTGTCGGTCACCGATCCGCCCGCTGCGGCAGTCGGGTCGAGCTAGGTGTCGAGCGGAGTCTGTTGATGCAGGATCAGCTGCCATTCCCCGTTCACCCTCTTGTACACACTGAGGATGTTGGCCCGGTATGCGTCGCTGTCTTCATCCCTTCGACCCGTGGCCTCGTAGACGAGCCCGACCACATCTTCCTCGATGGGGATCAGTGATGGATCAAGGATCTCGAATGACTTCCACGGCTCGGCATGACCCATTGCTTCCACCACGTCTGGCTTGTCCATCACGCCCATGGAGAG
>JBAULI010000149.1:0-5138 GCA_049578105.1 Acidimicrobiia bacterium | reverse complement strand
GCCCCCAGGTCCTGGACTCCCACGACGAGAGATCGGTCGTAGAGCTCGAGACAGGCTTCGATCAGCTTCTTCTCCTCGAACGGGTCACCCACCTGGACACTCGGCCGCTTGTCCGATGACTCCTCGTCGAATCCGGCCGAGGCGAGGACCGAGGCGCCACCGATCCCATCCCTGCCGGTGGCCTTGCCCAGGAGGATGGCGATCGATCCCGGTGATCCCGCCGTTCCCAACACCAATTGCTCTCGTCGCAGGATTCCCAGGCACATCACGTTGACCAGGGGATTCCCCGTGTAGCAGCTGTCGAATTCGAGCTCCCCTCCGACCGTGGGGACACCCACGGCATTCCCATAACCGGCGATCCCGGCCACCACCCCACCGAAGAGGTATCGGTTCTTTGGCTCGTCCAACGGGCCGAAGCGGATCGGGTCCCACAGTGCGATGGGCCGCGCCCCCATGGTGAAGACATCTCTCAAGATGCCACCGACACCGGTCGCCGCCCCCTGATAGGGCTCGACGAACGAGGGGTGGTTGTGGCTCTCGATTCGCATGGCGGCGAGCCAGCCGTCACCGAGGTCGACCACACCGGCGTTCTCACCGGGCCCGACCACCACCCACGGAGCTTCGGTGGGGAAACGGCGGAGATGGCGCCGAGACGACTTGTAGGAGCAATGCTCGGACCACATCACCGAGTACATCGCCAACTCGGCCGGCTTGGGCTCGCGCTCGAGGATCCCGAGCACCGACTCGTACTCCCCGTCGGTCATGCCAAGTCGTCTGTGGAGTGGGTCGGCCTCGATCGTCATGCCGGGCTGAGTGAGTGGAGGAAGCAGTCGAGGAGCTTCCGCCCGTCGGTCGATCCCAGGAGGTCTTCGGTGCCGCGCTCTGGGTGGGGCATGATCCCCACCACGTTCCCCATGGCGTTGGCGATGGCGGCCGCCCCACCCTGGGATCCGTTCGGATCATCGACGTATCGCATCGCGATCCGCCCGGTCCCTGACGGATCGACCCAATTGCCCTCGTAGGAGTTGAGGGGGATCCTGATCCGATCACCGGGTGTCAGGCCACGGGTGAGGACGGTCTCGACGTCGACGACCTCGAGATCGACGAAGCGGCAGATGAAAGCGAGATCCCGGTTGGCGATGAACGCCCCAGGCAACAAACCGGCCTCACATAGGATCTGAAAGCCATTGCATATACCCAGCACCGGCATGCCGGAATCGGCCATGCGTCGGACCTCGGCCATGACCGGGGAAAACCTCGCTATGGCCCCGGTGCGGAGATAATCGCCGTGGGCGAACCCGCCCGGGAGAACGGCTGCGTCGAATCCGGACAGGTCGGTCTCGCGGTGCCAAACCAGCTCGGCTTCATCACCCATGGACCGGAGTGCGTGAACGACGTCCTGCTCGCAGTTGGTGCCGGGGAAGAAGACGACCGCGGTGGTCACAGGCCCATCTCGATGCGGTAGTCCTCCAATACCGGGTTCACCAGCACCTCACGACACATGCCCTCCACCTCGTCGTGGATCTCGTCCCGGTCGTCACCCTCGATCTCGAGGTGGATGAGACGGTCGAACCTGACCGAGGTGACGCCCTCGTATCCGAGGTCATGGAGAGCCCGCTGGGTCGTGGCCCCCTCAGGGTCGGCGATCTCGGGGCGCCTGGTGACCTCGACCGTGACCCTCATAGGCCGTGGTCGAGATAGTCCTGGAAGCGCTTGCCGGTGATTCTCTCGTAGGCCTCGACATAACGGTCCCGGGTGCCCTCCACGATCTCGTCGGGGAGGTCGGGCGCCGGGGGTGTCTTGTCCCAATCGGTCCGCTCCAGCCACTCCCTCACGTACTGCTTGTCGAAGGAGGGGACCTCATTGCCGGGACTCCACTCATCGGCGGGCCAGTAGCGGGAGGAGTCGGGGGTGAGGACCTCGTCGATGAGCAGGATCTCTTCTCCTACCTTGCCGAACTCGAACTTGGTGTCGGCGAGGATCACACCGCGCTCGGAGGCATACTCCGCCGCTCGTAGGTATATGTCGATGGAGCGGTCCTTCAGCTCCTGGTACAGATCGTTTCCGAGCAGGTCACGGGTTTGGGCCTCCGTGAGGTTCTCGTCGTGACCAGTCGTCGCCTTTGTTGCGGGGGTGAAGATCGGCTCGGGAAGGCGATCAGCGAGCTTCAGCCCGCTCGGCAGGTGCTCGGTCGTGGGGCCGCCACCGTCCCGATACTCCCGCCAGGATGATCCGTAGAGATATCCACGGACGACACATTCGACGGGTATGACGTCGCATCGTCTCACCACCATGGCCCGACCGGTCAGATCGGTGCGGTCGTCATCGGCGAGTGCGGTGACTTCGCCGAGGTCGGTCGATACGAAATGGTTGGGTGTGTCCAGGTAGTCGAAGAAGTGGAGGCTGAGCCCGGTGAGCACCTTGCCCTTGTCGGGTATCAGCTGGTTGAGGATCACGTCGTAGGCCGAGATCCGATCGGTGGCGACGAAGAGGAGATGGTCGGAATCCACCTCGTAGATCTCCCGAACCTTGCCCGATGCGATGTGAGGTAGTGCCACCACGCGGCGGCAGGGTAGTAGATGCGAGGACGGCCCTCGACACGCCGGCCGCGGGGGCATCGAGGCGATCCGGGTGCATGGGGCCTTATGGCCCTAGTGCGGCCGGCAATCAGGGGGGAAGCTGAACACAAGGAGGTTGTGATGAAGGTCAAAGAATTAATGACATCGGATGTCATCACGATCGGGCCCGACGCCACCCTCAAAGAGGCAGCGAGAAGGATGATCGAAGCCGGCGTCTCCGGCTTGCCGGTGACAGACGATCACGGCTCCCTGATCGGTGTCGTCACGGAGGCCGACTTCGTGGCCGGCGAGGCCGGTCGGAGAAATCAACGACGCCCCGGTCTGCTGCACTTCGTCTTTCGTGAGGAGAGCCTTCCCGATCACGAGCTCCACGTCGGAGACGTGATGACCGCCGAGGTGATCTCGATTGGCCCCGAAGCCGATCACGCCGAGGCGGCGAGAATCATGCACGACCGGGCGATCAAGAGGATCCCCGTCGTGGACGGTGATGGCCACCTCGTTGGTCTGATCAGCCGATCGGACATCATGCGAGCCTTCACCCGGTCGGACGAGGACATCCTCGACGAGATAGAAGGCGTCATGAGGAAGATCCTGTGGATCGACCCGAGACGGACGCGTATCACCAGTGTCGATGGACACGTGGCGCTACGAGGGCAGCTGGAGACGAGAAGCGACGTGGACCTCCTCGAGGAGATGGTGAGGAGGGTGGACGGTGTGGTATCGGTCGAGAGCCACATGAGCTTCGAGGTCGACAACACCAGGGAGAGCATGGTCAGCCCGCCGGTGGGCATGCCCACCCGCGGCTGGTAACCGCTCTTCTAGGCTCAGGGCCGGTGCCCGACTTCGACCACGAACGCATAAGCCAATTGTTGGCGGCCGACGCATACGCCAAGACGCTCGGCGTCGAGCTCGTCTCCGTCACCGACGATGCGATAACCATCGCGATGGAGGTGCGGCCCGAGCATCTGAACTTCCTGGAGGTGGGCCATGGAGGCATGGTGTTCTCCTTGGCCGACTGCGCCTTCTCCCTCGGCTCCAACGCGGCCGGAGACCGGGCGGTTGCCATCGACACCCATTTGGTGCTCACCGCCGCATCCCGTCTCGGTGATCGGCTCGAGGCGACGGTCACCGAAGCGGCGAGGGGCAGGACCCTGGGAACTTACCGGGTCGACGTGCGCAGGGACGACGGCCGCCCCGTCGGCCTGTTCACCGGCACGGTCCACATCACCACCTCGACGTGATTCGCCTGCTTTAGTCTCTTTGCCGGGTTGGCCGTGTTCGAATACGTCGTCTTCCATCCGTGGCGGGTGGTGGTCACCGTCGTTGCCGGGGTTCTCCTTGGCGTGGCGGCCTTCTACGTATTCCAGGTGCAGGCAGCGCTGAACTCGGTGGCGGTCGAGGACTTCGATCCCGAGGGGGCCCGCCAGTCGATCGAGGTGAGCACGACTGAGGTGACGGACTGGGTGTTCGTCGAGCCCTCCGACTACACAGGCGACGAGGACACGTTCGATCTCCAATCGCAGTTGGCGGAGAGCTTCGACCTGACTCAGAGCTACGACCCGAGCGACTTCAGCCCGAACTCGTTCGGTGAGCCGATCGACGACTCACTCTTCAACGCGTATCTCCTGGTGGGAACCGATGCCTCCAAATACCTGGCCGATGTGATCATCCTCGCCCTGGAACCGGCCGACGGGAGTGCGCCGATCATGGTGAGCATTCCTCGTGACCTCTACGTGTGGAACGTCTGCAAAGGCACGTTCACCAGGATCAACGCCGGTCTTGGGGGTTGCCCCGGGGTTGCCTCCGGGACCGAGATGCTGGCCATCCTCGTGGAGGATTACACGGGCATCCCCATCGATCACTCGGCGCGGGTCGACTTCAACGGATTCGCTCGCATCGTCGATGCCATGGGGGGCACGACGATCTGTGTCGACTACCCGACCCGCGACCAGAAGTCTCATCTCGACATCCCCGAGGCGGGCTGTCGCAAGGCCAACGGGGAG
The DNA here is from genome assembly GCA_049578105.1 of Acidimicrobiia bacterium. Taxonomy (GTDB): domain Bacteria; phylum Actinomycetota; class Acidimicrobiia; order Spongiisociales; family ZC4RG35; genus JARDZU01. The sequence goes on along the minus strand of JBAULI010000149.1, from coordinate 556 downwards.
CTGACGCTGGCATGGGTTCGTTCCAGACACACCGAGCAGTTGAAGGGGGGCGAATGGGTCCAGGTGGTTGGCTCCGACTACGCCAGACAGACCAGACAACAAGATGTGTTGTTCCAACTCGCGGCCAAGGCGGCCGGCTTCTCATCGCCGGCGAGCCTCAGCGCGCGTCTCTCCGCCGCCGTGTCCTCACTGCGGCTCGACAGCTCGTGGAGCTTTGGGCAGGCGATCGGATCGGCCTGGAAGTATCGGGGGATCTCCAAGAGCTCGGTGAAGCGGTTCTCGATCTCGGCCACCAACTACCGGACTCCCGCCGGCGCCGCAGTCCTCTTGCCGAAGATCCCGTTCGCCCAAGCCTTGGGCGAGGTCTATCCGCTCCCCTGAGTCAAAGAGCCAGCTTGCGAAGGCGGTCGAAGACGACGGCGGCCGTCTCGCCGACCCGTCCCACCGAGAAGCAGTCGTCGAGCTGTGACTCGGTCAGCGTCACCTCGTTGTCGTCGGCCAGCAGATCGCGGAGGTTTCCCTCGCCCCCCCAAACCGCCATGGCATTGCGTTGCAC
>JBAULI010000148.1:0-15201 GCA_049578105.1 Acidimicrobiia bacterium | reverse complement strand
CACCAGGGCTGGGGCTCCCAGGTGAAGGCACGATCGGCTGCCGTCAAAGCCTCTCGGGAGCCTGAGACCCGCCCGGATCGTGCTAGTTGCTCAAAGCGACTTCGACCCATGTAACAGGAACCGAGGTCCTCCAGGTCGAGACTGATGGTCGCCGGGTTGGCGGTCGGGGCGCACTCGGCACCCTCCTCGTCGCCGTGGAGCCGGTAGCTCCCGGTGACGTCTCCCATCGGGTCGGCAACCTCGAACACCACGTCGATCGGCGCCGAATAGTGACGTGCCGTCAGGGCGGCCGGTATGTCCATCAGACGCACCCAAAGGGCGTCGCTCTGTGTTGCCTTGGCCCGTCGCATCCCTTCGAGGAGGTCGAAGAGTGGTTCCCAGGTCGGCCGGTTGTCGGCCGTTATCACCTCGATGAGGTCGTGGCCGAGCACGAAGGACCACAGACCTGCCCATGACTCCGGGGTGGTGCCCAACAGTTCCCTGACCGAGAGGCGCCCGGCTCCGTGACTGTCGTCCCAATTCGACTTGACCCGGAATTGAACGTATCCGTCGATCCCATTCCCGCCATCGACGACGGCAATGCGTTGAGATGTCATGCCATCCCGACCATGCTCGGGATCGGAGAATCGCCTGTGTTTCCACCAGGTCTCGTCGCGATGGAAGAACCCGGGGATGTCGACCCTGAGACCTTCGAAGAAGGGCGGGAGCATCGTTGCCGCCTCATCGAGGTCGATGAGGCGAACCGGGGCCGGCCCGGGTGCGTTGCGATGAAAGGAGACGTTGGTCCTCTTGACCTCGATGGCATGGTGGACCGAGGCCAGGCCGTACCCGAATCGGCCATAGATCGCACTGTCCGATGCCCAGAGGGCGGCGATCGGCTCGCCGTGCTCGCGGACATCATCGAGATGCGAGCGCATCATCTGGCGGAGCACACCCCGTCGTCGATGAGTGGGTGCGACAGCGACCATCGTGGTTCCGGCGCACGGGACACTTCCGCCCGGAATCGTCATGTTGAGCTCGAAAGTTCCGGACGTGCTGACCATGACATCCCCGTCGAACCCGCATGTGGTTCGCTCGAAGGGGAGGACCTGCCGCAACCGCTCGGTGGAATCGTCACGAGCGTCGAATCCAAAGGCAAGGCCCATCGTGTCCACCATGGAATCGAGCTCATCGGGGCCGATGGCCCGGAATTCGATTGGCATCAGGCCGATGGGCTGACGCCTGCTGCCGTCCTGGTGTTCTCGACTTCCACGCCGAAGTCAGAGACGGCTGAGGTATATGCGGCAACGGCGGCGCGTCGTAGCTCGCCGGTGTCGGTGGAACGCAAACCGGAGAGCGCCTCGCCGGCCGCCTGCGCTGCGACACTGATCGAGCCGACCAGTGATTGCTGATTGGATTCGAGGTCGGTCGGGGCGGTCAGCGCGGCCACCTGGTCGGACAGGTCCTGGGTGTCGTTGGCGACGGTTTCCATCCGGGTTTCGGCCTCACCGAATTCGATCTCTCGGGGATCGGCGTCAAAGCCATCGTTTACGGCGACCAACTCGGTGTTGAGGACACTGAGTTGGTCGTTGATGCTTCCCAACTCGTCGAGATATGCCTGTGTTGCGTCGTCGACGGTGCCGGTCCCACCCGGTTGGGTGGTAGTCGAGCCTTCCTCCGGCGCCGTGGTGGTGGTTGCCCCGGCCAATGTGGTGTCAGGCGATGCCTCGGGAAGGGACTTCACGAAGAAATAGGTGAACGCGATCATCCCCAGGATGACCAGGGGGAGAATCCAACGTCCCGGCTTCGGGTCGGGGTTGACGGCCATTGCCCAAAAACGATAGCTGGCACCGATCGGTTCCAGGGGTCAACCCCCTTGAACCTCCCCAGCCGCTTCCATAGGTTCGACCGGGTGGACCAAGACACATCCAACGATCGTTACCCCAGGCGCGACGAGGTCTACGAGCGGATTCCCTGGGAGATGCTCGAGCGGAAGAAGAACGATCGCCCCTGGCTCGCCTATGGAGTTGCAGGTGCAATCGTCTTGGGTGCCCTCGCCTACTCGGTCATGGGCAACCGTCCGGTGGGCCAGCCGACGGTTGCGGCAACGGCGACGGTGCCGACGGTCCAGCCCGATCAGGCGCCCGAAGTCGTCTCTCCACCGCCCGTAGCCGCCACCTCATCGGGCCCTACCAGCCCCACGATGACCGCCGAGGCCGATCTCTATGCCGTCGACCCCGAGCGGGTGCTGGACGAGGCCGACGCCTACGCCGAGTGGTTCGTCGCCGAATACCTCTCGGTAGACGGCTCGGAGGAGAGTCGCCAGGTGCTTGCCTCTTTGTTGCCACCGGACATCCCGGCTCCCGAGCCCGGTGACGGGACCAGCGTGTTCGTCGAGTGGGTCCGTGCCACGACGACCGAGGAGGTGGCGCCACTCATTTATCGAGTGTCCGTGCTGGCGCGCACCATGGCAGCGGGCGCCGACGGTCTCTACGTCCGTCAACCCACGCAGATGGTGACGGTGGACGTATCGATGAGCGGGGAAGTGCCTGCCGTGGTCATCTCACCCTCGGTCGAGAACGTGTCGCTCCCCGATCCGGCACCGGCCGGACTGGTCGAACTGCCCGCCGATGTACGCGAGACGGCCCTCGGTCTCGACGGGACGACCGATGTGGTTGGCGGCGTGCAAGACGCCGATGGATCGTGGCGAGTCGTGGTGATGGCGACCGGTCTCGACGGTGTCGTCAGACCGCAGACGGTTGTCGTTCCCTGATCCAAGCCGCTCGTTAGTCGTCGAACTCGCCTTCTAGGATCGCAGATGCCTCGGGGACGATCCGGTCCCATGAGGCGCCAGGAGACTTGGAGATGGTGACGAAGTCCGCAGTCATGAAAATGCTGGTCACACCGTCCAGAGCCAGCAACGAGCGGGCAAACGACTCTTCGGGCTCGCTTCCGGCGACATGCGTGGTCGGCCCGCCCACCGGCTTTCCCACCGTGAACTTCATGGCGTTCGGATTGGGCGACGGGGCGACGAAAACCGGCATGGCCAGTTCGAGGGTAATCGGGTGGCATTGATCATCGGTGTCGACGTCGGCGGCACGTTCACAGATGTGGTCTTCGGCGCTGGCGGGCACATCCAGGGGCGCAAGGTACCCACGACGGTCGACCAGGCGGTAGGGGTCGGACGGGCGCTATCGGAGGTCGGAGCCGATGAGTCCACGAGATTCCTGCATGGGACGACGGTTGGCACGAATGCGCTCATCGAGGGCGCCGGTGCCCGTGTCGCCCTGGTGACCACTGCGGGCTTCGAGGACATCGTCGAGATCGGTCGTCAGGCCCGCCCGTCGTTGTACGACCCCTTCGTCGATCGCCCCGAGCCGCTCGTCCCCAGGGATCTCCGCTTTCCACTCACCGATGACCGGGATGCACTCGTGCGGTCGATCAGGGCTGGTGGCGCGGAGGTGGTGGCCGTTGCCCTTATCCGCTCCTACCGGGAACCGGCAGAGGAGAGGGAAGCGGCGTCAGATCTCTCCCGGAGGACCGGGCTTCCGGTATCGGTGGGAGCCGAGATCTCGCCTGCATTCCGCGAGTTCGAGAGGGTGGCAACGACCGTGCTCAACGCCTATCTGACACCGGTCGTGTCCGGTTACCTGGAGCGAATCGACACGCCTGTGCCTTTGGAACGAAGACAGGTGATGACATCGTCGGGAGGGCTGCTCCCGGTTGGCTCCGCCACACACCGTGCCGGCCGTCTGGTCCTGTCCGGTCCGGCGGCAGGGGTGATCGCCGCCTCGGCCATGGCCACCGCCAAGGGGCATCAATCTGTGATCAGCTTCGACATGGGTGGCACCTCGACCGATGTCTGCCGGATCGGAGTCGACACGACATCGGAGTCCAACGTCGCCCGGGCCGCCGATCGGGTCAATCGTGTGCCGTCGCTGCCTGTGAGGACCATCGGTGCCGGTGGCGGGAGCATCGCCTGGCTCGACGGTGGAGGCGCCCTGCGGGTCGGGCCGCGGTCGGCCGGGTCGTCGCCGGGACCTGCCGCATACGGTCATGGAGGACGGTTGCCCACGGTCACCGACGCCAATGTGGCACTGGGCAGGATCCCGGGGGACATACGGTTCGGTGGCTCGATCCCCATCGACCTGGGTGCGGCGTTTCATGCTCTCGACACTCTTGGCGCAGCTCTCGGATTGGACACGAATGGGGTCGCCGCCGGTGTCATCGATGTGGTCGACGCCCACATGGAGAGAGCCCTTCGCTCGGTCTCGGTCGAGGAGGGCGCCGATCCACGTAGGTCCGCATTGGTCGCCTTTGGTGGCGCCGGGGGTCTGCATGCCCTCCGTCTGGCGAGCGAGCTGGGGATGGGCACCGTCCTGATACCGCCATTGTCCGGTGTGTTCTCGGCTCTTGGGCTGCTCATGGCCACCCCGAGAAGTGACGTGACCGCGACGGTCATGCTGGCCGAGGGATCCGATCAGCTTCCCGCTGCCACAGACGAGATCGTCGATAGGGCGAGGCAGTCCTACCGGGTAGACCATCAGGCCGAAGGAACGGACATCTCGTCATTTGGAGACCTCAGGTATGCCGGTCAATCCCATGAGCTGACTGTGACCCTAAAGACGGACTGGGCTGCCCTCCGCCGGTCGTTCGAGGCCGAGCACCAGAGGCGGTTCGGCTTCATCAGGGCCGATCAGCCAATCGAGCTGGTGAATGTGAGCGCCGAGGTGTCGGGGATCGCTCCGATGCAGTGGTCCGACTTGCCGTCACTGGGAACGCTCCCCAAACCCAGCCCAATCTCGTCATCGGTCCACATCGACGGTGACTCTCTGGGCGTCGACACCTATTCGAGGAAGTCGTTACCTGCAGGATTCGAGATCACCGGGCCGGCCCTGGTGATCGACGACGACGCTGTCGTCTGGCTCGACCGGGGCGGTCACCTCTCGGTCCATGACGACGGGACGTTGGAATTGAGCCCATGGACGTAGCTGGGGCCCGTGACTTCGTCGCCGCATCACTTGCCGGTGTGGCCGATCCGCATAAGGCGATCCGCATGCAGGCGTACATGAAGACGGACATGCCTTTCTACGGGGTGCAAAAGCCGGAGCGAAGACCGATCGTGGCCCGACTGGTCAAGCGCTTCCCGCCGGATTCGAATGAGGCGTATCGGGCATTGGTCCTCGGGCTCTGGGACCTTCCCCATCGCGAGGAGAAGTACATGGCGCTCGCCGCGGCGAGGCGGTTCGGAGAGTTCGTGACTCCGGACAGCCTCTCGCTCTATCGGCGGCTGATCGTGGAAGGGGCCTGGTGGGACTTGGTCGACGAGGTGGCAACCCATCTGATCAGGTCACTCGTGCTCGATTACCCGTCCGAAACCTGGCCAGTGGTCGATGCCTGGATCGACGACGACGACATGTGGCTGCGTCGCACTGCGATCATCTGCCAGGTGGGGGCGAAGGAGCGGACCGACCCGACCCGTCTCTTCTCTTTCTGCGAGGCGAGGGCGGGTGAGAAGGATTTCTTCATACGCAAGGCAATCGGCTGGGCTCTTCGCGAGTACTCGAAGACCGATCCCAACGCTGTTGAGGAGTTCGTCGAAGCACATGGGGAGGAGCTCTCGGGTCTGAGCAAGCGTGAGGCGACCCGTCTTCTCGGAGGAACTGGGGATTGAGAGTCGACCCGATAACCCTGGAGGTCGCCCGCAATCGTCTCTCGTCCGTCGCTGATGAGATGGGGACGGTGCTCCGTCACACCTCCCTGTCACCGAACATCAAGGAGCGGGCGGATTGCTCCTCGGCGGTGTTCGACTCGGCCGGGGAGATGCTCGCCCAGGCCGAGCACATCCCGGTACACCTCGGGTCGATGCCGGCTTCGGTTGCGGCCTGTCTCGAGCGTTTCGATCCCAGGCCTGGCGTTCAGTATGCGGTGAACGATCCGTTCGCAGGTGGAACCCATCTCAACGATCTGACCCTGGTGGCGCCGGTGTTCCGTGGATCCACCCATGTCGCCTGGGTCGCCAACAGGGCCCATCACGCCGACGTGGGTGGCGAGGCGCCCGGTTCCATGCCCGCCCATGCCACCACGGTCGACCAGGAGGGCCATCGAGTGGCCCCCATCGTTGCCTGGGCCGACGGAGCCTGGGCCGAGGAGTTCGTGCATCCTTTCGTGGCCGCCTCCCGCACCTCGTGGGAGCGTCGTGGCGACCTGGAGGCGCAGATCGGGGCGAATGCGGTCGGGGTGGCCCGGATCATTGAGCTGATCGAACGCGAGGGTCTCGATCGGTTCCAGTCGGTCGGAATCGCACTGCTCGACTACGGGGAGCGCCGGACCCTTAGCGCACTCTCGGCCCTGCCCGACGGCTCGTATCGATTTCGAGACTTCATGGAACACCACGAGCGCGACGTGGCCATCGTGGTCGAAGTGACCATCGACGGGGAGAGCCTGACTGCCGACTTCACCGGCACCGACCCCCAGGTGGAGTCGAACTTCAATGCCGTGGAGGCCGTGACGAGGTCGTGTCTCTACTACGCAGTTCGGGTGGCGACCGATCCCACCATCCCCGCCAACGGGGGTTGCTATCGGCCCCTCGAGTTGGTGGCGCCGATCGGGTCGTTGGTCAACGCCCGGCCTCCCGCCGCCGTTGCGGCCGGGAACGTGGAGACCAGCCAGCGCATCGCCGATGTCTTGCTGGGCGCTCTTGCCCAGGCCGCCCCGGATCGGGTTCCCGCCGCTTCCCAAGGAACGATGAACAACGTGCTCATCGGCAACGACGACTTCGCTTATTACGAGACCGTGGCGGGCGGTCAGGGTGGGCGACCCGGCAAGCCGGGCCAGTCGGGGATCCAGACCGGGATGACCAACACCGAGAACACCCCGATCGAGTCGCTCGACACCCACTATCCGTTCCGGGTGACCCGATACACCCTGCGACGTGGCTCCGGCGGGTCGGGTCTCTTCCCGGGTGGCGAGGGGATCGAGCGAGAAATCCTGTTCCAAGAGCCCGCAACCCTCTCCCTCATGGGCGAGAGACGCCGAAATCACCCGTGGGGCCTCGCCGGCGGAGACCCCGGAGCTTGCGGTGAGGACTGGCTGATCACCGCCTCGGGCGACCGACGGCGTCTGGCCGGAAAGACGACCCTCCAAGTCGACCCTGGCGACCGCCTTCTGGTGCTCACCCCAGGTGGTGGCGGTTGGGGTCGGTAGATCTGCTGTGAACGGAATCCGGCGGAATCCGCCGGATTCCGTTCACAAAGGGAGTCCCCATATCTCGGAGTAGTCGTCCGTGAACGTAAACCGACCGTTTCCGTTCAATTCCGTTCACAGACCGCCCCTCATGCAGAACTACCCTCGGGGGCGATGAACCTGATCGATCAGCTGAGGGACGTGCTTGGTCACGATCGGGTGCTCGAAGAGCCGCTCGAGCTCTATCTGTACTCCAAGGACGCCTCCCTGATGAGAGGCGAGCCGACATGTGTGGTCTTCCCCAATGACGCCAAAGAGGTGGGGGAAGTGGTGCGTATCGCCGAGGCCGCAAACGTGCCGATCGTCGCCCGTGGGGCCGGAACCGGGCTCACTGCCGGCGCCAGCCCGATAAACGGGGGAATCGTCCTGTCCACGACTGCGATGAACGATGTGGACATCGACGCCGAGAATCGCACCGCTTGGGTGGGAGCCGGGGTCATCAACCTCGATCTGAGCCGGCAGGCGGCGCCCTACGGGCTTCACTTCGCTCCGGATCCGTCGTCGCAATCGGCCTGCACCATCGGAGGCAACGTGGCCAACAACTCGGGTGGGGCGCACTGTCTCGCCGAGGGTGCCACCACGTCCCACATCCTTGGTCTCGAAGTCGTGTTGACCGGCGGGGAGGTCCTGGTACTCGGTGGCCAGGCGCCGGACCCGATCGGGCTCGACCTGAAAGGGTTGATCGTCGGGTCTGAGGGCACCCTGGGTGTCGTGACCAGGGCTCTGGTTCGTCTGCTTCCGATCGAGCCCGATGTGCGAACTCTCCTCATCGACTATCCGAGCCTCGCCGGTGCGACCGGGACCGTGTCCGAGGTCATCGCCTCCGGGTTGGTCCCGGCGGCACTCGAGATCATGGATCAGAAGATGCTGAATGCGGTTGAGAACTGGCTCCATGCCGGGTTTCCGACGGACGCCGCCGCCGTATTGCTGGCCGAGGTGGTCGGGGAAACCGTCGCCGTGGAGGCGGAGGCGAGGCTCATCTCACGGATCGCCTCGACCAACGGCGCCCGATCGGTTCAGATCGCATCCGATCAAGCTGAGCGAGATCTGCTGTGGAAGGGTCGGAAGTCGGCCTTTGGCGCCATAGCCCAGGTGTCACCCGACTACTACCTGCATGACACGGTCGTGCCACGGTCCCGACTGGTGGAGACCATGGAAGAGGTGCAGGCGATCGCGGAGCGGTATGAACTCGATGTCTACAACGTGTTTCACGCCGGTGACGGGAACCTCCATCCCCTGATGGCATTCGACTCGTCCATACCTGGGATGTTGGACAAGGTGCACAAAGCAGGCGAAGAGATGGTGGCGGCGTGCCTTCGCCGGGGCGGGGCACTCTCCGGTGAACATGGGATCGGCCTCGAGAAACGCGACATGATGCGCGCCGATTTCACCGAGTTGGACCTCGACGCACAGGCCCGTCTCAAGGAGGTGTTCGACCCGCAGTCGATCTTCAACCCGGCGAAAGTGCTTCCGCAAGGCTCCCGCTGTTTCGATTTCGGTGGAGTGAGACGAGAGATCCCCGACGGGGCTTGGGTATGACCGGGGTGGCAGATGTCGCCACGGTTGCTCCGGCAAACGTGGGCGAGCTGGCGGACCTGCTTCGACAGGCCTCGATCGATCAGGTCCCCGTTCTTGTGGTGGGTGGAGGGACGAGACAGGGTTATGGGGAGCCGGTCGATCCCGGTCTGGTGGTGAATACGGGCGGTCTCTCCGGAATCGAGGCATGGGATCCGGACGACCTGACGGTGACGGTCGGGGCCGGCACCCCCATCGAGGAGTTGGAGTCGGCCCTGTCGGGGCGCTCTCAGACCGCCGTCCTCCCTGAGGTGCCCGGCGAGTCGACGGTCGGTGGTGCCATCGCTGCCGGTGTCTCGTCCCTACGACGCGCCCGGCTCCTCGGTACCCGGGAGCGCATGCTGGAGGTGACGCTGGTCACCGGTGACGGGCGCCTGGTCAGGGGTGGCGGTCGTGTGGTGAAGAACGTGACGGGCTACGACCTTCCTCGGCTGGTCGTCGGCGCCTTCGGATCCCTGGGGGTGATCACTTCCGTTTGCCTCAAGTTGTGGCCCGTCCCCGGAGCCGCGGCGACGGTCACCATCGAGGTTCTCGACCAGGCAGCAGCGATCAGCCGGCCGCTGGCCGTTCTCAGTGAGGACGGGGCGCTCCGGGTGTATCTGTGGGGCACTCCCGAAGAGGTGGAGTCTTCCGGCGCGAGGCTGGGCGGTGTCGTCGAGCGGGGTCTTCGCTGGCCGGCCGATCCGACGGGTCGATACCGGTGGTCATTGCGGGTTCCGCCTGCGTCCACGGCTGAGGCGTTGCGGAGACTCCCGCCGGGCTGGCACCACCTGGCGGTGTTCGGTGCCGGCGACATCCGCCTCGGCTCCGACGACGCCGAGGGTGCCCAGGGACTGCGGTCATGGGCGGAGTCGACGGGTGGGAATCTCGTTGTCGTCGAACGTCCCGATGGAGAGTCGGCTCAATTCGATCCCTGGGGCTCACCGCCCCCGGGACTCGACATACAGCGCCGCTTGATCGCCCAGTTCGATCCGGCTCGAATACTGAATCCCGGCCGGCTACCCGGCGGCATCTGATGGGGTGGGTGACGGCGGAGCATCCGACCACGGAGGAGCTGAACGCCTGCGTCCAATGTGGTCTCTGCCTCCCGGTCTGTCCCACGTTCCGGCTCACCGGGCGGGAGACGGCCTCTCCTCGGGGAAGGCTTCATGCCATGAAGGCAGTGCACGAAGGGGTTCTCACGGTCGATGAGGCGTTCGAGGGGATAATCGACTTCTGCCTCGGATGCCGCGCCTGTGAGCCGGTGTGCCCCGGCATGGTTCCCTACGGGAGGGCGTTGGAAGGGACTCGTGCCGAGATCGCGGCGCAGATCCCCTCTTTGTCGCACCGGATTCGGGCTTTTGCCCTTGGAGATGTCCTGGGCTCACCAACCGTGTTGCGCATGGGCACGGCCGTCCTCGGGCTGGCTCAGAGACTTCGGCTCACCCGGCTCGCCCCCGGGCGCTTCCGGAGGGTGGTCGGGGGCCTGCGGGAATTGAAGGGACGCCCGTCGGAGACCCGAGGGCACAAGGGCGGGAGTGGTCGTTCCGGCACCGTTGGCCTCCTCGCCGGCTGTATCCAGGACCAGTGGTTTCGACCGGTGAATCGTGCGGCCATCGAGCTGCTCGAGATGGCCGGCTATCAGGTGGAGGCCCCGGAGTCGCAGACCTGTTGCGGGGCGTTGGCGGCCCATGACGGGAAGGCGAAAGAGGCGCACCGGCTGGCAAAGGTCAATGTCGAGGCGTTTGCCGGTTACGACATGGTGGTGGTGACCTCGGCCGGGTGCTCGGCGCACACTCGTGAGTACGAGCACTGGGCGGATCGGGGTGAGGACCTCGGAGGGCGGGCGCTCGACGTGACCGTGGCCGTGGCCCGCGCCATAGACCAGGGCCTCCTTCCAACGCTTCACACCGATCTCGGGCCGATCGCGATACAGGACCCATGCCATCTGCGCCATGCCCAGCGCATCACGAGGGAGCCGCGAGCCATCCTCGAGGCGGCTGGGTACTCGGTCACCGAGATCGATCCGGTGGGGATGTGCTGCGGGGCCGCCGGCATGTACACCACCCTCCAGCCCGAGGCTTCGCAACAACTGGGAAACCAAAAGGCCGACCAAGTTCGTTCAACCGGTGTCATGAAGGTCGCTTCGGCCAATCCGGGTTGTGAGATGCAGCTTCGGGCCGCGCTGGGCCCGAAGTATCGAATCGGGCATCCGATCGAGTGGTATCTGCAAGCCATCGAACAGGAAGGGTCGGTGGTTAGTGTCGCCGACGTGGAGGCAGAGTCTTGACCGAGGGGGCGACGCGGACCGACTCGTTTGCGATGCTGAAGCGCTATTCGACACTCGCCTACGGCGCTTTTGGGACCATGGCCGACATCGGGCTCATGGTGCTCGGCAGTCTGCTCGTGGGCCTCGCCGTCTCGGTTCTGCTGGCCGGGTTCGGGGTGGTCAATGTCGAGCAGGATCTCTCCACCGCCTCGATGCTGGGCTCGGCGTTGATCCTCGCCGTCATCGGGTTGTTCGCCCTCGGGGTGGCGGCCGAGGGCCCACTCGGCCGGGGGCGGAGGTTGATCGGCTTCAAGATCTGGGAGGTTGGGATAGGCAGGACGCTTGCCGTCCTCCTGGTGGGGTTTCTCGGTCTCCTGGCCTACGGGCCTTTGGATGGAGCCGTCGATGGGTTGCCGGCGCCGCTGATTCAGGCGGTCCAGGGGCTGAGGGCGGTATCGATCGCCGGCCTGGTTGCGATGCCGTTGATCGGTATCCCGTTGGCGATCCTGGCCCGCTGGTACCCGAATGGCCCTGATTGGCTTGGCCGGACCGATATCCCGATCATGTTCGTGGTCTGGGCGGTCGCCACCATGATCATCGTCACCTGACGGCCGACAGAGCCTTCGAGTAGATGACCACCGGTCTCGATTCGAATTGCTCCCGATTCAATGCCTCAGCCATCCACGGGCTGTCGGGGACGAACACCCTGACCTGATCGATCTCCTGGTCGCGAGCCAGATGCCGCAATCCGAGAAGTATCAGTGGGGTGTCGGTGGGCGTGGTTGCGATCCACACGGTCTCCATCGCGCCTTCAACTCGATGGGAGATCACCCACCCGCCACGGCAGCCGTAGAACGATCGAGCCTGGATCGCTTCGTCCAAGTCGCCGCGTCGCCCCTTGCGCCACCTCCACCCTCCCGCCATCAGATCACGACCCTGACGGGCTATGTCACTCTGGGACCAGAACATCCAGGCGGCGTCGGCGTCGGCCGAGCCGGCGATGCGAAGTCGGTCGTCCGGTCTCGGATGTCGGCCCACCGCCGGCTCGGCCACTCCATAGAGCCAATCTCCGATTTGGCGATACCCCGACTTCTCCACCTGGCCCCTGGCCATCTCGTTGCCGGACTCGGTCACCAGGCGCACCACCTTCGCCCCGCGTTGACGCGCCCATTCGACACCGTGGTCGTTCATGGCGATACCCATGCCGGAGCGGCGATGATCGGGGTGGACCCGCGCTCCACTCAGCCATGCTTCGGACGGTGTCAGCATCTGAGCCCTCGACACTGCGACCGGGATGTCGTCTTCCCCGACACATGCCATCACCAGTGAGGTGTCGTCGGCCAGCCAATCGGGCAGGGCAGAGGGGACATAGTCGCCCCAGTCGAAGGTGTCTCGCGTCCAGGCCGTGATCGATTCGATGTCCTCGACCCGCACCGGGCGTATCTCGAAAGCCACCTCTCACATCCTGTCGGGGACTCCGATGCCGAGCAGGTCGAGGAGACGCTCCAGCCCGGCTAGTGCCCAACCGGCCAAAGTCAGCCACGACCCCTGGCGGTGCGGGTCACCCTCGGAGAGGATGTGACATTGGTCGTAGAACCGGTTGAACGTGCCGGCGACGGCATAGGCGTATTCGGCGACGTGATTCGGCGCGCGGAGGTCGATGCTGCGCTCGATCACTTCCGGGAGTCTGAGCAACTCGATCATCAAGTCCCGTTCGGCGTCGACCGTCGGCGGAATCAAGCGCCCCGCCTTCAGGTCCTCCTCCTCGGCGCGTCTCAGGATCGATTTGACCCTCACGGCGGCGTACTGCAGATAGGGACCGGTCTTCCCCTCGAATGCGCTGAATCTCTCCAGGTCGAACACGTAGTCCGAGGACCGGTTGTTGATCAGGTCGCCGAACTTGAGGGCGGCGACACCCACCATCTCGGCGATTCGTAGACGCTCCTCCTCCGGGTACTCCTCGGCGAGGTGGGCTTCGTCGAGACGGGCGCGGGCGGCCTTGCGAAGCATGTCGATCACGTCCGCCAGTCGGACCACGCCGCCGGCCCTGGTCTTGAACGGCTTCCCGTCAGGGCCGTTCATGGTCCCGAACCAGATGTGCTCCAGCCGGGCACCGGGGCGTATGAGGCCGGCCTTCTCGGCAGCACGGAAGAGCTGCAGGAAGTGGTCCGCCTGACGCCGATCCACCACATAGAGGCACAAATCGGCCTGAAGGACCTCCATTCGCATCTCGATGGTGGCCAGGTCGGTGGTGCTGTAGAGGAAGCCTCCGGCCTTGGACTCCAGGATCAGAGGCGGGATGTCACGATTGTCGGCCGGGTCGTCGACTCTCACCACCAGCGCCCCGTCCGACTCCTCCGCCACGCCACTGGACCGAAGCCGTTCCACCAGGGGGGCCAGCCGCTCTTGAACGTCGGATTCCCCGTACCAGAGGTCGAAGTTGACCCCCAATGCGGCGAAGTCTGTGCGTTGTGATGTCTCCGAGACCGCCTTCATGTGCCGCCACAGCTCCAGGTAGCCAGGATCGCCCTGCTGAAGACGCACGGTCGCGGCACGGGCCCGATCGGCGAATTCATCGTCGGTCCTGGCACGCTCCGCTGCCTTCGGATAGATGGTCTGGAGATCCTCGAGTGTCACCGGGCTCACGGCCGGGTATTCGGTGGCGGTCTCGTCGAAGAAGGGAAGGTCTGGATCGGTCTCCTGGATCGCCGCGATCAACAAGCCCATCTGAAAGCCCCAATCACCGAAGTGGGGGTCGCGGATGACCGCATGTCCCGCAAATGTGAACAAGCGCGCCAACGAGTCACCGATGATCGTCGCCCGGAGATGGCCAACGTGCATGGCCTTGGCCACGTTGGGCCCGCCATAGTCGACGATGACGGTCTCGGGCTCTCGCGTGGGCTCAAAGCCGAGATGTGAGTCCTGGGCGGATCGCGCTCCCCATTCGGCGATTGCCTCATCGGTCAGGTCGATGTTGATGAAGCCGGGACCGGCCACTTCGGCCGTGGCAATCATGTCCACGCCGGAGATGGCCTCGATGACATCGGCTGCGATGTCCCGGGGAGCACGGTTTGCGATCTTGGCCGCCGCCATCGCACCGTTGCACTGGAACTGCGATAGCTCCGGTCGAGCAGACGGCACGCATACGCCGAGCTCGCGCGGCACGCCGAGCGCGGCGAACGCATCGCCGAGAATCGTGGACAACTCACTGATGACCGACATGTGGTCGAAACCTTAGGATCGAATGGAAACGTGTCGTTGTGACGGCCCCGGCCGGGCAGGCTCTAGTACTTGGCCAGCTCCTGAGCATGCCGGACGATGCCCTCGGCGTTCGGGTAGAGGTTGTTCTCCAGTGACCCGGCATAGGGCATGATGGGGACGTCGGGCAGGGCGTAGCGCCTGATCGGCGCATCGAGCCATTCGAACGTCTTGTCGGCGATCTGTGCTGCCAGCTCGGCGCCGTAGCCAACGAACTCGTTGTCTTCGTGGACGATCAGCACCCGGGACGTCTTCTTGACCGACTCCTCGATCGTCGGCCAATCGAGTGGCTTGAGGGTCCTCAGGTCTATCACCTCGGGGCTCACACCGAACTCCTCGAGGATCGGGACCGCCTCCATGGCGAAATGGGCCATCGCCCCGTAGGCGAGGATGGTGAGATCCGTGCCCTGATGACGTATCGAGGCGCGTCCCAGCGGGACCCGGTGATCGCCCTCGGGATAAGGGCCTTTGGCCAGCCGGTAGAGCTTCTTCGGCTCGAGGAACATGACAGGGTCCGGATCTTCGATCGCACTGAAGAGAAGCCCTTTGACATCGGCCGGGGTGGACGGGACGACCACTTTCAAGCCGGGGACATGGCTGTAGAAGGACTCGATCGACTGGGAGTGATAGAGGGCTCCGTGGATTCCGGCCCCGTACGGCGTGCGGACCACGATGGGCACCGTCCATCGGCCGTCCGAGCGATAGCTGATGCGGGATGCTTCGGAGACCAATTGGTCGAAGGCCGGATGGATGTAGTCGGCGAATTGGATCTCGGGGATCACTCTGAAGCCGGTGGCGGACATCCCAATCGCCACCCCGATGATCGATGACTCGGCGATGGGTGCGTTGAAACAGCGTTTCGGCCCGAACTTCTCGGTCAGATCCTGAGTCGCCTT
>JBAULI010000147.1:0-7711 GCA_049578105.1 Acidimicrobiia bacterium | reverse complement strand
TTCGTCGACCAGGGTCATGAAGTCCTGAGGTGTCCCGTAACGACTGGTCGGAGCGAAGTACCCGGTCGTCTGGTATCCCCAGGAGCCATAGAAAGGATGCTCCATGACGGGGAGGAACTCGACGTGGGTGAATCCGAACCCGCTCAGATACTGCGGAAGTTGGTCGGCCAGCTCGAGATAGGTGAGATGACGACCCGCCTCGCCCCTGCGCCAGGATCCGAGGTGCATCTCGTAGACGCTGACCGGTGCGCCCAGCGAGTTCCGATTCCCCCTTTCGCCCATCCAGTCCTTGTCACCCCATTCGTAGCCGAGGTCCCAGATCTTCGACGCCGTCTGGGGGGGCGTCTCGTGATGGAACCCGAACGGGTCGGCCTTCTCGACAGAGAAGGCACCATTGACTATCCGATACTTGTAAGCCGCCGTGGGATGGGCGTCGGGGACGAAGCCCTCCCAGATCCCCGATGAGCCACGGGGGCTGAGCGGGTTGGTCTCGGGATCCCAGCCATTCCAATCCCCTATCACCGACACTCGGTCTGCATTGGGCGCCCAGACCGCGAAGTGAGTCCCCTTCTGGGTCCCGTGAGCTCCCATCTTCTCGTAGAGCCGGTAGTGGGTCCCCTCGTTCCAGAGGTAGAGGTCGTCTTCGGTGAGCAGGGCCGTCTCGGTGGCGCGGCGAGGCAAAGTGTCTTTCTGGCCGATCAATGGCCGATTGTAGAGGACTGTCCCGTCGACCTGGCCCCGGAACGGTCATCTGGCTGAGCCGACGAGGCTCTCTTCCCTCCGGTTCGCCTCCGTTTCGATCGAGCGCCCATGCGCTTCGATCTCGACCGGCGCCGCCGTCGACGACCCGGCAGAACTGCGTCTCGACACGTCGCAGAGTCTCCGATTGGACGCTTCCAACGCTCTTGCATCGATACGCAGGCAAGCCGTCGCGAGATTCACATTGGGGTCGTATTGACTCATCATTTCTTCCTTCTCGTACGGGTGCCTGCTGACACCTGGGGCAAAGAGAAAGCCGCCTCGTCGGCGGCTCGGGGCAAACAGGGGCCTGGTAACGGCTCAGGCCATGCCATCTCCGAGCGAGCCTCCGGGGCCCACGAATCTCGTTGCACTCCTCATTTCGACCTCTCTGTCGGTTTGGCTCGACACCGAGCCTTTTCGGCACTCTGGCCTGGCGATGACAGCCATGTCAAGGTAATTACGACCCGGCGCGCGATGCCGGGGCGGCCGCCTGTGCATCGATCGATGGCGCACCCATCTGTCGGAAGTTGGCGGCCAGCACCATGGCGGGCTCACCCTTCGCCCCCGAACCGAGCTTGGTCAACATGGTGAGGCTGAACAAGGCGAGAAGACCGGTGGTGATGGCCATGGTTGCCAGCCACGGGGCGAGCCCGGAAGATTCGGGACGGGCTTCGTCCGCCGACGTGGGCACGATCGCCGTGGCCGGAGGGGAGAACCATGTCCGCTTGCCCTCCAGGTCCGGATTGATCGGGGCCGGGGCAACGGCCAACGTGGTCGCGACCGGAGGCGCGGCGGTGAAGGTCAGTCGGGAGCGTTGCTTCGGGAACCCAAAGGCAAACATCATGTCGGACTCGGACTCCGCCGGGACGACGATGCGAACGGCAAGGTATCGCGAGGCTCCGAACTCATGGTCGACGGCGGGGAATGTCGCGGTCGACTCGACCCAATCCGACCCGGCACCCTTTGGGACCGTCAGCCTCTGACGGCCCAGCTCGTCGCATCGCTGCCCAAAGCTCGGGCAGTCGAGGAGATAAACGTCATACATGCCGGACAGGGCGGCATCAAAGTCGGCCGGAGCGCTCCAGACGACCACGGTCGGATAGCCCTGCACCCGCTTTCCCTCCATCCCGACCTGCCAGTGCTGATAGCCGGTGTCGTTGGCCTCGGACAACCCACGCTCCGTTCTCGACAACAACAGCCCCGGGTGGATGTCACGACCGGGATCGAAATTGGGCATCTGGCCACCCTCTACGGCAAGGGAGAGGGACCCCTGCGGAAACCCGTCGGTGCCTAGGTAGAAGGTGTCAGCAGTCTCGCTGGCAAATGCCGGCAGGGCGAAAAGAGCCGTCACGGCCAGCGCCGCGGTGAGAAGCACGGCCTGACGGGCCGTCATCGCTCAAGTGACCCCGGCTTCCATCGGCCGATGTGACGGTGCCGGCTGCCTCCCCGTCTCCACCCCCAACGGAAGTCTCAGCGAGAAATGGGTCCATCGGGCGTCACGCCTGTATGCCAGCTGGCCCCCGAGGACCTCACCGATCGTGCGTGCGATGGAAAGACCCGAGGAACCGGGCATCGCCGGATCGGATGTCCCCACCAGGTCCACGGTCCGCTCCATGAGCCTGGGCTCCAAGTCGGCGGGCACTCCTGGCCCATCGTCTGAGACGGCTATCCAGACCGACGACTCTTCGGTCTCGGCCCAGATCGCGATCCGGGAGCCACCGTGCGCAACGGCATTCGCCACCAGGGAGTGCAGCAGATACCGGAAGAGATGGGGATCGGTCACCATCACCACATCGGGCACGGCGACTTTGAGCTCCGGCCTGGCAAAGCGGTAATCGACCGCCACGGCAAGTGTCTCCGCCCTGAGGCTGCATCTCTCCGGATGGAGCACCAACTCATGTGCTATGCCGGCGAGTAGCTCGGCGCGGGCTTTGGCCATCACACGGTCGACGTCCTCGCCTCCGCCAAGCCGGGACCGCTCGACGTCGGCTATGCGATCTCGGGCCTGCCGCCAGAACCAGCCGACCACACCGGCCGGGACGAGGAGCGTTACCGCTATCTGAGATGCTCGAGCGACGCCGAGAAGGCCGGCCAAAGCGACCAGCACGACCAGCCCGAGCACCCAGGCCAGCGGGACTGCGACCTGCCTGGTCCCGGGGAGGGGCACTCGAAGGCTTCTTTCCAAAGTGACCACAGTCCTTTATCGGCGGTATTCGAGCCGTCTATAGGGCGGTCAGGCCCCGTTAGCCGGAACGCAGACGGCCCCATGTCGTGTCTGAGAGCGGTCCAAGTACCATCGGGGCCGTTGAGCGGGACACTCAGGTCGATGCCCGCGGGCGATCGAGTCGAATCGGTTGGGTGACACGATGAAAGAGCGCTTCTCGTCGACGGCCGTTGCCATTGCCCTGGCAGGGACCATCGTCCTTGGCGTCCTGGCGGTGCTGGCCCTGGCGGTGACCGGCTCTCGCCGCGAGTTGTCCGACGCGCACAACACCGTGGCCATAGCCGAACTGACTGCGCGCTCGCTCGACACCACCTTTGCATTGCAGACCGAACGCGGCCTGGCGGCCGTGGTGGCCACCCGATTCTTCTCATCGCTACGGCCCGATTACGAAGTCGCCATCGAGGCCACTGATCAATCGTTGACCGACCTTCGAGTGGCGTGGTCCCAGTATCGGGATGAGATACCGGACCTCGCCAGCCCGTCGATCAGTGACGTGCTGGCCTCATCGGTCTCACTGGCGGAGTTCCGCAGTGCGACTCTCGAGCCCAGCACCGAGTCGACCTACCCCCTGTACACGGAGTTGGTCGAGCAGGCCAACGGCGCCTCCGCCGAGTTGGTGAAACAGCCCGATGACCCCGAGACGATCCAGGACCGCGCTTTGATCGGCGCCCTCCTGTCGGTGGTCGAGGGAATGCACAATCAGCGTTACCTGGTTCAGGAGGCGTTGCTGGCCGATGGCACTCCGACTGATGAGCTCCTCCTGCAACTCGACGTGGTGACCGACAACATCCGCCAGGGGTTCTTCCAGGCGCGGTCGCTGGCAGAAGGGAGTCTCCTCGACACGATCGAGCAGATTCGAACCGGTCCCGACACCGACCAGGTCGACACCGTGCTGGCCGATCTGACCACGATCGACGACGGAGTGACCAGCACCACCCCTGAACAGTGGTACGAGCTGAGCACCAAGCGGATCGAAGAGGTCAACTCTCTGATACCCACGATCAACAGTCGGGTGACCCGGATGGCCCGAGACAAGCTCGAGAGCGCCAGCAGCGGACTGTGGACCCGGTCCGTCCTGCTCGGCACCCTGTTCATCGTGGCACTCCTTGTTGCGGTGAGCACGGTCCAGGCAACCCGCGAACGCGCCCGAGCTCTCAGCGAGTACACCCAGCTCTCCGACGGGCTCCGCGAGTGGTTCGTGGCCGCTTCCTTCCCGACCGTGGACAATGTCGAAGTCGCTTCCCGTTATGTCCCCGCCTCGGTGCGAACCATGTCCGGCGGCGACTGGTACGACCTCTACATGTTGGGTAGCGACCTCGCCGTGACCATCGGCGACGTTGTCGGGCACGGGACCGAGGCAACATCGAACATGGCCCAGCTCAGAAACGTCCTCCGAGGTCAGACCATCGCCGTCAGCCTCGGGCCGGCCGCACAGATGGACCTACTCAGCTCGACGGTGGTGGAGTCTCGGATCATGGCAACCATCACCTACGGGCTGTTGGATCCCAGGAGCGGCAAGTTCACCTACACCAGGGCGGGCCACGTCCCCCTGCTCATCAGAGAGCCTTCGGGCCAGGTGAGGATCGAGGAAGAGGGCACCGGGCCACCGGTGGGAAGCCCCTTCCACCTGGAGCGCATGGAGAAGATCACACAATTGGAGCCCGGGTCGATCATGATCCTCATGACAGACGGCATCGTCGAGAACATCGATCACGACATCGACGCCGGTCTTCTGGTGATCGCCGATGCCGTCTCCGCTGCCGAGCCCACGCCTCAGGCAGTGCTGGATGCGCTATTCGGATTGGTCAACGACAAGCAGCTCGACGACGCCGCTGCCCTGGTCATCGGGTGGGATCCTGGGGATCAGGCTTCCTGAGCCTGTTCCCCGAGACTCTCCCTCAGCTGCTCGAGAGATCTCGAGATGATCCTCGAGATCTGCATTTGAGACACCCCGACGACTTCGGCGATCTCGGTCTGGGTCATGTCTTCGAAGAAGCGCAGGAAGAGGACCTCCTGTTCGCGATCGCTCAGATCGGCGATCAGTGGCTCCAGGGAGTACCAGATGTCGGCGAGGTCGAACTGCTCGTCGTCGTCTCCCATGACACTCAGCAGATTGGATTGGTCGTCCTTGCCGGCCGGGGCGTCGACCGACCGGGCGTCGTAGGCCAGTGCCGCCTGTATCGCCGCCTGCACCTCATCGACCGACCGGCCAAGCTCCTCGGCCAGCTCCTCGGGGTCGGGTGCCCGACCCAGCTTCTGACTCAGCTCGGCCCGTGCCCGCTTGAGCTCCACGGTCGCGTCGGAAAGTGAGCGCGGGACCCGCACCGACCAGGTCGAATCTCGCAGATACCTCTTGAGGGTCCCGATGATCGTCTTGCGAGCGTAGGTGGTGAACTTGACCCCGAATTCCGGGTCAAAGCGATCGATTGCGTTCACCAACGCTATGGATGCCGCCTGACCGATGTCGTCGTAATGGGCGCCGCGACGTCGGAATCGGTTCGCAACCGAAGCCGCCCACCCCTCGTAACGGCCGAAGATCTCATCACGAGCCTCGCGATCGGTCGGGGCGAGCGCGAACAGTTCCTCATCACTCAGGTGGGAGAGGGTCTGACGCCGGATCAGCTCCAGCTCGAACCACATCGAGTCGTCCTCGATCGCCCATCCGTCCGAGAGGCGGTCGAGCAGTCTCTCCACGAGAACTCCTGTGTCGGAGCTCACCGGTCCCCCGCCACGGACGGTGATCCGCACACGACGGGGCAATTCGTCGACACGGAGCCAGAGGGCGGCATCGGGGTCGACCATCATGGTCACCATCTCACTGACGAGGAGGGCGGCGTCGACCGGTCGGCTGGAGGGGGCCTCCGTGATCAGGGCGGCCACGAATCGTCTGGCGACGAACGGTGCCCGTGGCCCGTCCGGGAGTCGAACCTCAGCCAGGAAAACCGGCTGGGGAGTCTCGGTCGCCACTATTCGATGGCTTCGCTTATCTCGAAGACGTCGCGAACTCCGGTCAGCTCCAACAGCCTGATCACGTTGCCATCTCCGACCACGAGCTTGAGCGATCCGCCCGAGTCACCCAGGCGCGCCCTCTGATTGATGAGGACCTTCAGACCGGCCGAGTCCATGAATTCGACACCCCTCATGTCGAGAATCACCTCCTGGCCGTCGAACCCCTCCAATGCGCCCTGCAGGTCGGGGGCCGATGCCAAGTCGATCTCGCCGGTGGCGACGACGACGTCGTGGGACCCGACGCGTGTCGTTTGGAAATCCACTTTTGGACCTAAACCCATCGTCCGAACCCTTTCTGCCCGTGCCCACTCCACCTGCGACCCAAGGAGCCTACGCCCCACTCACGTCGGCGGTCTCCCGACTCATCTCAAACCAGGTCCACACCTGGTCGTCACTCTCGTCTACACCCCAACGGTCGGCGATTCTGCCGACTATGGCAAGTCCGCGGCTCGCTGCGGCCTCCGGAGAGGGCGGTCGCTCCACCGCTTCGAACATCTTGCCGGAGTGTCGCACGGTGAATCGGTTGTGCCCATCCAGAGCCTCGAACTCGACCTGCAGCACTTCTCCCCTCCCGAGCCCGGCATGGAGAACTGCGTTGTTGACCAACTCGGTCAAGGCGAGTTGGGCATCGTCGAGTCGTGGATTCGACGGCATCCACTCGTGGAGAGCGCGTCTCGCCTGCGCACCGGCCTCAGGTCGGGCGCTGATGATGAACCGACACTTGGCGTGCGGGTCGACCCTCTTCGCCATCAGATCTCTCTCGGGTGACTTCTCCGGCTGATTATTCCCGATTCGGGTGAAGTCGAAACGCATTTGGCCAAATCGACGGAGGCGGGGCGGAGACAACGAGGTTTGAAGATGAGGATGAGGATGTTTGGAGATGAGGATTCGGGGGTAACTACGGGCCCAACCAACCTCAGAAGTCCGCGACAACCCTGGAACCTCTGGATCTCTGAGGCCTCCCACTGGGGGTGAGGGGGAGCCCGCCCGGCTCCCCCCTCCCCTGGACCTGACAACTCCCTCCCCTGGAACGGCGCGATTAGCGTGTCGACGCCCTGAACGAGTCGGGCAGAGAGGGCAGACATTGAGCCTCCGATTGGAAGACAAGTGGATCTGGGACTTCTGGCACACAGAGGAATCAGGCGTGCACCACCTATTCTTCCTCCAGGCGCCGAAGGGCATCGGCGACCCCTCGGCCAGACATTGGAACGTGTCGATCGGGCACGCCGTGTCGGGTGACCTCGTGAACTGGGAGTTGCGACCCGACGCGCTCGAGCCCGGCCCCTCGGGCGCCTGGGACGACCTCAGCACCTGGACCGGGAGCATCACTCGCGACCAGGGTCGCTGGCACATGCTCTACACCGGCACTTCCACCATCGAGGATGGCCGTGTGCAACGGATTGGGGTGGTGGTGAGCGACGATCTCGATCATTGGGAGAGGCCAGTCGGCCACCCCGTCATCGAGACCGACCCGTCCTGGTACGAGACACTGGACGCCGGGATGTGGCATGACCAGGCCTGGCGCGATCCATGGGTGTTCAAGGTTCCCGGAGACCGGCGGTTCCATGCCCTGATCACCGCCAGGGCGAGATCCGGGGCCCCGCTGGAGAGAGGCGTGCTGGGTCACGCCGTCTCCGAGGACCTGTTCGACTGGGTGGTGGGACCACCGGTGACGCTGCCAGATGGCTTTGGCCAGCTCGAGGTTCCACAATTGGTCGCACTTCAGGACCGCTGGTT
>JBAULI010000146.1:0-16188 GCA_049578105.1 Acidimicrobiia bacterium | reverse complement strand
GGTGGGTCCCGTGGGAATCGAACCCACAACCTTCGGGTTAAAAGCCCGCTGCTCTACCAATTGAGCTAGAGACCCAGGAGCGAATCCATGGCCGGTGAATTCGCGGTCAAGGATACAGCCGAGTGGTTGGGTCAACAGCTTGACGTGGCGTCTGTGGAACTCGGAGCCTGTAGTCGCCGAATCGGCCCCAGGCGATGAGGACGGAGTGGTCCCCTCTCAGGCGGTTACCGGTTTGGGGCGGCTGACGCCCACGCCGCCGAGGGTGTCGCCGCCAAACCGCTCGATCTCCGACTGGAGGTCGAGACGTCGGGCGGTGGGGGTCATGTCGTCGGTCAGCAATGAGGCGGGAACCAGCCATGAGATCTCGAATTCGATCCCGTCGGGGTCCCTGCCGTATACGGCCTTGGTGGTGCCGTGATCGGTTGCTCCCACCAGTGCGCCGGCGTCGGAGAGGCGCTGGCCGATGGCGGCCAGGTCATTCAGGGTGTCGACCTCCCAGGCGAGGTGGTACAGGCCGACTGCCCCTCTTCCGGCCGGTGATGGCGCCGCCGCTTCGCCGATGGAGAACAGCCCGAGATCGTGATCGTTGGTCGAGCCTTCGGCTTGGAGGAAGACGGCACCCGGGAACTCGAGGGGGAGACGACGGAAGCCAAGTGTCCCCGTGTAGAAATCGGCGGACTTATCGGCATCCCGCACGTAGAGGACCGCATGGTTGAGACGATTGATTGGCATGACGTGCTCCCGAGTCTCGGTCGTCGATGATTGACCCTACGGCTAACCTGGTTGAAGGTTCAAATATTTCAGACAGGCGAGGTGACCGATGTCATCGCAGAAACTGAACCGGGCCGAGCTGCGCACCTGGTTGCGACTCGTCGGCGGCATGAGGTCACTGCTAAATGCCCTCGATCGCCAGCTCAGGGATGAGGCGGGCATGACTCATGACGATTACGGGATCCTGAGCCAGCTTCATCGATCGATCGGGCGCAGCATGCGCATGAGTGATCTGGCCCGGGAGGTGGGGTTCTCCCCCAGTCGTCTCTCCCATGCCGTATCCCGCATGGAGGACGAGGGATGGATCACGCGACGACACTCCACCGAGGATGGCCGGGTCATCGAAGCCCGTCTCACCGACGCCGGAGCGGAGCACGCCGAGCAGGTGTCCGAGGCCCACCTCGCCAAGGTCAGACAGCTGGTGTTCGACACACTCGGGGCCGAAGGCGCACGCGAGCTCTCCGAGGCGATGAGTCGGGTAGGGAGGGTCGCCGACCTCGACAGCTGATCCGATGAGATCGACCGGTCACCCGCCCTTGGTGTAGACCCTCACTCCGTCTTCGTCGATCATCATCAGCCAGGGTGTCGACGTCTTCGGGGTAACACCTAGATGGGCCGGGCTACCCGGATCCGACGGGCTGAACGGGTCCCGGATCGGCTCCGACTCGCCCACCACCCCATCGGCCGTGATGGTGACAAACGCGCCAACACCCATTGTCTCGTCGGACTCGGGCGCTCCATACAGGATGATGTTGATGCTGCCGTCGACACCGGTATCCACCTCGAGGCCGGCATGGGCCACGACGTTCGGGTCCTCCGAGAACCGCATCTGCAGCGTCCGGGTCAGGGGAACCGGGCCGTCGGGCAGCTCGACCAGCACCTCGTCGCCCTGGACGGTGATGCGATATCGGGTGCCGCTCCGGGTGGTGAACCAGTCGACCGTCTCGATAGGCGGGTTGTTCGGGTCGAGTCGGGCCATGGCGCCGTCATCGAGCGAGAACCCGTATAGGTAGGTGCCGTCGGTCGTGGTCCACGGTATCGAGTCGGCGATCGTCGACCCGCTCACCGTTCCGTCGGCGATCCGAACCAGGGGACGCCCGTATCCGCTCATCCAGATGGACCCGTCGTCGAGGGCCTGGGGCAGCTGGTATTGGAAGTAGATGCCCTGTGAGAGGAGGTCGGTTGGCATCGGTATCTGGTCCAGATAGGTCCCATCGGTGGCGAAGTGGGCGATGCGCAGATTGGCGCCGTCGAGAAACCACCAGGTGCCGTCGGGTGTCTGGGTGCCGTAGTCGGGCCCCCAGTCGACGCTTCCGTTGTCACCGCCGGGAGATGTGCTCATGGTGTCCTCGGTGTCGCCGTACGGGTAGAACGTTTCGGTCCAGTTCGGTCCCAATTCCGAGAACGGATAGAGGAGGAGTGTCGAGGTCTGGTCGGGAGTGGGCGTCGTCGTCGTGGGCGCGGCCGTCGTCGTGGTGGTGTCCGCCGAGGAAGTGGTGGTGCCCGGCTCCGTCGTGGTGGTCGTCGGTGCGGTGGTGACTCCGGTGGTCGTGCTCGGGTTCGCTGACGAACTGCAAGCGGCCAGCAGGGCAAAAGTGGCGATTGCAGCCACGATGAGTTCAAGCCTTTTTCGCATGAGGCACACTAGAGATGGTGAGCGCGATTCGCTTTGGGATTTCGAGACTTCCTCCCGAGGATGGAAAGGATGCCGAGTTCCTCGATGGGCTCGTCGAGAAGGGTCACGCCGCCCTCGAGCTGCCCTTCGTGGATGGGTTTCCCTGGAAGGAGAAGCGTTGCAGCGATTTCGGCGAGCTGGCCGCGTCGAGAGGTCTTCGCCTCTCGGTCCATGCTCCCTACTTCGCCGGCTTGACGCTGCCGGACGATGACCGGGGCAAGCAGTCACTGGCGGCCTTGGAGCACACCATGAAACTGGGTAGATGGCTCGGCGCCCCGGTGATCGTGGCCCACTTCGGATCCAACTACTCCGAGGATCCCGAAGTGTTGATGGGACGTATCCGGGAGAGACTCGATCAGGTGTCGCCGAAGGTGACCGGGTTGGGGGTCGGGCTTGGACTGGAGACCGCCGGTAACCAGCGGTCGTTCGGGAGCCTGGGAGACATCGCGCAATTGGCCTCCGAGTACGAATTCGTCAGACCGGTCGTCGATTGGGCCCATCTCCACGCCATGACGGGGGGCGGCCTGACCTCCAAGGGGGCCTTCTCGTCCGTTCTCGCCTTCATCCGGGCGCAGTTCCCCGGGTGGATGATCTCCCCGCTTCAGACCCAGTTCTCCGACAACGAGTTCGGGGCGACCGGGGAGATCCGCCACATCCCATACGGTCAGGGGACCCTCAGGGTCGGCCCGTTGGTCGACGCCGTGATGGAGGCGGATATGGCGATGATTCTGATCTCCGAAGCTCGCGACCTGCCCAGCCACGACGCCATTTGGGCCGAGGCGAGCTCCCGGATCACGGATCGCCCCCGGATGGCCGAGGGTCGTCATCTGGCCACCGCCCCGATCGAGTTCCCCCAGCCGTTGACCGTCGACCGCCAGGGCGATCAATTCCAGCCCCGTGGCCTCGATCGGCCACTTCGCCTCTCCAACATCGACAAGGTGCTATTTCCCGATGATGGCTACACGAAGGGTGATCTCATCCAGTACTACGCCTCGGTGGCGCCGGTCCTGCTGCCTCATCTCGAGGGACGGCCCATCTCGATGAGTCGCTACCCCGATGGGGTCGGCGGGCCATCCTTCTACGAAAAGCGGGCACCGGGTCACCAGCCGGATTGGATGAGGAGGGTGCCCGTGGCCTCCGACTCGCAAGGTGGTGTGATCGAGTTTCTGCTCGCAGACAGTCGGGAGGCGCTCATGTGGTTCGCCAACATGGCCTGTATCGAGGTGCACCCGTTCCATTCCCGCGCCGGGTCGTTGGAGCACCCGGACTATGCGATATTCGACTTCGATCCCGCAGAAGGGTCCACATGGGACCAGGTGGTGGCAGGGGGCCGTCTGCTCCAGGTCGCCTTGGGCCGCCTCGGGCTGGCGGGATATCCAAAGCTCTCCGGCTCGCGGGGATTGCACGTCTACGTTCCGCTCGAGCCCACCCACGACTATGCCCGTGTCCGGCGCTTCGTGGGTGAGGTGGGGAACTATCTCGCCGCCGCCAACCCCGATGACCTGACCATGGAATGGGACAAGCCGAAGCGGAAAGGGAAGGTCTTCATCGACCACAATCGGAACGCATCGGGCCAGACGGTCGCTTCCGCATACTCGGTGCGACCACGCCGCGGCGCCCCCGTCTCGGCGCCGATCACATGGGACGAGCTGGGGGTCCTGGCCAACGGCGACGTCACCATCGCCAACCTCTGGGACCGATTGCAGCGCCTCGGCGATTTGTTCGCGCCCGTCGCCCTGGGTGGCCAGACCCTGGACGAGGCCGAGAAGGCACTGGGCATTTCGGTCGATGACGACCGGTGAGCTCGGGCGCGTTTGCCCACCGTTCAACTTCGGTTGGTAGGTTCCAGTGATGGATCTCTACGCCCGAGTCAACATTTTGGGTGGTCTGTCCGTGCGTTTGCCTCATGGGGACCTCGACGAGGCCATCGCCCTGGACAACGATCCGGTCGCACGCGCCAAGCACTGGGTTGAGCAGGGCGTGGACTACATCCACGTGGTCGACCTCGACGCCGCTGCTTACGGCGACTATCGCAACCGCGAGCTCATCGACACGATGATCGAGGAGGCCGGCGTGCCGGTTCAGGTCGCCGGGGGAATCCGATCGGAGATGGAAGCGCGGCGCCTGATCGAGAACGGCGCCTGGCGGATCGTCATGGGGACCGCCGCCATCGAGAACCAGAACATGGTCTGGGACCTGTGTCGCGAGAACCCGGACAAGATCGTCGTCTCGCTCGACGTTCGACCCGACGAGGAGATCGCAACCAAGGGCTGGACCCAGAACAGCGGGCGATATCTCGAGGAGGTCCTCATCGAGATGTCCTCGGCCGGAGTGGTCGCCTTCCTGGTGGCCGAGGCCGGGCGGGACGCCCTTGCCGACGCACCGAACCTGCAGATCCTCCACGAGTCACTGACTACGGTCGAGCAACCCGTCGTCGCCGCAGGCGGGGTTCGCGACCTAGAGGACCTCCGAGACATGGTTCGACTGGAGGCCTCCGGCCGCCGCCTGGCGGGTCTCATCGTCGGACGCGAGGTGACGGCCGGGCGATTCACCATCGAAGAGGCCAAACAGGTCATGGAGGGTGGTGGCCCGCTACGAGCTCCAGACGGTATCGGTGCCATCACCGTGCGTGTGGGTGTCGGCTCCTTGGCGACCTCCCTCGAATTCTACGAGGCGAGGCTCGGATTCGAGCATCTCCGCACCCCAAGCAGGGGTGTAGCCCGCGCGGTAGTCGAGTCGGCGCGGGGGCAGCGGATCGAGCTGGTGGAAGGTGGCGGCCGGCCCGATCTGCTCTGTTTCGAAGTGGAGGACTTGGAGCGGTGGGGCCAGCACCTCGGGAGTCTCGGCATCGTGATGTCGGCCAGTGACAACGCCATCGAGATCGATGACCCGGACGGGTTGAGAATCAGGTTCGAGTCACCCTGAGAGGGTGAAGCAGCTCAGCTCTTGATCAGCGTCCGCGACTGCTCCCGCAGGAATTGACGGAGATACCAAGGCCCTCCTCCGCCTACACCGGATGTGCCGGACCCCTTCCAACCGCCGAACGACTGGATGTCCGGCCACGCCCCCGTGGTGGCGCCGGCCGCCCTGTTCACGTAGGTGACCCCGGCCTGGATCTTGGAGAACCACTCGTCGATGTCGGCCTGGTCGCCGGTGAAGAGACCGGCCGTGAGACCGAGCTCGGTCTGGTTCGAGAGCCCGATCCCTTCATCGAGGGTCTTGATCTTCGCCACGGTGACGAAAGGCATGAATAGCTCGTCCGTCCACAGCCATGAGTCGAGGGGAGCACTGGCGACGGTCGGCTCGACGTAGTTGCCCCGGGCCAGGTCGCCGTTGTCGAGGACATGACCTCCGACATAGATCTCACCACCGGATTTCTCGACCTCGTCGACCGCCTTCTGGAAGCGGGCAATGGCATCGCGGTCGATGACTGGCCCCATGAAGGTGTCCTTCTGCAGGGGATCGCCGACGGTGAGTGTCTTGGTCAGGTCGACCAGCTTCCCCACGAGCTGGTCGTAGACCTCTTCTTGCACGTAGACACGGGAGGTGGCACTGCATTTCTGCCCCGACAGCCCAAAAGCACCCCGAACTATCCCCTGCGCAGCAACATCGAGGTCGGCCGTGCCCATCACGATCGCCGGGTTCTTGCCACCCATCTCACAGGCGACGGGCTTGGGGCGCTTGTCGTTGACAGTCCGATACAGGTACATCCCGACCGGGTAGGAGCCGGTGAAGGTGAGACCGTCGATGCCCTCGTGATGGGCCACTGCGTCGCCGGCGTCATCGCCTCCCGTGAGTATGTGAAGAGCCTCTTTGGGAAGCCCGGCCTCGCGCATGATGCGATAGAACTCGAGGGCCATCATTGCACCCGTGTTGGAAGGCTTGACGACGACGGTGTTCCCGGTGATCAAGGCGCCGATCGACGGTCCGCCCGCCAGCGCCAGTGGGAAATTGAAGGGCGAGATCACCGCCCAGACTCCAAATGGCCTCATGACCGACGTGTTCACGTCGTTGGGCCCGTACGAGCCGAGGGGGGTGACGAACCCGTCGTGCTCGGTGATCTGGTTCGAGTAGTAACGGAGGAACTCGACGGTCTCTGCCACGTCCCCCAGCGATTCGAGCCTGTTCTTCCCGACCTCGTAGGACATGACGGCCGCCAGCGGGAACATCTGGTCCTCCATGATCTCGGCGGCGGCGAGCATGAGATCGCGGCGCCTCTCCCACCCAAGGGCTTCCCACTCAGGGGCAAAGGCTCGGGCGGCGGCGATCGCGTCGTCCGCGTCCTCGGCAGTGGCCTGGGCATACCTCCCTATGACGAGTGAGGAGTCGATCGGCGACCTCTCCTCGAAGGCTTCCCGGGCCAGACGCTCCTCGCCGGCGACGATCACGCCGTGGTCTTGTCCCAGCCGATCCTTCACATCTTCGAGAGCCTGCTCGAAAGCGGCATTCATCTCCTCGTTGTCCAGCGACATGGTGGCGTAGGTGATCTTCATGGCCATGGTCTCGGTCTCCGTCGACAGCTCAAAATCTGACTCTCATCGACGATAACCAATCTGCCGACTCTTGGATGTCGCGCTCTCGATGAGCCCCCTTTTTCGGGCCCTGTCAGAATTGGGAGCCTGGTCGGTGGGGCGCTCGAGGCACCGTCGCGAGCTACATCTGCCTTTCACTGGTTGGGGTGACTAGCTAGCGTGCTCTGCGCGGATGCCGGATACACCTTCCATCATGTATTGGCCCCTTTTCATGGTCGGGGCCTACCTAGTGGGCTCCATTCCCTTTGCCCAGGTTCTGGGCATGGCGAAAGGCGTCGATCTCCGACGTGTCGGAAGTGGCAACGTAGGCGCCGGAAACCTCACGAGATCGGTCGGGTGGCCCTGGGGCATGGCTGCGGGCATCCTCGATGGGCTGAAAGGCCTGGTCCCGGTGCTCCTCGCGTTGGGCTTGGGTTATGGCAAGGGCGCCGCCGGTCTGATCGGGATCATGGCCGTGGTCGGGCACAATTGGTCCATCCTCATGCGGGGCCGGTCCGGTCGCGGTTTGGCCACGTCCGTCGGGCTCCTGGTCGCCTTGGACCCGGTTCTCCTGGTGTGGACGACGGGATGGTCGGTGGCCGGCTGGAAGTTCGGTGGCGGTGTCGGCGGGTTCCTCGGCTGGGGCCTGCTCCCGATCGTGGCGGCGACCATGGGACGATCGGGAACCGAGTCGTTTGCCCTCCTGCTCTTGTCGGTGGTGCTGATGGCACGCCGCATGCAGGGAAATCCGGGTAGCGAGCCAGGCTTCCGTCCTGCGATGAGAAGGATCATCTTCGACACAGATCCAGCTGCGGACGGCGACTTTCAACACGGCACGGACGATCTCCTGACCCCGTGAGCCCAAAGCGCGTCGCGTGGATTGCGGCGATAGCCGCCGTCATCTACATCGGCTTTGCCGGCTTCATAATCAGCAACTTCGAGCTTCCCGAGATGAGTGTCTCCGCTTGGAGTCTCGTGCTCGTGGCCGCTCTGTCCCAGATAACGGCCAAATGGTTCTTCGGTCTCCTCTACAAGGAGTCGGTGGAACAGGCCGGAGGCACGCTTCGCGCCCAGTCGGCGTTCAAGGCCGCCCTGGTGGGTGCAGGGGTGGCGCGTCTCATCCCGGCCGGTGGGGCGATCACCCCGGTGGCGATGTCCTGGACCGTCAAGGACGAAGAGCCGGGCACCACCGGTGCCGCCGTGCGCACCGTGCTCTTGAACTATGCCGGCCTGCTGATCCTCACCGGGATCGGGCTCCTGGTTGCCCGCCCCAGGCAGTCGGCTCAGATCTTCTCGGTGAGCCTCGTGGTCCTCGCTCCCTTCGTCCTCGTCGCCGGTCTGATCTTGATGTTCGGGTCCGGCAAGCTCGGCTCCCTCTCCCGAATCTTGCCCAAGGGGCTCAAAAAGAGGCTGGACTCGTCCGTCATCGACCATCTTCCCGGGCCGGAGTCCCAGACCTATCTCTGGGCTCGGGTCTTTCTCGAGGCGGCAGCCCTCGGCCTCGTCCTGGTGGCGTTCGGTATCGACGTCAACGTCTTTCAGATCGCCGCCGCATTCGGGGTCTCCCAGTTGGCAGGCGGACTGCCGGGCACACCGGGTGGCATGGGGATCACCGAGGCCGGCTTGGTGTTCATCCTCTCGGCCTACGGATTTCCGGCGGCGACGACGGTCGCACCTGTGCTGATCTTCCGCATCGTCTCCTATTGGCTCCCCGCCGCCCTCAGCTTCTTCGCCGGGGGGATGACATTCCTCGGCTCGGACGAGGCAAAGGCGGCTTCGGACGCCGGCTGAGATTGCTTCGCACGGCCGTTGGCTAGCCTCGGCACATGACAGAGACCGTCACCTTCCAGCTAGAGAACCAGGATGGCGAGATCGTCTCCTCGGACGACTTCCGGGGCAAGCACCTGGTCATGTTCTTCTATCCGCGGGCAATGACGCCGGGATGCACCCAGGAATCGTGTGACTTTCGGGACAGCTACTCCGAGTTCGCCGACGCCGGGTACGAGATCGTCGGGGTCAGCCCCGACCCCCCGTCACGGAATGCGAAGTTCAAGGAGAAGGAGGGTCTCAACTTCGACCTCCTCTCAGATGAGGACACCGCCTTGGCCGAGTCGCTTGGCGCATGGGGCGACAAGAAGCTCTATGGCAAGATCAGCAAGGGCCTCATCCGATCGACATTCGTGATCGGCCCCGACGGAAAACTGGAAAAGGCCTACCGGAATGTCCGAGCCACGGGTCACGTGGCCCGGGTGAGAGAGGACCTGCTCGGCTGATTCAATCGCCGATCTGGGTCCCGGCCAACTCTTCCAGGGCCTTGACCAGGGCATGGTTCCCCTCGCCACCCAGACCTTGCGCCTGCAAGGCGCGATAGAGCTGGAAGACGAGTGCCACGCCGGGCATCGGGATCCCGACCTCGTCAGCCAACTCCAGCACCAAGCGGAGGTCTTTTTGTTGGAGATCGATGGTGAAGCCAGGGTCCCAGTATCGATCGATCACCTGCGGTCCCCGGTTGGAGAGAATCCATGAGGCGGCGGCACCACCCTCGACTGCGGCCAGCGCTTTGCGGACATCGACACCGGCCCCCTGGGCCAGCAGGAGGGCCTCTGACACCGCCAGGATGTTGAGAACGCAGATCGCCTGGTTGACCGCCTTGACCGTCTGGCCCGATCCCGGGCTCTCACCGACGTGGACGATTGAACGTGAATATGCCTCCATGAAAGGGCGGACACGGTCGAGAGATTGCGCCGGCCCCCCGACCATCACCGCCAGAACCCCGTTTTCGGCTCCCTCGGAGCCCCCCGAGACAGGAGCGTCGAGCCAGTCGACGCCCAGCTCGCCGGCGCGCTCGGCGAATTCCTTGGTTGCGGTGGCCGAGATGGTGGAGTGATCAACGAGCACGTCACCTTCGGTCATCCCAT
Organism: Acidimicrobiia bacterium; assembly: GCA_049578105.1. Lineage (GTDB taxonomy): Bacteria > Actinomycetota > Acidimicrobiia > Spongiisociales > ZC4RG35 > JARDZU01. Next base: position 6,313 of record JBAULI010000146.1, on the reverse strand, counting down.
GGATCACCCCAAAGTCTCCAAACACGACCTCCTCGACATCGGGTGTGTCCGAGACACACAGGAACACGATGTCACTTGCCTCACCCAAGTCGTGGGGGTTGGCGGCGACGGCGACGTCGAGATCGCTCGCCTTCGAGGAGGTCCGGTTCCAAACGGTCAGCTTGTTCCCGGCCTCGATCAGATTGGCGGCCATGCCATGGCCCATGATCCCGAGCCCGATGAATCCAAGTCGTGTCATGCCGTCGACTCTATTCGTGTGCTAAACCCGGGTCCCATGCCACACGAACGTCTCGAACCCCTGCTCCAGGCTGAGATCGACGATCTGGCCCGCGCCGGAACCTCCAAGGGTGAAGAGAAGGTGATAACCGGTGTCGTCCCCCCGGAGGGAGCGTCCGGGCCTCGTTACCGTCTCGCCGGCTCAGATCATTCCTTCATCCGCATGAACTCCAACAGCTATCTCGGGCTCTCCCGGCATCCTTCTGTGATCGATGCCGATGAGGCTGCGACCCGTGCCTTCGGAGCCGGTCCCGGGGCGGTCCGCTTCATCTCAGGCACCTATCAGATGCATCTCGATCTCGAGGCGGAATTGAGTGCTTTCCACGGACGGCAAATGGCGATGGTCCTGTCGTCGGCCTATGCCACGGTGCTTTCCACCCTGACCTCGCTCATCACCCCGGAGACCGTGGTGTTCAGCGACGAGCTGAATCACAACTGCATCATCAACGCCCTTCGGATGGCCCGGCCCGCCGACAGGGTGGTCTATGACCATCTCGACGTCGAGCAGCTCGACGAACGTCTCGGGCAGGCTGGAGGATCGGCCAAGAGAGCAATGATCGTGACCGACGGCGTGTTCTCGATGCGTGGCGACTACGCCGACCTCGCCGCGCTCATGCAGATCGCCCATGACCGCGATGCCGACTTCGAGGAGGGAGCCGTGGTTGTAGTCGACGACTCGCATGGTGTGGGCGCCTACGGCGCCACGGGCCGGGGGACCGAGGAGGTGACCGGGTCCGGACCAGTCGACGTGCTGATCGGGACATTGGGCAAGGCATTCGGGGTCAACGGTGGCTACGTGACCGGAAGTGATGTGCTCGTCGACTTCCTCAGGGAGAGAGCCTCGATGTACATCTACTCCAATCCGATAACCGTCGGTGAGGCGGCCGCCGCGGCGGCATCGGTTGCCATCGCTGGAAGCTCGGAAGGGGAGAAGAGGCTTCGCCATCTCGCCGAGATGACCGGTCGTTTCGAGTCCGGCCTCGTCGAGATGGGCTTCGGGACGATTCCCGGGCCTCACCCGATCGTGCCGCTCATGGTCCGTGACACCGAGCGGACCAGTGCCCTGGTCGAGCACCTCTACGACAACGGTGTGCTTGCCACCGGCCTCAACTACCCGGTCGTGCCCAAGGGTGACGAGGAGATCAGGTTCCAGGTGAACGCCGACCACACCGAAGCCGACATCGAACGGGTCCTGGAGGTCCTGGGGGCCTTCTCCGACTGAGCCCCGGTCGCGGCGTCAGTCTCCCTCGACCACCACCAGCAGCGCCCCGGCCTCGACCTGGTCCCCCTCTGCGTGCGCCACCCTGGTCACAGTGCCGGCATGGGGTGAGCGGAGCGTGTGCTCCATCTTCATGGCTTCCAGGACGACGAGCGTCTGACCCTGGGTCACTGCCTGACCCACCTTGGCTTCTATTCGTGCCACCTTGCCCGGCATCGGGGCGTGCAGTGATCCGGGCGGCTCCTTGCTCTCACTGATGGGGAAGCGCGGGAGGGCCACGAGCTGAACCGGGCCATGAGCCGAGTCGAGATAGCGCACGTCGCCATGACGGGCGACGATGAACTCGAATACCTCGTTCCCGGTCTCGATCTCCACCTTCCCTGGCTGGCAGACGAGAACGTTCAGATCGACCGCGCCGTCCACCTGATAGACGTCGGATGCGGTGTAGCGGACGAGATGGTCTCCATGACTCCCCCGATAGGCCCGCTCCTGGTGACCGGCACTGGAGTTTCGCCATCCCGACGGGATCGATCCCAGGACCGTGGCGTGCGAACGGGCCAATGCCTGATCGGAGAGCGCGGCGCATACTGCACCGATCCACTCCCGGTGAGGGCCGGCCAGCGGTGCGGCCAGGTCTTCGATGTCGTGACTTTCGATGAAACCGGTGTCGACCGGGCCGCCGCGGAAGTCGGCATGCTCGAGGATCCGGGTGAGGAGCGCCCTGTTGGTCGCCGGGCCGTGTATTCGCGCCCCTCGGAGAGCATGTGCAAGCAACACCGCGGCCTCATCACGGGTCTCGGCGTGGGCTATCACCTTGGCCAGCATCGGGTCGTAGTGGACGGTTACCTTCGACCCCGCCTCCGTGCCCGAATCGACACGGAGACCCTCCAGGTCGGGGAACTCGAATCGGGCAAAGACGCCGGTGGTCGGGAGAAACCCGTTGAGGGGATCCTCGGCGTAGATCCTCGCCTCGATGGCATGGCCATTCAGGGACGGAGTCAGATCGAGCTGCTGTCCATTGGCCACCTCTATCTGAAGCCGCACCAGATCGAGGCCGGTCACCATCTCGGTGACCGGGTGCTCCACCTGGAGCCGGGTGTTCATCTCCAGAAAGAAGAACTGGCCCTGGTCGTATAGGAATTCGACAGTGCCGGCACCCACGTATCCGACGGCCTTGGCCGCTCCCACGGCAGCTTCACCCATTCGTGCCCTCGTCTCCTCGTCGAATCCGGGCGCGGGCGCCTCCTCGATGATCTTCTGATGCCGACGCTGGATAGAGCAGTCTCTCTCGAACAGCGAGAGGACCTGGCCGTGCTCATCTCCAAAGACCTGGATCTCGATGTGACGGGGCGAGGAGAGGTACTTCTCGATGAACACGGTCCCGTCTCCGAAAGAGGACTCGGCCTCTCGACCGGCTCCGGCGACCGCCTCGTCGAGCTGCTCGGGACCCGTCACCAGGCGCATCCCCTTGCCCCCGCCGCCGGCCGAGGCCTTGATCAAGATCGGGTAGCCGATCTCTTCGGCGGCGTCGGAGATGGCGGTCCCGGAGAGCCCGGTGAGGTCCGTGCTGGGCAGTGTTGGGATCCCGGCCTTCTCGATGAGCGCCTTCGACGCGAGCTTCGAGCCCATGATCTCTATCGCATCGGGAGGCGGGCCGATCCAGGTCAAGCCGGCCTCGATCACTCTCCGTGCGAATTCACCGTTCTCGGAGAGAAAGCCGTATCCGGGATGAACGGCATCGGCGCCCGAATCCGCGGCGGCTCCCAAAACGGACTCGATTTCCAGATAGGTGTCACTTGCGCTCGAGCCCGGGAGGCGCACTGCTCTGTCCGCTTCCAGGACGTGTGGCGCGGCAGCGTCGGGGTCGGAGTAGATCGCCACCGTCTCGAGACCCATCTCACGACAGGTTCTCATGATTCGGCGGGCGATCTCACCGCGGTTGGCGATCAGAACTCTCGTGATCATCAGTCGCACGAGGGTACCGGCGGGAACTTGCTGCAAGACGGAGACGTCAAATAGGCATCACTTTCCACGAATAGAGGGAGAAGCGCGCCCATGAGCGAGCAGGTAGCAAATCAAAGCAGGCGATCTCCGGTGGTCCCATTGGCTGTGATGGGGACCATCGTCGCGGTCGTCGTCATCATCGGCATGTTCGTCAACAACGGGATCCGCGACCTGGTGGGCGCGATCCCCGGCCCGGCCGATGTCGCAGCGGCTCTGGAGCCGCAACCGTATGAGCAGGTCGGTCCTGTCGTGGTCGACTCGATTCGCGATCTCGCCAATCTCACCACCGTGGAGACGATCGAGACAACGATCGTCGACAAGGGCACCGACGCCGGTTGGCTCGACTGGGCTCGGGGCGATTCGCTGAGCTTGTTCGCCGTGGCCCGGATCGGGGCCGGTGTCGATCTGGCAAAACTCGAGACATCGGACTTCTCCGTGTCTACCGACGGAGTCGTCACCGTGACTCTTCCCCATGCCGAGATCCAGTACGTATCGGTCGACAACGATGCAACGCGGGTGTTGACGAGGGACAAGGGGCTCTTCACCAAGGGCGACGATCGTCTGGAGACCGAGACGCGTCAGCTCGCCGAGACCGTCCTGGTCAACAGTGCCGAGGATGAGGGCATCATCGCCAAGGCCGAGGCCAACGCCGAGTCGGTCCTCACGAGCTTCATAGGCAATCTCGGGTACGAGGACGTAGTCATCCAGTTCGACGCCTGAGTCGTTTGCGGCGTCTGAGCCCCATGGCGACACTTGAGCCATGGACTCCTTGGAGCTATCGATCAAGACCGGTGCCAAGCCCACAGTCGTAGACCTGACCCGTGAGGTGTCCGAGTTCGTCGCTGGGCGGGGGGACGGTCTGGCCTCGGTGTTCGTCCCCCACGCCACTGCGGGTCTGGCAGTGATCGAGACCGGAGCGGGCAGTGATGATGACCTTCTGGCGACCGTCGATCGGCTCCTACCGGCCGAGGAGGGGAGATGGTCCCATCGTCATGGCTCTCCGGGTCACGGGCGAGATCACGTGCTCCCCGCCTTCATCGGCCGAGTCTGACGGTGCCGGTGGTCGACGGCCGACTGACACTGGGGACATGGCAATCGATCGTGCTGGTCGACACCAATGGAGACAACACCACCCGACGGGTCCGGCTCTCATTCCTCGCCGGGTGACGAGGTCACATCCTGAAGACGCCGAAGCGGTCGGTTCCCTTCACCGGCCCCGAGTGGATGGCTGACAACGCAATTCCGAGGACGGTGCGGGTGTCACGGGGATCGATCAGCCCGTCGTCGCGCACTCGGGCCGTCGAGTAATAGGCGAGCTCTTCATCAGAGATCTGCTTCTCGATGTCGGCCCGTCGCCTGGCGTCGGCCTCCTCGTCGAAGACCTCACCACGAGCCTCTGCCGCCTGCCGGGCGATGATCGACATCACACCGGCGAGCTGTGTCGGTCCCATCACCGCCACCTTGTGGTTGGGGTATCCAAATACGAAACGCGGCTCATAGGACCGCCCCGACATCCCGTAATTGCCCGCCCCGTAGGAGACCCCGGCCATCAAGGTGATGTGGGGGACTTCCGAGTTGGCAACGGCATTCACCATCTTGGCGCCGTCCTTGATGATCCCCCGCTGCTCGTAGTCCTTCCCCACCATGTAGCCGGTGGTGTTGTGGATGAATATGAGCGGTGTGTCGTAGCGATTGGTCAGTTGAATGAACTCGGTGGCCTTCTGGGCCTCCTCCGAGAAGATGACCCCCTGTTGGTTGGCAACCACGCCAACCGGAAAGCCATGGATGGAGGCCCAGCCGGTGAGTAGCGAAGTCCCGTATGTGGCCTTGTATTCCTCCAACTCGGATCCATCGACCACACGACCGAGGATCTCGCGCATGTCGAAGGGGACCCGAAGGTCGGCCGGGATCACGCCGAGGATTTGATCGATGTCATGAATCGGCTCCCGTGCGTCTTTCGTTGGCCCATATCCCTGTTTGCGCCAGTTGAGATGAGAGACGATGTCCCGGCCCATCCGGATCGCCTCGTGCTCGTCTTGGGCGTAGTAGTCCGATAGCCCCGACACCTTCGAGTGCATCTCGGCCCCGCCCAGCTCCTCGTCGGTCGATTCCTCCCCGGTTGCCATCTTGACCAGCGGTGGGCCACCGAGGAAGACCTTCGCCTGGTCCTTGACCATGACGGCGTAGTCACACATGGCGGGGAAGTAGGCGCCGCCGGCCGTCGAGCTGCCAAAGACGAGGGCGATGGTGGGGATTCCCTTCTTGGACATCCGGGTGAGATTCCGAAACCACTTGCCACCGACGATGAAGACCTCGGCCTGATCAGGGAGATCGGCCCCACCCGACTCGACCAGATTTATGAGGGGAAGGCGGTTCTCACTGGCGATATCCATGATCCGCAGTGTCTTGGCAACCGAATAGCGGTTCATCGAGCCCGCCTGACTGGTCGGGTCGTGGGCCAGGATGGCGCATTCCACTCCCTCCACCACTCCAATCCCGGTTACGACGTTGGCCCCCAGGTTCTTGTCGGTGCCCCAAGCGGCGAGAGTGGATAGCTCGAGGAATGGTGAGTCCCGATCGATGAGGAGCTCGATTCGCTCTCTCGCCAGGAGCTTGCCCCGGTCGCGATGGCGTTTGACGTACTTCTCGCCACCACCCTGTCGGGCCTGCTCCATCAGAGACTCGAACTCGGCGAGTTTCTCCTCCATGGCCGCCCGGTTGGCCTGGTACTCGTCGGATCGGGGGTCGAGATTCGTCCCAAGCACCTGCACGGGTGGCGAGAGTAGCCCGGTCACGTAACCTCGGCCCATGAAT
>JBAULI010000145.1:0-5806 GCA_049578105.1 Acidimicrobiia bacterium | reverse complement strand
AGAACCGCTGGCACCCGGCCTCCGCCAGGGCAGCTGCCATCTCCGCCGGGCGGGACCCCGACCCATGGGGGTAGAAGCGCTCCGTGTAGACCTCCTCGATCCGATCGGGCGACGAGTTGGTCCGTTCTGCCAGTCGATCGAGCAGACGCCGGTACTCGGCTTCGCTCTTCGCTGCGACGACCGGGCACGCCGAGGAATAGAGGATCGCTTGTGGATCTCGACCGGCTTCGGCGGCCGTCGCGGCGGCCAGCTCCTTGTTTCGGGCGTACTCGTCCGGTGGGCAGGCGTAGATGTTGTACTCGTCGGCGTACTTCCCGGCCAGCACCGGTGTCCTCTTCTTCCCACCACCGCCAACCAGCAGGCGAAGGTTCGACGGGTGGGGGTGGGGATCGAAGTCGGCGAGCCGATAGTTCGGCCCCGCGAAGCCAGACGGCTCCTTCGAGATGGCGGCGCTGAGATAACCCAGTGCCTCTTCGAGCAGATCGAACCGATCACCGCGGTCGGGGTATTCGAGGCCGAATAGGCGGAACTCCTCCTCCAGCCAGCCGGTCCCGACTCCGAGGGTGAACCTCCCATTGGAGATCTCGTCCAGGGTGACCCCCATCTTGTAGTAGACCGCCGGGTGCCTGAATGTGACCGGGGAGAGCAGAGACACCAACTCGATCCTCTTCGTCTCGCGGGCGATGCCGGCGAGATGGACGAGGTGATCGAAGGCAGGCTCGGAGGTGGCGTCGCCGCGAGCCAGATAGTGGTCGGGGAGGGCAATGGCAGCCAGACCGCGTTCTTCGGCCCAACGCGCCGATTTCGAGACCAGTTCCCAGTCTCCTCGCGTCTGAACGGCGAATTCCATCGAACGAGCCTATAGGCGGTGCGTCGGAGTCTCTAAACGGCGGCGACGTCGCGCAGCATCGCCCTGGCGTGCCACTCGACGTCGAACTCAGGGTCGATCACCCGGTGTAGGGCGATCCCGTTGAGGGCAACCACCAGGTTCTCCGCACTTCGCATGGCCATCTCCCGGCCGATGCTCGGGTGCTCTCGGAGCAAAGCCTCGCCGAATCGGGCAACCCTCACCTGATGATGACGGATCATTCGACCGACCAGATCCGGGTTGGAGCCCGCCCCGTAGACACCGATCCTGATGTAGACACGAGCCAGCTCGGGTTGCTCCACCAGGAAGCGGATGTAGGCGGACACCAGATCGTCGAGGGTGTCGGTCCCTTGGTGGGCGGGGTCCGGGTCGATGGCTTCGATTGCCTCCCTGACCACGGTCAGGACCGCCTGCTCCTTGGAGTCGAAGAGGTTGTAGAAGGAACCGGGCAGCACACCGGCCTCCTCGCAGACGGCCTTGATGGTCGTTCCTTCCAGGCCCTGTTGGGCCAACAGCGACCTGGTTGCCTCGAGTATTCGGCTTCTTGTCTCCAGTCCGGCCTTGTAGCGCACGTCAAGACGCTAATCCGTCCCGAGGGTGTGGCCCTACGCACCGGTCCCAGAGGGAACATTCACTTTCTTTGAGCGTTGATTCAAATTAGAGTCAACACTCAAAGACCAGGAGAGCGCGTGAGTCACTACAAGTCCAATCTGCGAGACGTCGAGTTCAATCTCTTCGAGGTCAATCGGGTCCAGGACTATCTGGGGACAGGGGAGTGGTCCGACATCGACGAGTCGACTGCCCGCGACATCTTGACTGAGATCGAGCGATTGTCGCGTGAGGACTTCGCCGCCTCATACAGCGACCAGGATCGAATCCCGTTGAAACTCGAAGACGGTGAGATCCATCTCCCCGAGTCGGTTCTCGCCGGTGTTCGCGCCTTCCGCGAGGGGGGCTGGGAGCGTCTCGCGGCGCCGACCGAGCTGGGTGGCATGCCGGTTCCCCCCAGTCTGGTGTGGGCTACGCAAGAGATGCAGCTGGCGGCCAACACGACTGTGTCTTGGTACGCCGGTGGGACGCTGTTCGCCAGGGTCCTGTTCGAAGAGGGCAACGAGGCACAACAGGAACTGGCCCGGTTGTGGATAGAGAACCACTGGTCGGGGTCGATGATGCTCACCGAGCCGGACGCCGGATCGGATGTCGGCGCCTCCACCACCAAGGCGATCGACATGGGAGACGGGACCTGGCACATCGAGGGTGTCAAGCGCTTCATCACCGGGGGAGAGCACGACGCCTCCGAGAACATCATGCATCTGGTGCTGGCCCGTCCCGAGGGGGCAGGGCCGGGCACGAAGGGTCTCTCACTCTTCCTGGTCCCCAAGTATCTCATCAACGATGACGGCACCCTCGGCGAGCGGAACGGTGTGGTCGCAACCAACATCGAGAAGAAGATGGGTCTCAAGGGCTCGACCACGTGTGAGATGACCTTTGGCATGGATCGCCCAGCCGTCGGTTACCTGATCGGAGACAAACACGATGGGATCCGGCAGATGTTCCGTGTGATCGAGAGTGCCCGAATGATGATCGGCACCAAGTCGATGGGGACGTTGAGCACCGGTTATCTCAATGCGCTCGAGTACGCCAAGGAGCGCAAGCAGGGCGCCGACCTGACCCGTGGCGGTGACAAGACGGCTCCAAGGGTTCCCATCATCCAACATCCAAATGTGAGGCGGATGTTGATGAATCTCAAGTCGTACTCGGAGGGTCTCCGCGCTCTGGTGATGTACACGGCGTGGGTGCAGGATCAGGCGGTGCTCCATCCCGACGACGATCGATGGGAGCGTCGCTCCGATCTGATGCTGCCACTGGTCAAGGGGTACTGCTCGGAGACGGCATACGAGCAGCTGGCCGATGCCCTGCAGGTGTTCGGGGGCTCAGGATTCACTCAGGACTATCCGTTGGAGCAGTACATCCGGGACACCAAGATCGACACGATCTACGAAGGCACGACGGGAATCCAGGCACTGGACTTCTTCTTCCGCAAGATCGCCCGGGACCAGGGGGTCACCCTGGCCGCCCTGTCTGCGGAGATCACCGAGTTCGTCAAGGGCGGTGGAGACGAGGATCCGTTGGGCACGGAGCGGGAGAAGCTCGGCACCATGCAGGAAGACGTCCAGGCCCATGTGGGGTCGATGGTGAGCGATCTAATGACCTCTCTCACCAAAGAGCCCGAGGCGATCTACCGCGTTGGTCTGCAGACGAATGCCCTCCTCGCCTCGGTTGCCGAGATGATCATCTCGTGGCAGTTGTTGCGACAGGCCGAGATCGCTCTGCCCAAGGCGAGCGAAGACCCGTTCTATCGGGGGAAGGTTGCCGCCGCACGCTGGTTCCTCGATCACGCCGCGGTGACGGTCGCCGGTCGTCGCTCCCTGGCCGAGTCGGAAGACGGCGCCGTGATGAACCTCCCGGTGGAGGCGTTCTAGACAGGGCCCTGCCTGGCCGCATCTCCTTGCCGGCCGGATAACGTCTGGTGGTGCCCGCCTCGATCTTCGCCCTCATCGCCATCCTGGTTGGTGTCTTCTTCTTGATTGTTGCCTTGATCGTCTGGCAGGAGGCCAAGCGACGACCCAGCTACGACCCGTTGGAGTACGTGGTCGAGGATGCGGTCAAGCACGTGGCCGACGGCTTGGATCCGGAGAGCTCGGCGAGGATCGGGCGCAGCGACATTCGGAGGGTGCTCGAATGGGAGGTCTTCTATCTTCAGGGCCTGGCCCAGGATGACCGCAGCAACCCGGTCGAGACGGTGGCGGGTGGCCACGAGACCTCGATCGACTACATAATCGAGCAAATCGCCACCAAACACGGTGTCACCTACTCTCACCGCGACGTGGAAGAGATACTGCGGCTCGAGGCCGACTACCTGATGAGAATCGGCGCCGTCGGCGAGCCGGTGGATCTTGATGGAGGTGAAGAAGAATGATGGTGCGGTGCGGCGCTTGCCGTAACCAGTTCGACGTACCCGGTGCCGGGCGTTTCGCTTGCCCGGTGTGCGGATCGGTCAATGTCGTCCGTGAGCAGGGATCCGCCCCTGCCTCCGGGCCAGGCCCGTACCCGACTGCCCCGAACGCCATGGGTGACAGTGGCCTTGTCCAGCCACCACCGCCGCCGCCCAGCAAGCCGGCGCCGAAGGTGGAGTGCCCCGAATGCGACTTCACGTTCTACGTCGGGGAGATAGCGATTGCCACCTGTCCCAACTGTGGGGCCGAGGTGCAGACCGGTCTTGTCGACGAGCCTCAGGCCGAGGCCGATTGAGCCGTCTGCCCAGGTTCGAGGGGTTCCGGTTCATCGGCACCAGGGACGACATGCGGGTCTACGACTGTGATGACGAGGATCAGTTCCAGGTACTCGAAGGGCGGGTGAAGAGCTCGGATCTGCTTTCTCGGAACGGGCTTCAGTCATTTGGCCCGGACACCCAGACGGAAGCGATGAATCGAGGTTTCAGGCCGGCCAGGCACTGATCCGGCACGACTCCGACACGTTCCGGGCCGGTCTCTATTCGAACGTCTGGGCGACGAGGTCGCCGATCTTCTTTCCCCGGCCATGGAAGAAGTGGTCGCCCGGGGTCAGAACCAGGTCGATGCCCAGCCTCTCGGCGTACTCCTGGACGGCGGTGACTGGGATCACCTGGTCTCGCGTCCCCACGATTATTCGCTTCGGGCCGGGCGGCAGCTCATCCGGCAGTTGGGTGGGGTCGGGGGCAATCCCGGCATAAGGGAGGCCGACCCCGTGCTCGCCGAGCCATCGAAGGGCGGTCCCGGCACCAAAAGACCAGCCCGAGAGGTGCAGTGGGAGATTTCCCCTTCCGGCCTCTTCGACGGCGGCCGTCACGTCGTTTTGCTCCGCGTTGCCCCGGTCATAGGCCCCGGTGCTCGACCCGGCCCCCCTGAAGTTGAATCTGAGCACGGAGAGTCCCCTGTCGACCATTCGGGAGGTGACCGCGATCATCAGAGGCGCCATCATGGTGCCGCCCTGGAGGGGGTGGGGATGACAGAAGACGACGACACCCCAGGGATCTTCCGGGGAATCCCATCGTGCCTCGAGTGTTTCACCATCTGTGGTGTTCAGTTCCAAACGCTCGATCATCGGCCGGTCACGTGAAGGCGATCAGAAGCCACACGGCGGCGGCCCCGAGGATGACGACCGCCAAGACGGCCGAGGCGATGAGCAGCCACCTGGTTTGCATGGTTGGGGGGAGGGTAACTCCCCACAGCATTAGGCTCGGGCACGCAGTTCCACCGAAAGGCTCAGGTTGTACGACATCGTGATAATCGGGGGAGGACCGGGGGGTTATGCCTCCGCCCTCTATGCCCACAACTTCGGGCTGTCCGTTGCCATGATCGACGAGGAGCGCCCCGGCGGCACCTGTCTCATCCGTGGTTGCATCCCGGCGAAACAGTGGCTGCAGGTCGCCCATGTCTTCACCACCGTGGCCCATTCGGCGGACTTCGGTGTCATCAACGATCAGCCCACCCTCGATTGGGATGCAGCGCTGGCACGCAAGAACCAGACCGTCGATGGGCTGGTCAGGGGTGTCAGCGGCCTTCTGAAGAAGAACAAGGTCGACGTGATCACCGGGTACGGGCGTCTCGCCGGCCCGGGAAGGGTCGAGGTCGAGACCGAGACGGGTCGTCAAACGGTGGAAGGATCGAAGATCATCCTCGCCTCGGGCTCGTATCCGCGGACGATCCCGGGCTACGAGTTCGACGGGAGCCAGATCGTCAGCTCGGATCATGCGCTCGATTGGCCGAAACGACCGGATCGGGTCGCCATCGTGGGCGGGGGAGTAATCGGATGCGAGTTCGCATCGTTCCTGGTCGATGTCGGGTCCGACGTCCATGTCTTCGAGATGATGGATCAGATCATCCCGGGCTCTGATTC
>JBAULI010000144.1:0-3183 GCA_049578105.1 Acidimicrobiia bacterium | reverse complement strand
CCGCCGAGGTGCGCCTGCCAGGAGATGGAGCGAAACAGGAACGGGAGGGCGGCGTTGATCAGCAGCAGGAACAGGAGTTGACCGAGGATGGCGCGGCCCTGCATGGTCCCGCGCCGATGCAACGCCCAGCTCAGCCAGATCCCGAATAGGCCGAATATCGCCCCGGAGGCGCCGACACCGACATCGCCGAGCTCGCCCATGTAGAAGGCAAAGGCGCCACCGACACCGGCCGCGGCGACGAACAGGCTCAGGAATGGCCCTGTGCCGACACCTCGCTCGATTTGGGGCCCGAGCACCCACAGAGCCCACATGTTGAAGAGGATGTGGGTGAAAGACCCGTGGAGAAGGACGACCGTGAAGATGCGCCACCACTCCCCCGCCGCCACGGCCAAATTGATCTGGGCGAACCTCTGCACCAATTCTTGATCGAGGCCCAACAGTCCCAGGACGTAGAAGAGGACACAGATACCGATGATGGTGATCGTGGCTGGGGCCCCGGTGGACGCCAGAGAGGACACCGTCGATCGTCTCGGCCCGGTTGGAATGACCTTCTGGACACCCTCTTCCTTGAGACACTCGGGACATCTCTGGCCAACGGCGGCATCCGTCGAGCAGTCGGCGCATATCGGGCGACCACATCTGCTGCAGCTGAGCAACGTCTGGCGATCCGGATGGCGATAACAGACAGAGGCAGCTGTGGTCGGGTCCTGGGTCACTGTGGGGGAAACGGTAGAGCCATTGCTCGATTATTGGGGAACCGGGCCCCCGAGCCGATCGAGCACCTGGCGCAGATCATCGGGAAGTGGCGATTCGAACTCGACCCGCTGCCCGGTGTCGGGGTGGCGAAGAACCAGACGATGGGCGTGGAGGAAGACTCGAGGGGCCACGACTCCGGGACCAGGCCTCCCATAGATCGGGTCCCCGAGCACCGGATGTTCGATCGCCGCCATGTGAACTCTTATCTGGTGGGTTCGACCCGTGTCCAGATTGACGTCCAACAGAGCGAGATCCTCGTCGGTGTAATCCCTGATCAGGCGATAGTGCGTGACAGCAGACTTTCCACCGGGGAGGACGGCTCGGCGTGTGGGATGTGTCGGGTCGCGGCCGATGGGAGCTTCGATGGTCCCGGTCTCGATGTCCATGGCGCCTCGGACAAGCGCGAGATATGAGCGGGTGATCTCCCTCCTCGCCAAGGCGCCGGCCAACGTCTCGAACGCACGTTGATTCCGGCCGATGAGCAGGAGCCCGGACGTATCGCGATCGAGACGATGGACCAGACCCCACCGGTCGGCCGCACCCACTCCTTCCAGCTCGGGATAGCGAAACAACAGCCCGGCGGCCAGGGTTCCCTTGGCATGACCGGCGCCAGGATGAACGACCACCCCAGCGGGCTTGTCGACCACGATGAGGTCCGGGTCCTCGTGGACGACGCCGAATCGCACGTCCTCGGGCTCGAGACCACCTGCCACGAGAGGCTTGGGCGTGTCGAGCAGGGACCCGGCCCGGACCCGCTCTGATCCCGTGGCGGGCACACCATCGAGCTTCACCCCACCCTCGACGAGGGATCGCGCCTCCGCCCTGGACACCCCGAGCAGCACCGCGAGGACCTTGTCCACCCGTAGCCCGTCCAGGTCCTCAGGGACTTGCAGTATCACGGCTGATCCATGCGTAGATGATCAACATGGCCACGGCAAACGTGACCGACATGTCGGCCACGTTGAACGTCGGTATCCACCAGAGATCGATCCAATCGATCACTCTCCCGTCGAGCAGGCCGGGGCCGCGAAACACCCTGTCGGCGAGATTTCCGATCGCACCGCCGATGATCATGCCGAAGGCAATCTGTTCCGGTCTGGGGTGATCCCGGCGAAGCGCCCAGAGCACGGCGACGGTCACGCCTATGACGATCACTCCGATCACACTGCCGCCTTCCTGGAAGAACGAGAAGGCCGAGCCGGGATTCTCCGTGTAGGTGAATGTCAGAAACCCGGGGATCACCTCGACCGGATTGCCGGTGAAGTGAATCGCCGCGTAGCGTTTTGTGAGGAGGTCGAGAGCGACGATCGCCAACGCCAGACCGACTGCGAGCAGGTACCGCCGTATCAAGCTTTTCTGGCGTCGTCGACGCAGAAGCTCGTGTAGGGGAGAACGTCGAGACGAGCCATGGGTATCGGCTTGCCGCACACCTCACATGTGCCATAGGAGCCGTCTTCGATCCTCTCCAAGGCACGTTGAACCTTGCCCAGCAGGTCCAGGGTGTTCTGCTCGATGCTCAGCTCCTTGGCATACTCGAGCTTCGCCGAGCTCGCCTCGGCATTTCCCGGGTCCGGGCTTCGGTCCGAGGAGCTCTCGGACAGTCTCGCCTCTTCCAACTCTTGCTCGTATTCGTCGATCAGGGTCTGGAGGCGGTCCCTCTCCTCCTCGAGCCGCTTCCGAAATCTCTCGACGGTGGACTTTGCGATTTTCCTGGCCACGTCATACACCTCGTAAAGGGCGGGAACCCTACCAATGGTTGGCTGCTATTTGTCGAGTTTTCACCTAGGCGCTTTCCCGTCATCGAGAGAACGCCTGACAGGCCCTACCATTCCCGATCCCAATGTCTCCCGATAGTCAACGACGACAACACAAATCAGAGACCACATTCAGCCGGGCGCTCCCCTCGGTGCACTTCCCCACCCTGGAGTCAGGCATCCTCGAGTTGTGGCGTGAGATCGACGCATTTGGCGAGTCGGTTCGTCGCAGGCCCGCAGACAGGGAGTACGTCTTCTACGACGGCCCTCCGTTCCCGACGGGCAGCCCTCACTATGGGAACCTCCTCGCCGGTGTCATCAAAGACGTGGTGCCCCGCTACTGGACGATGAGGGGATACCGGGTGGAGCGGCGCTTTGGCTGGGACACCCACGGCCTTCCCATCGAGATGGAGGTGGAGAAGACCCTCGGAATCTCGGGGCCGCGCCAGATCGCCGAGTACGGAATCGACCGGTTCAACGAGGCATGCCGGGTCAGGGTCCAGGCGAACACGGAGACATGGGAGGTGCTCACCGAGCGGATCGGGCGGTGGGTCGACTTCGAGCACGACTACAAGACGATGGACGCCACCTTCATGGAGACCGTCTGGTGGGTGTTCAAGCAACTCTGGGACAAGGGCCTGATCTATCGGGACTTCAAGGTCTTGCCCTACTC
>JBAULI010000143.1:0-13258 GCA_049578105.1 Acidimicrobiia bacterium | reverse complement strand
GGCCACCATCGATCTGGCCGGTGCCGAAATCGAGCTGGTCTCCTTGTTTTCACGTGAAACGCGTCTCAAGACGGCGATTGCGGAAAGCACACAGAGTTTTCAGGTGGTTCTGATCGATTGTCCCCCCTCACTCGGCTTGCTCACGGTCAATGCCTTGACCGCCGCCGACGAGGTGATGATCCCGATCCAATGTGAGTACTACGCCCTGGAAGGTTTGAGTCAGTTGCTGAGAAACGTGCAATTGGTCACTTCGAACCTCAACCCGGACTTGAAGGTGTCCGGTGTGGTGCTCACCATGTACGACGGTCGTACCCGTCTCTCCAAAGACGTCGCCGAACAGGTTCGGGATCATTTTGGGGAGATCACCTATCGAACCGTCATCCCGCGATCGGTGCGGTTGTCCGAGGCACCTTCCTATGGCGAGCCAATCGAGGCATTCGACCCGATGAGTCGGGGTGCGATCGCTTATCGACATCTGGGTAAGGAATTCGCCGAGCGTCACGGTCTGGAGAAAGTGGGGAAGAAGTGACAACGAGAAGATCCGGTCTGGGACGTGGCCTCGACTCCTTGATCCCGGTCGACCCCGGGCCTGAAGAGACGATCGGTTATCGCCTGATCCCTGTCGATCAGATCAAGGCGAACCCCGATCAGCCCCGGGCGCGTTTCGAGGACGAGGCCCTCGAGGAGTTGGCATCGTCTCTCAAAGAGGTCGGCGTCCTACAACCGATCGTGGTCACCATGGGTGACGAGGGCTATGTGCTCATTGCCGGTGAGCGGAGGTGGCGGGCGGCGAAACGTGCCGGTCTCCATGACATCCCGGCGGTGATCAGGGAGACCTCGGGCGACTCCACCCTGGTGGAGGCACTGGTGGAGAATCTGCAACGTCAGGATCTGACCCCGATCGAAGAGGCTCACGCCTACTCCCAACTCCTGGAAAATTATGGAATGACCCAGGAAGCCGTGGCGTCTCGTGTCGGCAAGTCGCGTCCCACGGTGTCCAACACCCTGCGTCTGTTGCAGCTGCCCAAGGATGTCCAGGAGCTGGTCGATTCGGGTCGTCTGTCCGCCGGTCATGCCCGGACCCTGGTCGGGATGGAAGACGAGGCCTATGCCAAGCACCTGGCCGAAAAGGCGGTCAGCGAAGGCTGGAGCGTCCGGCACATGGAGGAGGCGGTCCGGCTTCGCAAAGGGGCGACGACACATCGGACCAGCACCACCGTCCGACAGCTGAGACCGGTGGAAATCATCGAGTTGGAGAAGAGACTCACCGATCGTCTCGATGCCAAGGTGAAGATCGACTACCGCAACGAGAAAGGCAAGGTCGAGATCCGCTTCGGCTCACTCGGTGAGTTGGAGAGGCTCTATCGCCAGCTCACCGACTAGTCGCCGCGTTGGCGAAGAAATCGCTGACCCCCGACGCCACCTGACGGCCGGTTTTCTCGTTCAGCTCCGAGCAGGAGACGATCACTGCCGGCGCCCTGGTCTCCTTGAGCAGGGCGCTGGCTCGTCCTTCCACCCCCGAGCCGGTGGCAGCGGCTATCGACTCGGCCAACAACCGGCCCGCCGCCGACGAGCTGTGATCGGATGCGAAGTAGTAGACGAAGTCGTGACCATCCTTGTTGAGCTGGAATGCGACGATCAGATCCGACCCCAGGGTGTTGGCCCTCCGCGCCCGGAGACGCTCCGGGACCGACCCGTCCTGGGATCGTGACATCACCGGGAGCCCACCCTGCTCCTGTACCACCAGGGCGGTGGCCGATGCCGCCTCCCACGACACCGATGCCTCATGGGTGTCGCGACAGCCGGCATCGAGGTAGATCCTGGCCCCGGCCATCGTCGGGGGGAGACGTCGCAGCCACTCCCGCTCCCGGACTGCATCCCTTCCGGCTCTCAACTCGCCACGGGTCACCAGACGCAGCTCGGTGACCACCTCAGGCCCCGCTTTTCCATCTTCTGCCAGGTTGCGATTTCCCTGGAACTCGATGATCGCACGCTCGGTGTCGGGGCCGAAGATGCCATCGACCTTCCCGGGATCGAAGCCGAGAGAGCTGAGACGGGACTGGAGCTCGGAGACGTCCTCGCCACGCAACATCGGCCGCCGCAGGAAGAGGAGACGATCCCCCAACCGATAGCCGGCCTCATAGAGGGTCCGCCAGGTGTCGGGGCCGACGATCCCGTCCACACCGAGACGGCGCGCTTTCTGAAATGATCGGACCGCTTCCACGGTCCCGTCGCCGAATGTGGACCGGGGATCGGGGTCGGACGGGAAGCCGAGGGCGTCGAGGCGGTCCTGGATGTCCCGGACCGCAGCCCCTTCATCTCCCAGGCGATAGAGCCGCATAGGCCAATGCTTGCACAGATTTGGTCGTGGGCATGCTTCCCGAGACGACTCGACCGGCAGACGGATCGGCTACTTGGCAGCTCGCGTCTTCGGCCCGCTCAGCGAATAGCCGAACAGAGGGGCGAACACGCAGAAGTCGAACAACCCGGCCAGCAGGGGTACGAGCCCCACGATGCCGAGGACGACACCGCCGACTCCTCCGATGCCGATCCATCCCCAGGCCACGAGGGCCAAACCGACGACGATTCGGGTGGCCCGACCGGCACCCGAGACCATGAAAGCGACGAATGGGTTCATTGTGAGTCTCCCTTCAGATGACCTGGTGAATCCATCCGCCCATCCTTGGGCGCTTTCGCCGGTCCGGGATAGAGAACAAAGGCCCCATTGCTCAGGAGCGTCTCTTACGCCGGGGGATGCGAAGTCTCATTGGTGCCACCGTCATCAGACCGGCCGTGACAGGCAAGTCGGGTCAGCCCCGGGCAATGGGCGGTGCGTCTGCGATCAGAATCGCCAAATCCCCTGCGCTGTGTGCGATGTCGGGGCGAAGGCCGGCCTCTGTCAGCCACTGCATCATCTCGTCCACACGGCTCGGCATGTCCACGTCGGGCTCGAGGAGGATCGGGTCGCTCACCGGGGCCTCGGGGATCACCACATCGAGGAAGGCAAATCGACCAGCGGGGGAGAGGATCCGTGCCACTCGTGAGAACAGCCCTAACTTCCCCGGCCCATCGAGATGGTGGATGGCGAAGGCCGAGACGACGAGGTCGAAGGGCCCATCGGGGAGGGGATCTTCGAGACGTGAGACAAGGAAGGTCGATTCGGGAAGTTGCCGGCGGGCTATCGCCAGCATCTCATCGCTCGAGTCGATGCCGACCAGACCCGCCCCCGGATGCTCGCTCAGGACGGCCTTGGCCGTCTCCCCGGTCCCGGACCCGAGATCGAGGATCGTCCTGGCCCCGATTCCTGCAGTCGCCGTGGCCAGTTGGGCCTGGAGTTGGTCGTAGTCCTTGATCTCGCCACGGACGGCATCGAGGTATGTCGTGGCATCCAGGTGGAATTGACCGCCCATGCCTGGATCAGATGAACTCGGAGAGCTCCTGGAGCAGGCGATGCTTGGGGGCGGCGCCGACAATGCGCTTCTTCTCCACCCCGTCCTTGAAAAGGATCAGAGTCGGGATGCTCATCACGTCGTATTGGGCGGGGGGATTCGGGTTCTGGTCCACATTGAGCTTCCCGATGGTGATGCTGTCGTGCTCGCCGGCGATCTCTTCGAGAACGGGCTCGATCACCCGGCATGGGCCGCACCACTCCGCCCAAAAATCGACCAGTATCGGCTTATCGCCACTGATGGCGTCGTTGAAGGTCCCGTCGTTCAATGTGACGATGTTCTCAGCCATTTTTCCTCAATTGCTCCTTGGTCTCCTTGTTGAACCCGAGTGTCGCCGCTCTCATTCCATCCGCGCCAGCCATCTCTCGGCGTCGATCGCCGCCATGCAACCGGTGCCGGCAGCGGTGACGGCCTGACGGTAGACGTGGTCGGCCACGTCCCCGGCGGCAAAGACGCCTGGGACCTCGGTACGGGTGCTGCCGTCGGCGGAGCGCCGGATGTAGCCGTTCTCGTCTAGCTCGAGCTGGCCTTCGAAGAGCTCGGTGTTGGGCTTGTGCCCGATGGCGACGAACACCCCGTCGGTGGCCAGCTCACGCGTCTCACCGGAGATCGTGTCCTGGAGTGTCACCGCCTTGACGGTGACGTCCCCTTTGATCGCGGTGACGACGGCATTCCAGATGACCTCGATCTTGTCGTGTTTGAGAGCGCGCTCGGCCATGATCCGGGAGGCGCGAAATTCGTCACGACGGTGGACGATGGTCACCTTGGAGGCGAACTTCGTGAGAAACAGCGCCTCCTCCATCGCGGTGTCGCCGCCACCCACCACGACCAGGTTCTGATCCTTGAAGAAGAAGCCGTCGCAGGTGGCACAGGCAGATACCCCGCGGCCGGTCAGCTCCTGCTCGCCGGGCACGCCGAGCCACTTGGCGGTGGCCCCGGTGGCAACGATCACCGCGTCGGCGGTGTACTCGTCGGCGCCGACCTTCAGCTGCTTGGGCGACGTGCTGAAGTCGACCTCGGTCACGTCGAGCTGATGTAGGCGGGCGCCGAAGCGATCCGCCTGTTTGCGGAATTGATCCATCAACTCGGGTCCCATGATCCCGTCCGGGAACCCCGGATAGTTCTCGACATCGGTCGTGATCATCAGCTGACCGCCGGCGGCGACTCCTTCGAAGACGATCGGGTCGAGGTTGGCCCTCGCCGCATATAGGGCTGCGGTCAGGCCGGCGGGGCCCGAGCCGATCACCACCAGCTTTTCGTGATTCATCTCTCCTCAGACTTTCTTGAACCAGAGATAGGCGCCAACGCCTGCCAGCAAGGCTCCTATCACAGCAAATGCCCCCGCGGTGGTGAGTGGTATCTCCAGCGCACCGAAGATGGCGAGAAGCAAAAACAGCAATGCAGTGAACGCCATCGTGGCCAGCAGGATTCCCAAACCGGTGAGACGCACGCCACGGGCGATCCGATCGACGGTGTACGAGCGGATCTTTGCCGCCAACTGCTCGAGAAACTCGGCGAACCGGGCTGCGTATTCCTCCATAGAGAGCCGAGGTTAGTTTCCCGAGGCGCTCTGTCAGCTATCGGTGTAGACGACCTCGCAGGGCTCGACGGTGATGATGACGACGCTCGGGGTGGGATCTTCATCCGGAGTCGCCGTCACCAGATAGTCCTTGTCGCGCACTACTCGCTCGACCAGGGTTTGTCCCTCGAGCCCCAAGGTGGTCAGACAGCTCTCGATCTCGTCGGTCATCTCGGGGGCGTCGGCCAATTGACTCCGCTCCACCTTGAGTCGGGCGTCGGCGGCCAACGTGTCGAAGGAGATCGGGCCCTCGGCCGTCGCGGCGGCGGTCGTGGTGGTCTGGGGTTGGTCGACCGCGCTGTCCGAGCCCCCGGCGCTCTCCTGTCCCACGTACGAGCGTGGCTGGCCGGTGTCTGACCCCAGTCCCGAGCCGATCTCGGAGAACGAGGCCGCCGTCTGGGTGCTATTGCCGATGACGTTCCCGAGCCCGGCGGCAATCCCCACGACGATGACCAGACCGGCTGCGGCGTACGACCACCGATACCACCATGGTGATCCGGCGGTCGCCTCCTCGATCGGGTCGCTTCTCAGCTCCGTCCACAGATCGCGTCGCATGGCCGCCTTCTCCCGGTCGGTCATCGTCACCGGCGGCACCTGGCGGAGCATGGCGATCATCCGCACCTGGTTCTCGTACTCGGCCCGGCACTCTGCACACGACTCGATCAGGGCCCGCGCTTGGATCTCGTTGTCGTTGGACCCGTCGGCGAATGCGGCGATGAGGTCTGGATCGTGCTTATGCATTCGTAACCTTTGATGCTCTCATGCGTCGTTTCGGTTCCCCAGGTGCTCGGCGAGGAGTCTCCGGCCACGGAAGACCCTCGACTTCACCGTCCCGATGGGTATGTCGAGGATCTCGGCCGTCTCCGGGAGCGATAAGCCGAGGAGGTCCGAGAGGACGATTGCCGTCCTGAAATCGGGGGAGAGGGCCCCCAAGGCGAGCTCGATCTCGGGGCGGAGCGCAGCGGACTCGATGAGCTCCTCGGCGGATGGGTCGGTCGGATCCACGTGATCGGGAAGCGGCTCGGACGGGCGACGCTTCGACTTGCGGAGCATGTCGTAGCAAGTGTTCACGGCGATCCGATAGATCCATGTGCCCAAGGCCGAGTTCCCCTGAAACTGGCCGGCCTTCCTGAAGACGGTCAGAAAGGTCTCCTGGGTTGCGTCCAGCGCCTGCTCGCGGTCACCAAGCGTTCGCAAACACACCGAGAACACCCTGTCCTGATGGGCCCTCATCACACGATCGAACGCCTCGTGGTCACCGTCGACGACGCGAGCCAGCAGCTCGGCGTCTTTGGGTGGAGAGGTCACGGCGTGAATCGTACTTCTGCCAGCTCGGCGTAATAGGTGCCGTCGGGCTGAAGTGGCAGCTCGGTCAGCCAGAGCAGCCAGAATCCGTCGGAGCGCCCGGGCAAGGTGAGAAACGTCACCCCCGGTGGGGCCGTGCCGGCCAAGATTCGATCCCAATTAGCCAGATCAGGGTTTTGGTCCCGGCTCCAGTAAACCTCGAAGTCGGTGCCCTCGCTCAGGTCCACCAATTGCATGTGGGTGGGTCGTCCCTCGAGTTGGAAGCTGATGCCGACACCCGGCTTCTGCAGGGAGAGCGGATCTTGATAGCGCTCGGTCCGCCAGGCCGTGGACGAGCTGCCATCGATGACGTCGGGGATCTCCGAGTCGTTCTCCCCGCCCTCACCGAACGGGTCGAAGGCGGCTACGCCCACGACGTTGACCGGTCCGGTCGGAACCGTGGTGCTGGTCCCACTGGTCGACGACGTCGGTTCGATCGGGACGGTGGCGGTGGGGGACACCGGGATGATCGGGCCACCCCCGGCGAACACATAGCCGAGGGCGACCAATCCAACAGCCACGACCACCAGCGTGGCGGCGGCGAGGAGAAGACGCCTGGAGGCGGAATGTGGTTCGGGCCGGGAGGAGCGGAGGGTCGGAGAGGCGAGTAGGGCTTTCTCCAGCTGATCGGCGGTCAACTCCCCGCTCTGCGCCGAGCGCAGGACGCGATCGATGGTGCGGGGCACGCCATCGATGCTCTCCGAAGGGGGTGGCCCTCCTGGTGCCGACCCGGTGAGAGCTGTTTCCAGCGCCATGGCCAGCGCGGTGACGTCTCCCTCCTGGTTGGTCCTGATCCTTCGACCGAAGGCGCCGAGCTTGGCGGGGTGCGAAACCGAGTACGAGATGGCGGAGAGGTCGATGGCGCCATGGGCGCCGCCCATGGCGTGGAGAGTCGCCAGGGCTCCGGCCAGCCCGGAGGCATTGGGGAGGAACTCCTCCAACTCGATGCTGTTTCCTGCGGCGAGTCGGTCTGCCGCGGTGGCCCCGCCCGTCCACTCACAGACCGCATAGGCGCCACCACGGACCTCTTCGACCGCATAGACGCGGGCGAGATGCGGATGGGACGACTTGGCGGCCTCACCAACGCTCCCGACGAATTGGCGACGCCGATCCAGCTCGGTCTCGGGGCCCAAGGAGCGGATGAGCACCGGTCGCTCCAGCGATGTGTCGGTCGCCAGCCACTCTTCGATGTCATCGTCCCGGCCCAGACGCATCTCCAACCGATAGCGATCTGATACGGGCGGTGGCATGTGATCAGTTCAGCACGAGCCGGGGCTCAGCCATCGAACTTGAGCACATGGAGGCTCTTGCCGGTGTCGGAGAAGCCGAGCCGGGCATAGAGGCTCTTGGCGCCCACATTCTCGGGCCGCACGTTCAAGACCATTCGTTGGGCACCCTTCGATGCCGCCCAGCGGAGACATTCGCGTATCAGCTCGGTGCCGATCCCGTGCCCGGCCTCGTCCCCGGAAACGGCGACCCTTTGCAGGAACGACGTCGTGAGCTGTGTCCCCGTCAGGGCGTAGCCGGCCAGCTCACCGTCGATACGCCACTCGAAGAACATGGCCGACGGTGTGGCGACAAGTGCCTCGATCAGACCGTCGGCGCCCATGCGCCAGAAGCCCTCGAAGGCGCGCCGATCCACTTCGACCACTTCGTCCCAGCGTGGCGAGCCGACGGCGGCGAGCGACGAGTCATGGTCGGTGGGCTCGGCGAGGTCGTCGCGGGTGATCGGTCGCTCCATGATGTCCAGCTCGGCGTGCGGCTGGTATCCGGCCGCGTACCAGACACGGGTCGTGTCGGGGTAGAGGGCGGGGGAGAAGACCTGTGCCTGCGACAGCTCGCGCATCGCCTCTGTTGCGCTCTTCAAGAAGTCGCTGGAGCCCCTCTCCAGGCGCAATGCCACGTCGGGCACGTCCTCGTTCCAGCGTCGCGCCGTCACTCTCGACCATCCGCGTTTGATGATCACCGGCTCCGGCCAGTCGCCTTCGAAGTGGAGTCTCGTCGCCACGCATGCGAGAGTACGAGGATGGAGGTCGTTGTTGCGAGCCATTCCTCTGCGACAGCCCATGACACCGGTCCCCATCACCCGGAGCGCCCGGCCCGGGTGGGGGCGGTGCTGAAGGGAATCGCCGAGTGTGGCCTCGGTTTGGTGAAGATAGAGGCACCCAGGATCAGCAGGTCCGATCTTGCCCTGGTCCATGATCCGTCCTATATCGAGAACATCGAGAGCTTTTGCCTGAGTGGGGGCGGAGCGCTCGACATGGACACGTTCGTGTCACCCGAGAGTTGGGAGGCGGCCCTGACCGCCGCCGGTGGGGTCAAGGCGACGGTCGAGGCGCTCGTCGACCTGGAGGACGCCGTTGGATTCGCGGTGACCCGGCCCCCGGGACATCACGCCCTCCGCTCCCATGCCATGGGGTTCTGCCTCTTCAACAACGTCGCCGTCACCGCCGCCTGGCTCAGGGCGAATGGCAATAGGGTGGCGATCCTCGATTGGGACGTCCATCACGGAAATGGGACGCAGGCGATGCTGGGGCCCGATCCCGACGTCCTCTACGCCTCGATACACGAAGGAGCCTTCTACCCATTCGAGGGGTTCGTCGAGGACATCGACCACGATGCCAAGGGGACGATCCTGAACATCCCGCTGGACGCCGGAACCGCTGGTGACATTTACCGGCAAGCCTGGACCGGGCTGGTGATCCCGGTCCTCACCGAGTTCGCACCTGATTGGGTGCTGGTCAGCGCCGGCTACGACGGTCACGTCGGTGATCCACTCGCCGACATGAGGCTCACCGCAGACGACTACGGATGGATGGCGGCCAGACTCGCCGCGGTGCACCCTCCCCATCGGACGGTGTTCGCCTTGGAGGGGGGTTATGACCTCGACGCCTTGCGCGCCTCGGTGAGAGCGACACTGGTCGGGGCATCGGGAATCGATGAATTCGACCCTCCACTGACCTCCCCGCCCGGTGCCGGAGTCAGGCTGGACAAGGCTCGTCTCGCCATCTCTCGTCATTGGAGGATCTGAGAAGTTCCTTCAAATCCGAGGCGCTTCTTCCGATAACAAGGGCTGTACCCGACTCCTCAGAAGGAACATGTCCAGCAACATCGACGAGCTTCTACGACGCGCCGTGGCCGACGGGGCCTCCGACCTCCACCTGAAGGTGGGATCGGGGCCGGTCGCTCGAATCTCGGGAGAGCTGAGACGGATGGGGGGCTTCGACGATCTGACCCCCCAGGACACCCACGCCTACGCCGAAGAGCTGTTCACCACCCGGGCCGCGGCCGAGTACGACGAAACCGGCTCCGCCGACTTCGCCTACGGCCGTCAGGACGTCGGCCGGTTCCGGGTCACCGTCTTCAGACAACGCGGCTCGGTCTCGATAGTCCTCCGACGGGTCGTCCCGGGATCTCAGACTTTCGAGCAACTCGGGCTCCCCAAGATCACCGAGCGTCTCGCCCGCTCGGATTCGGGTCTGCTCCTGGTGACCGGCCCATCAGGTTCGGGAAAGACAGCCACGATCTCCTCGATGCTCGACTGGATCAATGCCAACCGGGCAGTGTCGATATTGACCGTCGAAGACCCGATCGAGGTGCTCCACCCGGACAAGAAGAGTGTCGTCGTGCAACGTGAGGTCGGGGTGGACACACCGAACGCCGCGGAGGCGATCCGCGGGTCCCTGCGGCACGACACAGACGTGATCATGATCTCCGAGATCGATGAGGCCGACACGGCTCGCGCCGCGATCGCCGCAGCCGAGACCGGTCACCTGGTCATCAGCTCGATGCGGACCACCGATCCGGCCGACACCGTCGATCGCATCGTCTCTCTCTTTCCGGAGACACAACAGCGGGTGGTACGGGGTCAGCTGGCCGCCCAGTTGATCGCCATCTTCAGCCAGCGGCTCCTCGAGGGCCAGGAAAACGGCAAGGCCCTGGCCTGTGAGGTGCTCACCATCAACGAGCGGGTGCAGGAGTGGATCATGGCCGGTGAGGTCGAGTCCGGGGTCTTGATCGACATCATGAAAGAGAGCGAGTTCTTCGGCATGCAGACGATCGACCAGGCCCTGCTCAAGCTGGTTCTCGCCAAGTCGATCGAGATGCCGGTGGCTGTCCCTCATGCGCGCAACGTCCATGAGATGCGGGCCAAGGCGATGGCGGCGGGCATCCAGATCTGATCTTTCCGCTGGGGAATGCATGAGGGGCCGGCGATCGCCGGCCCCTCATGTTTGTGGGTAACGAGGCGCCACACCGATAACCTCCGGGCGCGTGATCCCCAAACGTCTCGAATTCCTGGTGTCACCGGAGCTGCCGCCGGCCCAGCTTGCCGCCGTCTTCGAAGAGGCGGGTCATGAGATCTTCCTGGTCGGTGGGTCGGTGCGGGACGCCTTCCTCGAGCGACCCGTCGAGGACTTCGACTTCGCCACCGATGCCCGCCCGGAACGGATAGCAGAGCTCTTGGGGCGGTGGGCGGACACCGTCCACACGGTGGGCGCCGCCTTTGGGACGGTGGCGGCACAGAAGGACGGGCACCAGATCGAGGTCACGACATTTCGTGATGAGATCTATCGAGACGACTCCCGGAAGCCACACGTCACCTATTCGGACTCGATAGAGGCGGATCTCTCCCGTCGGGATTTCACCGTGAACGCGATCGCCCTCCCCATGAAGACGATGGTCCCCGTCGATCCTTACGGCGGGCTGGCCGACCTGGCGAAGGGCGCGCTCCGGACCCCGTTGGCTCCCGAGATCTCCTTCTCCGACGACCCATTGCGGATGCTCCGGCTGTTCCGTTTCCAGGCCACCCTCGAGTTCCAACCCGACCCTGCGGCGCTCACGGCGGTGCGGGAGATGGGAGGCCGGCTGGAGATCGTGTCCGCCGAGCGGATCCGTGACGAGTTGTCGAAGATGATGGTGGCGCCACGCCCCGGCCGGGCGCTGGAGGCGATGGTCGAGTCGGGTCTGGCGGCGCACTTCCTCCCCGAATTGCCGGCATTGGCCATGGAGCAGGACCCGTTTCAGCGTCACAAGGACGTGCTGCGTCACACGTTCGCCGTAGTCGACAAGGCGTCACCCGGTCTCGTACTCAGGCTCGCCGCTCTCTTCCACGACGTCGGCAAGCCTGCCACCCGTCAATTCGGTCCCGGTGGCGTCTCCTTCCACCACCACGAGGTGGTGGGGGCGCGTCTGACCCGGCACCGTCTCAAGGAGCTCCGCTACCCGAAGGACGTCATTCGTGACGTCTCGCAGCTGGTGTTCCTGCATCTCCGCCCGCACACCCTCGACGCCGGTTGGACCGATTCGGCGGTCCGGCGCTATGTGCGGGACGCGGGCGATCTGCTGGACGAGTTGAACGAGTTGGTCCGCTGTGACGTGACCACGGCGAACGCACAGCGGGAACGGGCCATACAACGGCGGATCGACGAGCTCGAGGAGCGAATCGCCCGTCTGAGCGAAGAGGAGGAGATCTCGAAGCTGAGGCCGCCAATCGATGGGAACGACGTGATGGCCTACCTCGGGATTGGTCCCGGGCCCCGTGTCGGTGACATCATTGAGCGGATGTTGGAGAGAAGGATCGAGGAAGGGCCGTACACGAAGCAGGCCGCCTACGACATGGTGAGGGCCTGGGCCATCGAAAACGACATTCCCGACCCCGGCCGACACCGGGACGAGGAGGAATGAGATGAGGGTCGTCCTGGCCTATTCGGGGGGTCTCGACACATCGGTGATCCTCGCCTGGCTCAGGGAGGAGAAGGGCGCCGACGTCATCGCCTACACCGCCGACGTCGGTCAGGGCGAAGAGGTCGAGGAGGCGCGAGACAAGGCCGTGGCCACCGGTGCGGTCGAAGCCGTGGTCGAGGACCTGCGCGATCGTTTCGTGACCGGGGCGGTGTTCCCGGCGATCAGAGCGGCCGCCCTGTACGAAGGGCACTATCTGCTCGGCACGTCGCTGGCTCGCCCCATCATCACCGAAGGGCTGGTGCGGACCGCTCGAGCCCATGGCGCCGACGCCATCTCACACGGGGCCACCGGCAAGGGCAACGACCAAGTCCGGTTCGAGTTGTCGGCGGCCGCCCTTGCCCCCGAGCTCGGCGTGATCGCCCCGTGGCGGGAGTGGAAGCTCGCCGGGAGGGCGGATCTGATCGAGTACGCCCGGCAGAGGGGCATACCGGTCCCGGTCACCAAGGAGGCGCCGTACTCGATGGACGCCAACCTGTTCCACATCTCGTACGAGGGAGGCGTGCTGGAGGATCCGTGGGCCCCGCCTCCCGTCGGGATGTTCCGGCTCACCACCGACCCCCTCGACGCACCCGACGAGCCGGAGGAGGTGGTGCTCGGGTTCTCACACGGCAACCCGGTGTCGGTCGATGGCGAGACCATGGCCCCGGTGCCCCTGCTGACGAGGCTGAACCAGGTGGCCGGTCGGCACGGGATAGGCCGCGTCGACATCGTCGAGAACCGATTCGTCGGGATAAAGAGCAGAGGGGTGTACGAGACCCCCGGCGGGACGATCCTCCATCTGGCCCATCGGGCGGTGGAGTCGATCACCCTGGATCGCGAGGTGATGCACCTTCGCGACGAGCTGATACCGCGTTACGCAGAGATCGTCTACAACGGGTTCTGGTTCAGCCCCGAGCGCGAGACGCTGCAGGGGATGATGGACGAGATCCAAGACCCGGTGACCGGTGAGGCGAGACTCACCCTCTACAAGGGGAGCGCGTGGGTGACCGGACGCAAATCCCCCAACAGCCTCTATGACCCCGACGAGGCCACCTTCGAGGAGGACAAGGTCTACAAGCAGGCCGACGCCGAGGGTTTCATCTCTTTGAATGCGTTGCGGATCAGGGGTCACGGGGGAGGGGAAGTCGAGTGACTCTGTGGG
>JBAULI010000142.1:0-10284 GCA_049578105.1 Acidimicrobiia bacterium | reverse complement strand
CGTGCCTTGCGAGGTGTGTGGGGGCAGACGCTACAACCGGGAGACCCTCGAGATCCTGTGGAAGGGTCACAACATCGCCGACGTCCTGGAGATGTCGGTGGAGGAGGCGCTCGGGTTCTTCGAGAACCAGCCCAAGATCGTGAGGATTTTGCAAACCCTGTACGACGTCGGATTGGGATACGTGCGACTCGGCCAGCCGGCCACCACGCTCTCGGGTGGAGAGGCGCAAAGGATCAAACTGGCCTCGGAGCTCGGTAAGCGGTCCACCGGTCGGACCTTCTACATCCTGGACGAGCCGACCACGGGCCTCCATTTCGAGGACATCCGCAAGCTGCTCCAAGTGCTGCAACGTCTGGTCGACGCAGGGAACACGGTCGTCGTCATCGAGCACAATCTCGACGTCGTCAAATCCGTCGATCACATCATCGATCTCGGCCCGGAGGGTGGTGACGGAGGTGGCCGTGTCGTGGCCCTCGGCACACCCGAGGAAGTGGCGCAGGCGACCGAGAGCTACACCGGGAAGTTCCTCAGAGAAATGGTCGGGAGCTAGCTCAAACCAGCCGAAGATAAGGAGGAAGTGTCCTTCAATTCTTTGGTGTTCGGGGTATTCCTGGCCGGCGTCGTGGTGGCCTATTGGCTCATACCGGCCAGATTTCGCACGTATCTGCTGCTGGCCGCCTCATATCTCTTCTATTCCTGGTGGGACGTCCGATTTCTGAGCCTGATCGTGGTCTCGACGCTGGTCGACTTCGTGGCTGGCGGGAAAATCGCCGGCGCAACCGAGATGAGAGCCCGCAGACGATGGATGGCCGTCAGCCTGGTGGTCAACCTCGGGATCCTCGGCTTCTTCAAGTATTGGGACTTCTTCGTTGGGAGCGCGTCCGACCTGCTGTCGTCTTTGGGACTGGAGTCGAATCTGCCCCTGATAAGCGTGGTCCTCCCGGTCGGGGTCTCCTTCTACACCTTCCAGACCCTGTCCTACACGGTCGACGTCTACCGGGGGCGTCTCGAGCCCGAGCCAAATCTTGCTCGCTTCGCCCTCTTCGTCGCCTTCTTCCCGCAGTTGGTCGCGGGCCCGATCGAAAGGGCCAGGCATCTCCTGCCCCAACTGCGGGCACTGCCTGCCTCCCGGAACCAAGTCGACTGGAGAGGCTCTCTCACCCTGATCGCACGCGGGCTGTTTCGAAAGGCGGTGATCGCCGACGGAGTGGCGCCGATCGTCAATCAGGTGTTTGCCTCCCCGGGGCGATATGGGAGCCTCACACTCTGGATCGGTGTGTTCGCCTTCTCCCTCCAGATCTACGGTGACTTCGCCGGATACACCGACATCGCCCGGGGAACCGCTCGGCTGTTCGGCGTCGATCTGATGGAGAACTTCCACGCCCCCTACGGGTCGAAGAGTTTCAGCGAGTTCTGGCGCCGCTGGCACATCTCGTTGTCCACCTGGTTGCGGGACTACCTGTACATACCGCTCGGAGGAAACCGGCAGGGGAGGCTTCGAACCTATCGCAACCTGATGATCACGATGTTGCTCGGTGGGCTATGGCATGGCGCTGCCTGGGGTTTCGTCCTCTGGGGAGGCCTGCACGGGCTCTATCTGGCGGTCGAGCGGCTTTGGAGAGATCGTCGTGGGCGTCAGGACACTCCGATCGGACTTCCGGCGTGGTCCGTCTTTCTGATCGTCACCGTGACCTGGATCCCCTTCCGGGCGGCGAGCCTGGGCAGTGCCGTGTCGATCCTGGGAGGCCTGGTCGGCTCGACGGGGGGAGAACAACTCCCGGGCGCGGCAATCGTCCTTGCCCTGGCGGGTCTGGCAACCATCTGGATCGATCAGACGGTCTTGAAAGGCGGTGTCGACCCCGTTGCCGAGCTTCCATCCTTCCGTCGAGGTCTGGTCTACGGAACGGCTCTCGTCGCCGCAATCCTCTTGATACCCACGTCGGCCGTCCCGTTCATCTACTTCCAATTCTGATGAGAGGCGTGAACAGAGGAGTGGTGCTGGTCCTCGCCGGGATACTCGTGGTACTCGGCGCCAGTGAAGGAATCCTCCGTCTCTCGGAGCCGATGATTCCACCACCCTCGGTCTGGCCCACTCCGGAGACACAGATCAAACAGGGGCAGCTGTCCCATCTGGATTCGATCGACGTGGTCTTTCTCGGGTCGAGCATCACCGAGGCGGCCGTGGATCCGGTCGCACTGAGCGAGGAGTCGGGAAGCGGGCTGGTCTACAACGCCGCTCTCCCATTCTCGACACCATTCTCGAACGAGGTCTGGCTCGACGATGTCGTGCTCCGAAGCGCAAAGCCTTCCCTCGTGGTGATCGGATTGCCCGCCTGGTCGTCTGTCGACGGTCCCGGGTCGGACCCTCTGTTGTCCGGGATCGAGTCGGCCCTCGCCTACGAGGATGGCCATCACTGGGCTGACGGATCTGCATTGCTTCGGAACTCGGGTGTGGCCTCGGAGTGGGACCAGCGCCGCGCTCTGGAGCACCTGGCCGATTCGGGAACGCTGACCAGCCTCGGTCAGCAAACCGGCTACTACGACCGCAAACTGGATGAGGCGGGGAGCCTGGAGCTCCCGTCGGTCGAGGCGCAGCTATCCGATGGGGAGTCCGCGGCGATCGGTCGAATCATCGAAGAGTTGAAGGGGATGGGAATCGATTCGGTGGTCATGATCGAGCCGGGTCGATACCCGGGCACGAACACCGTCGTGGACGAAGACCGGTTCATCGAGTCCGTCGACCGGCACGCCGCCGACTGGGGAGTGCCGATCTGGGATACCTACCACATGGAGTGGGACGACGCCTGGTTTGCCGACCGGGCGCATTTCAACCGGACCGGTACTGCAGTCTTCACCAGTCGCCTGGCGCCCATGGTCCAGGCTCTCTTGGCTGGATAGCGCCGCGCTCAATGGCCGCCCCGACCCTGCCGATGTAGCCTGAAACCACCTTGGAGGATTCAACAGTGTTCGACATGCGCCGGTCTGCTTTCGGCGGGTTCCACGAGCTCGAGGGAAAGCATGCCGTTGTGCTCGGCGGGGCGGGCTTTCTCGGCTCGCACGTTTGCACCTGGCTCGTGTATTCCGGTGCCAAGGTCACCTGTATCGACAATCTCATCACCGGGAACGCCGCCAACGTCTCACACTTGCTCGGTGACAAGAAGTTCCGACTTCACGACTACGACGTCACCGACTACCTCCATGTTCCCGGGGATGTGCACTTCGTCCTCAATTTCGCCTCTCCGGCCTCACCTGTCGACTACCTGAAGTGGCCGATCCACACGTTGAAGGTCGGCGCGTTCGGCACCCACAAGGGTCTGGGGCTCGCTCTCGACAAGGGGGCGACCTTCTTCCTAGCCTCCACCTCCGAGGTCTATGGCGACCCGTTGGTCAACCCCCAACCTGAGACCTACTGGGGGAATGTGAACCCGATCGGGCCACGCGGGGTCTATGACGAGGCGAAGCGCTTTGCCGAGGCCCTGACCCTTGCGTACAACCGTGAGCACGAAGTGGAGACGCGGATCGTCAGGATCTTCAACACGTACGGGCCGCGCATGCGCGCCGATGATGGGCGAGCCGTACCTGCATTCTTCAAGGCGGCCCTGGAAGGCCGGCCCTTGCCGGTGTTCGGCGATGGGTCGCAGACCAGATCGCTTTGCTATGTAGACGACGAAGTCGAAGGGATCCTTCGGCTGCTTCTCTCGAATGAGGTGGAGCCGGTGAACATCGGGAATCCCGAGGAAGTCACCATGCTCGAACTGGCCGAGACGATCCAGGACGTGGTGGGGAATCACCCGGGTGTGGAGTTTCACCCGCGGCCTACCGACGATCCCATGGTGCGCCGGCCCGACACGACGAAGGCCGAGCAGATCCTCGGGTGGAAGGCCCAGATCTCGCTTCGCCAGGGCCTGGAGAAGACCCTGCCGTGGTTCAAGGAAGTCCTCGGCTTCTGAACCAGGCCCCATCGTGAGCGAGATCTCGTGGTCGAGTCTCGCCGATTGGTGGGAGGGCGAGGTCGCCAACGATCCAGCCTATGAAAACCTCGTCACCCCACTGCTCCTTCGGATCCTCGACCCTGAGGCGGGTAAGAGCTATCTCGACCTCGGCTCCGGTGAGGGTCGTGTCATCAGGTCGGTTTCGAGGACCGGAGCCACGGTTCACGGTGTGGAGATCAACCGCCAGCTGGCGCGGCGTTCCGCTCTCGCCGGCCCAACGATGATCGGTTCGCTTCCCGATCTCGACTTCATCGTCGAAAACGCATATGACGGCGCCTACTGCGTCCTGGTCATCGAGCACATCGGCGAGCACGAGCGATTCTTCGCCGAGACGGCACGCGTGGTGACCCCCGGGGGTGTGTTGGCGCTGGTTGCCAACCATCCGACCTGGACCGCCCCGGATTCGACTCCCATCACCGACACGGATGGTGAGGTGCTTTGGCGACCCGGTGCATATTTCTCCACGGGAGTCGTGCATGAGCACGCCGGCGAGGGCCACATCGTCTTTCATCACCGCACCATGGCCGAGCTGATGAATTCGGCGAGGGCGGCCGGATGGTGTCTCGATGAGATGATCGAGGTGCCCGATCCCGACTTGATCGAGCAGTCGGGCATACCTCGACTCATCGCCTGTCGCTGGCGGTTGGGCGTAGGCAATGAGGCGTAGGGCCTTGATCGTCGCGGGATCGATGGGTGTGCTGTTGATGGCCGCCACCGCGCTGGCGCGCGGTATCGAGGCCGGACCGCAGGATCTGGAGCGCCTTCACGAGTTCGAACGCGAGAGCGGGCTCGACGTGGGGCCGGACACGGAATGGTTCGCCAACGGCCTGAGTGGCGATGGCGCCGTGTACGCGATCATGGCCACAGATCCGTTCGGCTCGGCGCAGGGAGCCCTGATCCTCGATCCCAGCTATCGATACGCCCGTGTCGGCTACTCCTGGGTGTCCTCCGCCCTCGTCCTCGGCCGGCGCTCCCTGATCTTGATGGGCCTTTCCTTCACCGGCCTGATATGCGTCGGGCTGGTGACGTTCATGGCTGCGGGGTTGCGTGACCAGCTCGGTCTCAAGACCTGGCTGCTGGTGTTGAACCCTGCGTTGTTCATCGGTGCCCTCTACGACACGGCGGAGCCACTGGCGATCGTCCTCCTGGTGGCAGGTTTCGTGGCGGGCCTTCGTCTCTGCAGTCTCGCCCTCGCCGTGGTCAGGCCAACCTATGCGGTGGCCGTGGCCAATCGACCGGCTACTTTCGTGGCTGTCATCGTGCTCTCGATCCTGTTCCGGCTCGTCTGGGTCGCACACTTCGGTGACTCGATTATGGGCGGAGCCTCGAACCTGGCGTTCCCGTTCACCGGTGTGGCGAGCTCTCCAAATCCAGTGGGCTTCGCGGTGCTCGTTGCCGGGCTCGTCACTCTGATCGGGGGCATCCGGGCACGGAGCTGGTCCTGGTTGGCGGCCGGATTGCTGGTTTGTTGTCTGGGCGGGCCCGTCTATGCGGACCCCATCAACGCCGTGAGGGCAGCCGGTATGCTCCCGGTCCTCTGGGCGTTCGGGACACATCCGGAGCTGAGAGCCATCAGCGGGCCGGGCACCACCCAAATCGTCGCCAATCCCTCGGTCTGATCCTTCTGGCTTGTCGCCGGTGCCTAATACCCTGAGGGCTGGTGTTCGAACGACCCAAGACCTCCGAGATCCCCGACCAGCCGGGGGCGTATCTCTTCCGCGACAAGGACGGAAGGGTCATCTACGTGGGCAAGGCGAAGAGCTTGAGGAGTCGCGTCGCCTCGTATTTCGGCACCGGCCTCCATCCACGCACCGAGGCGATGGTCGATGCGGCGCGATCCGTGGAGTGGATCATCACGGAATCCGAGGTGGCCGCCCTCATGCTCGAGTACTCGCTGATCAAACGCCATCGCCCGCGCTTCAACGTCAAGCTGACCGATGACAAGTCGTACCCGTATCTCGCCATCACCAGGAAGGACGAGTGGCCGCGCGCCCGGGTGATGAGAGGGGCAAAGCGCAAGGGGAACGAGTATTTCGGGCCATACGCCCACACCTACGCCATACGCAAGACCCTCGACCAGCTCCTGCGCACGTTTCCGGTGCGGACCTGCTCCGATGCGATGTTCCGACGTCAGGAGGCTCAAGGGCGCCCGTGTCTGCTGTATCACATCGAGAAGTGCTCGGGCCCCTGCATCGGGGCCGTCACCGCGGACGACTACGCCGAGATGGTCGAAGGTCTGGCCTCGTTCTTGCGCGGGGACACAGACGGGGCGGTGGAGGAGCTCAAAGAGCGGATGTGGGAGGCGTCCGAGCGTCAGGAGTTCGAGCTGGCGGCCCGTCATCGCGACCGAATCGAGGACGTTCGGCGGGCCATGCTGCGTCAAGAGGTGGTGACCGAGCGGCCGGAGGACTTCGATCTGATCGCATTTCACGGTGACGACCTGGAGTCGGCCTTCCAGATCCTCCATGTGAGGAGGGGGCGTGTCGTGGGCCGGATGGGGACCGTGATCGATCGGGTCGAGGTATTGACCGACGCCGAGCTCATGGGCCGGGTGATACGACAGCTCTACGGGGACGAGTTGCCCCCCAGACAGGTGCTGGTCTCCATCGAGCCGGCCGAGCACGAGCTCCTCAACGAATGGCTGGAGGAACGGCGGGGGACCAAAGTCAGCCTGCGGGTGCCGATGAGAGGCTCCAAACGCAGTCTGATGGACACCACGGCGACCAACGCCGCCGAGGCCTTCGCCCGGCATCGCCTGAAGCGCTCGCAAGATCACAACGCCCGGGCAAAGGCGCTCCGCTCCCTGCAACAGGAGCTCGGGCTCTCCGAACCACCGTTGCGCATCGAGGCCTACGACATATCGACACTCCAAGGCACCAACACGGTGGCTTCGATGGTCGTGCTCGAAGACGGAATGCCAAAGCGGTCGGAGTACCGACGGTTCAAGATGAAGACGGTTCAGGGCCAGGACGACTTCGCATCCATGGAGGAAACCGTCCGTCGACGGTTCAAGGCGTATCTCGCCGAACAGAGGAAGTCGGTCGCCGAGCAGGGAAAGTTCTCCTACCCGCCCTCCTTGGTCCTGATCGACGGTGGCCCCGGACAACTCGGTCGAGCGGTGAAGGTGCTGGACGAATTGGGCCTGGAGATCCCGGCAGTCGGTCTCGCCAAGAGGATGGAGGAGGTGTATGTCCCGGGCGAGCCGGACCCGATACGCATTCCTCGTGACGCCGAGGCGCTCTACCTCCTGCAACAGGTTCGAGATGAAGCCCATCGCTTCGCCATCACCTACCACCGTCAGCTCCGGTCGAAATCGATGATCGACTCCATCCTGGACGAGGTCCCGGGTATCGGACCGAAGCGGAAGAAGGACCTGATCCGTCGTTTCGGCTCACTGAAGCGGATCCGAGAGGCGGCTTCCGACTCGCTGGCGGAGGTGGTTCCTAAGAACGTGGCAGAGGACCTGTACTCTGCGTTGCACAGCTGAGAAGAGCGGCGATGGACTTATCGGCAATCGACCATCCACATGTTCTCGTCGTCACTGGCATGTCCGGTGCCGGGCGGTCGTCCTCGGCCAAGGTCCTCGAGGACCTGGGCTACACGGTGATCGACAACCTGCCTCCCCGGTTGCTGGCTCCTGCCGCCCAGTCGCATGACATCCCCGAGCGCCACAAGCATCTCGCTGTGGTCATCGACTCGCGTGGCGGGCTCTCGATACAGGAGCTGAGGGGTGCCGTGGAAGAGCTCAGCCGTGAGGGAGTGGTCACCCGTGTGGTCTTCCTCGATGCCGACGACGATGTGATCGTCTCCCGATACGAGGAGAACAAGCGACCCCATCCTCTCGGTAGATCGACCATCTCGGAGTCGATAAGCGCCGAGCGAGAGCTGCTGGCCGACCTCCGGGAGGAGGCCGACGTCATCGTCGACACCTCGTCGCTGAACGTCCACGAGCTGCGGGACAGGCTTACGACTCAGTTCAGCAACGAGGACATGACCCGGCCGATGAAGGTGTCTCTCCGTTCCTTCGGCTTCAAGCATGGGACCCCCAGAGACGCCGATCTGATGTTCGATGTGCGCTTTCTCCCCAATCCGCATTGGGTCCCCGAATTGCGTCATCTCCGGGGCACCGATGAGAGGGTGGCCGAGTACGTGATGGGCGAGGACGCGGCCAAGGAGTTCGTCGACCGGGTCGACGACCTGCTCGACTTCCTCATCCCGCGATTCGAGGCCGAGGGCAAGTCGTATCTCTCGGTGGCCATTGGTTGCACCGGTGGTCACCACCGTTCCGTGGCGATCGCCGAGGAGTTGGGTCGTCGCCTGGCACAGCATGGTGTCAAGGCCGTCGTGCGTCATCGTGACATCGAACGGTGACTCAACAGCCCGAAACCGCACTCGCTCCTCTTCTCCTCGATCCTCAGGGCCCGACGGTCGTGGCAGTGGGAGGCGGGCACGGCCAGGCGGCCGCCCTGGAGGCAATCCAGTGTTATGCCGGAAAGATCACGGCCCTGGTCTCGGTGGGTGACGATGGAGGCTCGTCGGGTCGTCTCACCGACCTCGGCTTGCCTCCCCCAGGAGATGTGAGGCGTTGTCTCCTCGCCCTGACGCCGGAGCCATCGATCTGGTCAGAGTTGTTCGCCCACCGCTTCTCCGGAGGCGATGTCGCCGAGCACTCGCTGGGGAATCTGATTCTGGCGGGCCTGGCGGATCTGTTCGGTGACTTCGAAGCTGCGGTGTCGACAGCGGAGCGGCTGCTGGGGACCGTGGGATCGGTGCTCCCCGTCGCCGAGCACCCGATAACCCTCAAAGCGGTGATCGACGGTGTCGAGGTCGTCGGCCAGCGAGCCATAACCGAGGCTGAGGGCCGAATCGAGGATCTGACCATCGATCCGAGCGACGCCGTCGCCACTCATCGGGCCCTCGCCGCCGTCGCCGAGGCCGATCAGATCGTGATAGGTCCCGGAAGCCTCTACACGTCCATCATCTCCGCCCTGAAGGTGAACATGCTCTCGGAGGCGGTGATGTCCGCCGATGCCCAGCGTGTCTACGTCATGAACCTCGTGACACAGGCCGGTGAGACGATGGGGATGGATGGCGTTGCACATCTCAGGGGACTGTCGGAGCACGTCGGCATTGCGGGTCCTGGCGTTGTGATAGCCCACGAAGGCTCGCTGCCGGTCCCGGCCGGTCACGAGCGTGTGACGATCGATCCCGAGGACGGCGCTCGATACGGATGGCGTGTCGTCTTTGCAGATGTGTGCGATGAGCAGGCAGACTGGCCACGACACGATCCGCTCAAGCTGGGGCGGGTTCTCGAGAAGCTGGCGACTAGCAAGGACTGATCGACAATGTCCAGATACCTGACACTCGACGACGTCGACGTCGGTGGGCTCAATGTGCTCGTTCGCTCCGACCTCAACGTCCCGCTCGAAGATGGGAAGGTGAGTGACGACTTCAGGATCCAGGCCGCCCTCCCCACATTGGAGCGACTCGTCGAGTCTGGTGCCAGGGTCTAGGTGTGTTCCCATCTGGGCAGGCCCGATGGGCCCGAAGCGAGTCTCTCGCTCCGACCGGTCGCCGCCCGCATGGCGGAGTTGTCCAAGTATCAGGTCGACTTTCTGAGCGGGGGCGACATAACGGTGTTGGAGAACACTCGATTCGATGATGGTGAGACGACCAATGACCATCAGTTCGCCACCGAATTGGCCGACGGGGTCGACCTATTCGTGCAGGATGCGTTTGGTTCGGTGCATCGGGCGCATGCATCCACGGTGGGCGTGGCCGAGATCGTCAAGTCGGTCGCCGGCCCGCTTCTCGATGCCGAGCTGAAGGCCCTCAACCGCTTCCTCGAGGACCCCGAGCGGCCATATGTCCTGGTGCTCGGGGGGGCCAAGGTCTCGGACAAGCTGGGGGTCATCGAGAACTTGTTGCCACGGGTCGACGCCATGCTGATCGGGGGAGGGATGTGCTTCACCTTGCTGGCGGCCAAGGGAGTCGACGTCGGGGCATCCATGGTCGAGGAGGAGATGCTCGAGTCGGTGAAGCACCTGCTCGAAGGTCCTGCGTCCAGCAAGATCATCCTGCCCTCGGACATCGTGGTGGCGGATCGCTTCGCCGAGGACGCCCAACATCGAACCGTCTACGTCAAGGAGATCCCGGCCGGCTGGATTGGCCTCGACATCGGCAAGGAGTCGATCTTGCTCTTCGAGTCCGTGATCAGGACAGCCGAGACCGTTTTCTGGAATGGGCCGATGGGAGTCTTCGAGTGGCCGGCGTTTCGGGCCGGGACCGAGGC
>JBAULI010000141.1:0-14621 GCA_049578105.1 Acidimicrobiia bacterium | reverse complement strand
GACACGACGAGAAGGGCGAAGAGGGCGGTCTCGACCTGATTCCCTATCTCCTGCTCGCACTCGCCGTCGGCGTGGCCGGTTTTTCGCTGACACGACTGGCCCGCGCTAGCATCGGCTCCGATCGTCTCATCGGGACCCCGAGCACGGAGATCGCAGCTGCCCTGGCCGGCATCGTCGTTGCGGCTCCTGTGGCCTTCTTCCTGTGGCGCCGTCAGGCCGCCCGACGAAAGCTGATGCCCGATACGCCGGGCTGGCCCGTGTATCTCATGCTCTTGGAAGGGGTCTTCTCGATTGCCTTCATGGTGGCCGTGGCTCAGGTTGCCGACTCAATGTCCAAAGGGAGCGGGCCAGGGCCGACATGGCCCAACCTCATCGTGTACGGGGCGATAGTTGGATTCCACTGGATTGCGCAACGTCGGGAGCCGCCAGGCGGCGATGCGAGCGAGCTGGCCCGACTGACCGGTTCGGCGGTTTCATTGGTCACCCTGGCCATCGGGGCCTACGGCCTGATCCACTGGCTTCTGTGGGAGGGATACGACGCCCTCAGCGGGGGAAGCGATGCAGCATTCGTCGGCGGCCGGCCCGACCCGGCCATTGCCATTGCCCTCACCCTCGTCGCCCTACCGGTCTGGGCATATAGGTGGCTCCCGGCATGGCAGACGCCCCCCGGGGTGTTTCGCTCCACATACACGGCATTGATCAGCGCCATCTCCTTGTCGACGATGATCGGAGCAGTCGTGGCCATCGTGGCCAACACCATCTCCTATCCGGTCGACACGGCCGGGCCGGCAAGTCGCTACTTCGGGTTCATGCCGACCGCCCTGAGTGTCGGAATCGTCGGGGCGGCCGTGTGGGCACACCACCACGGGCGGTTGGGAGACGGGCGGACCTCGGCGGTACGCACCTACCAGTATTCGATGGCGGCAACCGGTCTCGCGGTGCTGGTGGGATCGGCCACGGCCCTGGCGACCGCCGCATTCGACACTCGATTCATCGGGGGCAACCCGGGTCAGACGTTGATCGCCCTCGGGTGCTCGGCCCTGGCGGCCGGCGCGGTGTGGATGTGGTTCTGGCGGAAGGCCCAGAGAGCCCCGCGGGGTGATGAGATCAACACCCATCAACGCCGCATCTACCTGATCGGGATGGCCATCGTCACCGGGTTGACGGCGGCCGGCGCTCTCATCGGGACTCTCGTCGTGTTGTTCCGGGCCGTCCTCGGAGACAACGGCTCGGTGGGTGAGAGCCTTCGCGTCCCATTGACACTCACGTTGACATCGGGTGCGGCTTTCGCTCATCTCTTCCTTCAGCTCCGCACGGACGGGGCGTCCAGGCCGAGGAGGGCTACCGGCCCGTTCACGGTGACCATCGTCTGCTCCCATCCTGGGGGACTTCCCGGCATGCTCCCCGATGAGGCAACGGTGCGCGTGCTCTATCGAAGCGACGACACCGGCCCGATCACCGACGCAATGGCGGAGGAGATCGCCCAGGTCGTCGGAACCTCCTCCTCGGTGGTGTGGGTCGACGGCGACGGATATCGAGTGACGCGGCTACGTCAGTGAGCCCGTGACCTGGCTCGCCGAGCGCTGGCTCGTTTGGCGCGGATGGAGATTCGTCGGGGTGGTCCCCGACCTGCCGAAGATGCTCATCGTCGGCGGGCCCCACACGTCCAATTGGGACTTCGTGGTCTTCCTCGGCGCAATTCGCCATTGGCACATGTCGCCGAGCTATATCGGAAAGCACACCCTCTTTCGGTGGCCTTTCGGATGGTTCTTCAAACGGCTGGGTGGCATCCCGGTCGATCGGCGGCGGCCCGGCGGTCTGGTCGCCCAGGTCGCCGAGGCGTTCGATGCCACCGATCGAATGATCCTGGTCATCTCACCCGAGGGGACCAGGAAGGCGGTCCCCTATTGGAAGTCCGGTTTTGTGAAGATCGCCGAGAGGACCGGCGCTCCCGTCGTCCCGGCCTATATCTCGTACGAGAACAAGGAGGTCGCCCTCGGCCAACCGATCTCATTCGATGGCGACGAGAAGAAGCTGATGGACGAGATGCGACCCTTTCTGGCTCGGGGTGACGGCCGAAACCCGCAGGGCGAAGGCCCCGTGCGGCTCAAGAGCGAGCAGAGACCTTCATGATCGCTCGGAGAGTCGTCTGAAGTCGTCGCCAACGACTCCACCGACCTTCCGACCGCCTCGCTCGAGGAGCTCACGCCCAAACCGCTCGCGGACGTCGTCGATGGAGGCGTCGAGCGCTCTCCGCTTCAAGTCGACGGCGCTGCCGGGATCCAACGCCCCGCCGGCGCCCACCGGCAACTCGAGTTGGAGGAACTCATCGGTCACCAGATTGGAAACCGACATCCCGATCAGTGTCACCGGCTCTCCTCGATCCTCGAGGGCCCGCTCGAGGAGGATCGCCCCCAGATCCGAGAGAGCGGTGGTCGAGTTCGTTGGTGCGTGGAGGGTGTGACTCCTCGACACACTGCGCGGACCGGGATATCGGACCCGAACCGTCAAGGTGGTCCCGGCCCGGCCCTTCTTGCGCATACGTCGACCTATCCGATCTGCCAGGCCGAGCACCACCACCGCCATCTGATCAGGATCGGTCAGACCTCGGCCCAACGCCTGTTGACTCCCAACACTGCCCGCCCTCCGCCCGCCCATCACACGACGTGGATCCCTGTTCCAAGCGAGGGCGTGTAGAGCCCCACCGGCGCCCCGCCCCAAAGAGCTCCGCAGCGACTGCGGCGGGACCCTGGCCAGGTCACCGATGGTGAACACCCCGAGACGATGAAGCCCGGCGGCCGTGACCCGCCCGACCCCCCACATCGCCTCCACGGGGAGTGGGTGGAGGAAGTCGATCTCCGATCCCCTCTCGATCACCACCAGCCCGTCGGGTTTGGCGCGGGCGGATCCGATCTTGGCCAGGAACTTGGTCGACGCGATCCCCACCGACAGCGGCAGCCCCACCTCCTCCCTGGCCCGTCGTCTCAGCTCCCTAGCGATCTGTGAGGGCGAGCCGAGGATGTGGATCGATCCGCTGACGTCGAGGAACGCCTCGTCGATGGAGATCTGCTCGATGAGTGGCGTCGCATCTTCGAGGATCTCCATGATCCTCGTGGAGAACTCGAGGTACCGATCGAAGTGCCCGTCGACCGAGACGGCTCCGGGGCAGAGTCTCCGCGCCTCCCGGACCGGCATGGGTGCCCTCACCCCATAGGCGCGGGCCTCGTACGAGGCGGCCAGGACGACCCCCCGACCCACCAGCACCGGCCGCCCCCGCAGCGCTGGGTCGAGAAGCTGCTCGACCGAGGCATAGAACGCATCGAGATCGGCGTGGAGGATGCACGGCTCCATCGATGCAGCATCGCACCGGGTTGTGACAGAAATCAGGGGCTCGAAGGATCAGGCCAGGCCCCGGAGCGACCCCCGGTCGACCTTGCCCAGATGGGTACGCGGCAACTCCCCGAGAAAGACCACCCTTCTCGGGTGCTTGTAAGGCTCGAGTCTCGCCAAGGCCCATTGCTTGAGCTCGTCCTCGGTGACTCCTTCGGCGACTACGAATGCCACCGGCTTGTGCAGGCCTGAGTCATCCTGAATCGTCACCACGGCGCACTCACGGACCGAAGGATGATCGAGCAGCACCGACTCGAGCTCCTGCGGCCTGAACCACTTTCCCTTGACCTTGATGGCGTCGTCGGCACGCCCGCGATGGGTCACCAGCCCTTGGTCATCGATGGAGACCAGGTCCCCACCGGCGAACCACTCGCCGCGGAATGCTTCCGCCGTGGCTTCCGGGTTGTGCCAGTAACCGAGGCCCAGCGAGTCGCCACGGACCCAGAGCCGGCCCACTTCACCTGCTACCACCGGAGTCCCATCGTCCTCCGCAGCCTTGATCTCAAAGCCAGGCACCACCTGTCCCAGCGTCCCGGGGATGACATCCTCCGGGACGTTCGAGACGAAGATGTGCCACATCTCTGCGGTGCCGAGACCGTCGACCAACTCGACTTCGAATCGCTCGACCCATTGGCGATACAGAGTCTCCGGAAGGGCCTCCCCTGCGGATGTCGCCAGACGCAACGACGAGAGGTCGGCTTTGTCCGAACCGGATGCGGCCAGCATCTGATTTATCGCAGAAGGGACATTGACCAGGACCGTGGCTCGGTGCCTTTCGATCCGTTCGAACAACGCCGCCGGGGTAGAAGGCCCCGGGAAGAGAACAGCCGAGCCTCCAACCGACATCGGGAAGAAGAGGTTGGAGCCCAATGCATACCCGAAGTAGAGCTTGGGCACCGAGATGGTCACGTCATCCTCCCCCAGGGAGAGGGTTCCCTGCCCGTACAAGCGGGTGGTGTTGGCAAACGAGCGATGTGTCTGCACCACCGCCTTGGGCAGGCCTGTGGTCCCACCAGAGAAGATCCAAAGAGCCGGGCCGATGGCGTCGGTCGGCACGGTTTCGACACGGCCCTCGGGCAGTTCCATGCCCGGTCCGACCACCGAGACCGCAGGCATGCGCCAAGAGGAACGGTCGGCGGCCCCCCGGAACGACTCCTCGTATTCCTCGCCCACGAGCACGGCCGTCGGCTCGGCGAGGTCGATGATCCCGGCGGTGGTCGCCTCGGCCAGACCGGGATTGAGCATCACGCCCACGGCCCCGATGCGGA
Source organism: Acidimicrobiia bacterium (assembly GCA_049578105.1). Lineage (GTDB taxonomy): Bacteria > Actinomycetota > Acidimicrobiia > Spongiisociales > ZC4RG35 > JARDZU01. The sequence continues at coordinate 9,963 of JBAULI010000141.1, read as the reverse complement.
GCACGCCGAACAGCGCCGCAACGTATTCGAGACCGTCGGGAAGCAGCAACAGGACCCTGTCTTCCCGCCCGACGTCGAGGTCCGTCAGGAGGCGGGCGAACCCGGATGCCGCCTGGTCGACCTCCTCGTATGTCACATCGCGGTCGTCGAGATGCAGGGCCACCCGGCTCCCCCGGCCCTCATCGAGACGATCACGGAGAAAGAAGTCATCGATGTTGAGCTGATCCGGCCAGGTCACGTCTCGACGCTACCAACGCCGCGGGCCCCGGTCAGCCGTCGGGCCGGAACCGGTAGGGAAGCTCCAGTCGATTGGCCCGCATCAACGCCTCGTCGCCCATGATCGCCTCCGTCGGGCCTTCGGCAACGATCGTCCCCCCATTCATCACCATCGATCGTGGGCACAGCTCGTAAGCGAACGGCAAGTCGTGGGTGACGATGAGCTGGGTGATGTCCAGGCCCGAGAGAAGGTCGATCAGCTCCCTCCGGGATGCGGGGTCGAGATTCGACGTGGGCTCGTCCAGAACCAGGATCTCGGGCCTCATCGCCAGGACCGTGGCTATCGCCACTCGCCTCCGCTCGCCGTAGCTCAGATGATGGGGTGTCCGCTCCCGGGCATCGCCCATCGACACCGACGCCAGCGCCTGTTGGACTCGCAGCTCGACCTCGGCTTGGGACAGCCCCAGGTTGGCCGGACCGAAGGCGACATCTTCTCCGACGGTCGGCATGAACAGTTGATCGTCCGGATCCTGGAAGACGAGGCCGACCCGTCGGCGGATCTCCAGGAGCGTGCTCTCCTCGACCTCGAGCCCGGCCACCCGGACCGTCCCCGTGTTGGCAGTGAGGATGCCGTTGACATGGAGGATGAGCGTGGTCTTGCCCGCCCCGTTTGGGCCGAGCAGTGCGACCCGCTCACCAGGATGCACATGCATGTCCACCTGACGCAGGGCGGTGTGCCCGTCGGGGTAGGCGAAGCCGAGCCCGGTCACCTCGAGAGACGGTGTGCTCACAAGACCGTCCCTGCCAGCACCGCCATGACGGTGACTACGGCGGGCACCGCGAGCCCGGCCAGCCATTCGGCACCGGTCGCCACCGGCTCGCCAAACGACGGCATCCGCCCGTTGAAGCCTCTCGCAACCATCGCCTGATGCAGTCGCTCCCCCCGCTCGAAAGACCGAATGAAGAGTGATCCCGCCGAGACCGCCATCGGGCCGACCTGCCAAAACCAGCGTGGTCTGTAGCCACGGGAGGCCATGGCGATGGATCGCCTGGAGAACTCCTCGACGACGATGTCCAGGTAACGGATCATCAGCGAGATGATCGCGGTCAGCACGCGTGGCACCCGGATACGGTCGAGACCCCTTATCAACTCGGGTGCCGGAGTGGTGGCAGCGAGCACGATCGAGGCGCTCACGCCGAGCGTGCCCTTGGCGAGGATCGTCCAGGCACCCCACAGGCCCTCCACGGACAATGAGATCCCGAGCACGGAGACCTGCTCACCGTGGCTGATGAACGGGAGCAAGATTGCGAAGAAGAGGAACGGCACCTCGATGAGCAGGCGCATTGCGACGGTTCTCGCCGGAATCCCGGCCAGGATCACGACACCGGCGAGAAGACAGGCTGCCAGGAAGTACGCCCAGAAGGCATCGCGGGGCAGTGCCACCACCGAGCCGACGAAGACCAGGAGGCCGACCAGCTTGACCTCCGGAGGCAGGCGGTGAACCGGGGAATCCCCGTGCAGATAGAGGACGTGGGCGTGGGCCAGCCCGCTCAGAGTGGGGTCGCGCTCCGTCTACGCAATGCAGAGAAGCCCCACACGATCCCGGCACCGAGGAGGAAAGTGACCCCGATCCCGATCAGACCGGCAACCCGCGTGCCGGTCTGCTCGTCCTCGACACCGGTCACGTCATAGCCGGCCAGTGGTGAGCCTGCAGTTGCGCTCGCCTGCTCTCGAGAGTCGAAACCTTGGTCGATCGCCACCCTATTGAGACCGTCCGGTTGACTCGAGGCCAAGGGTGCGACGAGAAACACCAAAATCGCCGCGACCGCCATTCCGGCGAGTGCGAAGCCGAGTACCCCGGATCGCACCTTGCTACGAGTAGCCGCCGGCATGTCGAAGCCGTCCAGGCCGGCGATCAGCTCGGGTCGCACGGCTGCGACCGCCCCGATGGTCGCAGCAGATATCAGCCCTTCACCGAGACCGATGAGAAAGTGGACTCCGACCATCGCGGCGAAGACCGTTCCGATGTCGGCCGAGCCCTGGCCGCCAAGCGCATACTCGACGACAAAGAGGATCGAGGCCGAGACCACAGACACCAACGAGGCGGCAAACGTCGCCACCAGGGCCGATGGCCAGGTCTTGGGAAGGACCCGCATGAGCAGGCGGAACAAGGCCCATCCGACCACCGCCGTCACGATGGCCATGTTCAGGATGTTGGCGCCCATGGCGGTGATGCCACCGTCGGCGAAGATGAGCGCCTGGACGATGATGACGACGCCCACCGCGGTCATCCCCAGCCATGGACCGACCAGGATCGCGGCCAGCGCCCCTCCGAGCAGATGACCCGACGTTCCCGCCGCCACCGGGAAGTTCAGCATCTGCAATGCGAAGATGAACGCAGCCACCAGCCCGGTCAGTGCGATCCTCTTGTCCTGCAGAAACCGGCCTGCCCTGCGGATGGCATATCCGAGACCACCTGCGGAGATGACTGCAGTGCCGGCAGCGGTGGTCCCGTCCAGAAACCCATCCGGTATGTGCATACTCGCCCTTCTTGCGACCGTGTTGCAAGAAGCTTAACCGGCGTGAACCTCGTCTGCCTCTGCCCGGCATGTGTCGCATATACCGGAGAGGGCGAAATGGCTCAGGTCGGGCTCGAATCCGGTGGACTCGAGGACATCCTCCGCAAACCTCTTCGCCTCGGGCTCGGGCAGTGTCTGGGTTCGTCCACAATTGGCACAAACCAGGTGTTGATGGCCGGCGTCGTCAGACAGGTGGTACACCGACGGGCCGTGGCCGAGATGTGAGTGGACCAACACCCCGGTTTCCTCGAGGGCGTCCAAGGTTCGATAGACAGTCGAGCGATCGATGCGAGCACCGGCCTGGGCCCGAGCCAGTCGATAGATGTCAGGAGCGCTCAAATGACGATCGTGTGAGGCGGCGACCACCTCACACACCGCCTGGCGAGCCTTGGTGATCCGAAACCCGCTGTCGCTCAGGACCTCGATCAGGTCACTTGCTCGTATGTGCACGAACCCGAGGGTACGACCCATCGTCGGGTTGTGGCTACCGTCGGGAGGCTTTGACTCTGGCAGTGGTGACCGGGCCCAACTCCGGTATTGGCCGGGAGGTGGCCCTTGGCCTGGCCGCGACCGGGTTTCACGTTGTCGCCGCCGGCCGGTCCGAACAGAGGATCGGCGCTCTGGTCGAAGAGATCTCGGCGACCGGAGGCAGCGCCGAATACCTCCATCTCGATCTCGCATCGCTCGGCTCGGTCCGGACCACCGTCGAAGAAGTGCTCGGTAGCGGTCGGCAGGTGGACGTCTTGGTCAACAATGCGGGGATCGGCGTGAATCGTCGAGGGCTCACGGACGACGGGTTCGAGGTTCACTTCGGGATCAATCATCTAGGTCATTTCGCTCTCGCCCAGGGCATCGCCCCGGTCATGGCACCTGGAGCTCGAGTCGTGAGCCTGGCGAGCGCGATGCACCACCGCGCCGATGGCATCGACTTCGAGCACGTCCGCCGTCGAACTCGCTGGATCGGTCTTCACGAGTACGCAGCGTCGAAGCTGGCCAACGTGCTCTTCATCAGGGAGTTGGCCCGGAGGTCGGAGCACATCGGGGCATATGCCGTCCACCCTGGATTCGTGGACACACCACTGATCCCGGGTTGGGTCAAGCCATTCGTGCGGAAGAGCCTCATCACGCCGGCCCAGGGTGCGGACACGGTGCTGTGGTGCGCCACGTCGACCGAGGTATCCGGTGAGTCGGGACTGTATTACCAGCGAAGACACGCCGGCACCCCGTCGCCTGCCGCCCTCGACGACGCATTGGCCAGGGAGTTGTGGGAGAGATCCGAGACCTGGGCCAAGACCGGCTGACCTGAGACGCTGCCCGGCGCCCATCGTCCGGTGAGACAAACAACCCGGCGGTCATTACCGTCCCCGATGTGACCGATGGGGATGCCCTCTACTACGGCGACTACCTCCAATTGGAGAAGGTCCTGGACGCCCAGGACCTCGAGAGCGCAAAAACGGGCCTGCCGGTTCATGACGAGATGCTCTTCATCATCGTGCACCAGGCGTATGAGCTCTGGTTCAAGCAGGTCCTCTGGGAGCTCGACGACCTGATCTCGATATTCGGCGCCGAGCTAGTGGACGAATCGATGATGGGCACGGCGGTGGCTCGACTTCGCCGGATATCCGAGATCCAGAAGCTGCTGGTACAGCAGGTCTCCGTCTTGGAGACCATGACGGCCCTGGACTTCCTCGACTTCCGTGACCATCTGTTCCCTGCCTCGGGCTTCCAGTCGGCACAATTCCGAATGGTCGAGAACAAACTGGGGCTGCTGCCCGAGAATCGGCTCTTTCTGGCCGGTGCTCCCTACACCTCGCGGTTCTCCGAGGAGGACCGCGAACGGGTCGTCTCCACCGAAGGCGAGTTGTCCCTATTCGCTCTGGTCGAGAGATGGTTGGAGCGGACGCCCTTCCTGGATCATGGTGACTTCAGCTTCTGGGAGGCGTTTCAAAAGGCGGTCAAGGACCGGCTCGAGGCCGACCGACAGGTGGTGAAGTCGAACCCGAATCTGACAGAAGAGGAAAGGTCCGCCCAACTCAAGGACTTCGACGTGACCATGGAGCAATACGAGGCCCTCTTCGACCCCGACAAGCACGCCGAACAGCAAGCGGCGGGGCGGCGAAGGCTCTCTCACCGGGCGACACAGGCCGCCCTCTTCATCAACCTCTATAGGGATCAGCCCGCCCTCCAGGAGGCCCACCGGCTGCTCGACCTGCTCATGGACGTGGACGAGGGATTCACCACGTGGCGATACCGTCACGCCCAAATGGCGCTTCGGATGATTGGCCGCCGCATCGGCACCGGTGGCTCTGCCGGAGCCAAATACCTGGAGAAGTCGGCGGAGCGAAGCCGGGTCTTCGGTGACCTGTTCAACCTGGCGACATTCCTCATTCCTCGGGCGGATCGACCACCCCTGCCCGCCGGCATCAAGGAGTCGATGCGGTTCCGATTCGAGCAATGAGCCTGAAGGGACATTTCTCTCGGTTTCTCGAATCGAATCCAGGTCGACTCCACTTCGCCGCCCATTCCCACCATCCATGGCCGGACGTCTCGTTCGACGCCCATCAACAAGCCTGGCTCGATGCCGCCCGCATGGCGGACGACAAGTGGGACCACGTATTCGGGACGGTGATCCCCGAGACAAAGACCGCGATAGCCAGGGTCCTCGGGCTGTCCGACCCATCAACACTCACCTTCGCCCCCAACACACACGGTCTCCTGATGAGGGTCTTCTCGTGTCTCGAGCCACCGGTCCGATTGCTGACGACCGACGCCGAGTTCCATTCCTTCCACCGCCAGTCGCTGAGATGGGAGGAGGCCGGGCTCGCCATCGTCGACCGGATCCCCTCCGAGCCTTTCGACACGTTCGCCGAGCGCTTCACGCGGGAGGCCCGGGCCGGTGCCCACGACCTCATCTATCTGAGCCAGGTCTTCTACGACTCGGGCTTCGTGGTGCCGGGATTGGATCGAATCGTCTCATCGGTGCCCGAGAACCGGACCTTCGTGGTCATCGATGGCTATCACGGATTCATGGCACTTCCCACCTCCCTGGAGCCGATCCAGGATCGTGTCTTCTTCCTCGCCGGTGGTTACAAGTACGCCATGGCCGGCGAAGGGGTCTGCTTCCTCCATGCCCCACCTGGTTACGGGCAGCGGCCCGTGGACACCGGCTGGTATGCAGGATTCTCACAACTCGAGGAGGGCGTGGGGGCGAGAGTTCGATACTCCGAGGACGGATCGCGCTTCGCCGGTGCGACCTATGACCCATCGGGCGTCTACCGGATGCGAGCCGTCCTGTCGCTGTTCGCCGAGCTCGAGCTCGGGCCCCTCGATGTCCACCGGCACGCCGAAGGCCTGCAGGGCCTCCTCCTGGGCTCGGATGCCTCACCCGGAGAGCTGATCCCCCAGACCGGCGTCGATCGGGGCAACTTCCTGACTTTCCGAACGTCACGAGCCGGGGAGATCTATGCCGGTCTCCATGACTTGGGCGTCATCACCGATCATCGCGGCGACCGTCTCCGCATCGGGTTTGGCATCTATCAGGACGCCGACGATGTCGGAAGATTGATCGACGCGTTGAAGGTCGTGCTTGGCTGACTGGGATGAGCACGGAGGTCAGAGCACAAGGCCCACCTTCGATCGGAGATTACGCCCTGATCGGTGACTCTCGGGGAGTGGCCTTGGTCTCCAATGTCGGTGCGATCGATTGGTGTTGCCTTCCCAGGCCGGACTCAGGCAGTTGTTTCGGTCGGCTCCTCGACAGGGACAAGGGTGGAACCCTCTCCATCTCGCCGACCGGTGAGTTCACGACGGAGCGAAAGTACCTGGCCGACACACTCGTGCTGGAAACTGTGTTTCGCACCGATGAAGGCTCGATAAGGCTATTGGATTGCATCGCCGTCGACGATCGTGACACCGGTCCGCGGCTGATCCGTGCCATCGAGGGGATCGAGGGCGAGGTGGATGTAGATGTCGTTGTCTCCCCGAGGTTCGAATACGGAGCGCTCAAGCCATGGATCAGGGAGCATCCCGGCGGCGCTTTCACGGCGATCGGCGGTCCGACCGGCCTTGTGATCTCAGGTTCGGTCCCCCTCCGGCTGCGAGATCGACACGACCTGGCTGCCGAGATCCTGGTGAAGAATGGCGATCGGCTCGGCCTGACCGTCTCATACGCGCCACCGGACCGACTCGACCCCGAACCGCCGCCAAAGCCGGCCGGGGAAGAGTGGGAGTCGATCGAGAGAACCATCGATTTCTGGGGGGCTTGGGTCGACTCCTCCGACTCGGAGACGACGACGTCACAAGTCCGCCGCTCGGCCATCATCCTGAAAGCCCTGTCTTTCGCCCCCACCGGTGCCTTCATCGCTGCGGCGACCACGAGCCTTCCGGAAGCTGTTGGAGGCATCCGCAATTGGGACTATCGGTATAGCTGGGTCCGGGATTCGGCCTTTGCCGCTCGAGCGCTGATCGAGCTCGGATTCAGGGACGAAGCCACGAAGTTTCGACAATTCGTCGAGAGAAGTGCGGCCGGAAGCGCAGACGACCTCCAGCCAATGTACGGCGTCGGCGGCGAAATTCGGCTGCCAGAGATGGATCTGGGATTCCTCGACGGGTATCGGGGCTCGAGACCCGTTCGAATCGGCAACGCCGCCTTTCCCCAGCGTCAACTGGACCTCTACGGATACCTGCTGGATCTCGCATGGAGGTGGCAGCGCCACGGCGTACCGCCCTCGGAGCCCTACTGGGAGTTTCTCGTCACCATCGTCGACGCCGCCTGCCAGCGGTGGTCGGAGCCGGACCGGGGCATCTGGGAAGTGCGGGGCGACCCCCAGCACTTCGTCCATTCCAAGGTCATGTGCTGGTCGGCGGTCGATTGCGGTCTGAGACTGGCCGATGCACTCGGCTTCACGGCACCCATCGACCGCTGGATGGATGCTCGCACTGCGTTGCGGGAGAGCATCGAGTCACGGGGCTTCGACGAGAAGCGAGGGGTCTTCGTGAGAAGCTATGACGGCGGCGACCTCGACGCCGCTCTGCTGCTGATTCCCTGGGTTGGGTTCGTCGCCTTCGACGACGAGCGAATGATCAACACCACCGACGAGATCCGCGCCACACTCGGGCAGCGGGGCCTGATCCGCCGATATACGGCCGCGGACGGCCTGGAGGGCGAGGAAGGGGCCTTCGTGGCTTGCACGTTCTGGCTGGCCGAGTGCCTGGCCCGCCAAGGGCGCCTCGAGGAGGCGCGTCAGTCATTCGAGGCGGCCATGTCCACCGGGAACGACCTGGGGCTGTTCAGTGAGGAATACCATGCCACCGGGGGTGAGATGCTGGGCAACTTCCCCCAGGCCATGAGTCACTTTTCCCACATCACGGCGTCCTGCGCCATACAGGAGATGGATGGGGCGAAGTGACCGCATCAAACGCAGATGAAGAGCGATGTCGCCTACCGATGACATCGCTCTTCCACGAATCCATAATCACCGGGCCGTGCTCTTGCACTGCCCGTGCCTAGAGAGTCAGTCCTCCTCGTGCCGGTTGATCAACCGCTTGGGCAGCACCGCGAACACGATGAACATCACGATGAACGCTCCTATTGCGACCAGTTCCATCTCGGCTGTCCTTTCTCTCTAGCTTGCATTTGCTCGTTGAAATCCACTCTCGCTCAGGCCACGTAGCCGGCCTGGGCGAATTCGGTCGCATCGAGACCGGCGTCCTCGTCGGCGTCGGAAACCCTCAGCCCGATGGTCCGCTTGATGAGGCCGAAGATGATGAACGACACCACACCGGTCCAGGCGACCACCGCCAGCATCGAGACCAGCTGTGCTCCGAAGGTCCCGAAGTCGCCCTTGATCAGACCGGCGACGTCGAGATAGTCGCCGTTGGCGAAGATGCCGAGCGCTAGCAGGCCCCACAGGCCGCAGACGCCATGGCAGGCGATGGCCCACACCGGATCGTCCACCTTGAGCACACGCTCGATGAATCCGGCGCCGTAGATGACCAGTGCGCCCGCGATACCGCCGATCACCAGGGCAGCCCAATAGTCGACGAAGGCGCATGGGGCGGTGATGCCGACAAGCCCGGCGATGACACCCGAGCAGGTCACCGCGATGTCGGCCTTGCCGGTCTTCACCAGCTGGATGTAGTAGGCCACGACACCACCGGCGATGCCCGCCAGGAAGGTGTTCACGGCGATCGTCGCGATCCGGGGGTCGTTGCCACTCAGGGTCGAGCCCGGGTTGAACCCGAACCAGCCGAAGAACAAGACCATGGTGCCGATGACGACATAACCCATGTTGTGACCGGGGATCGAGTTCGATCGGCCGTCGGGCTCGAACTTTCCCTTCCTCGGCCCCACCATGCGTGCTCCCACGAAGGCGGCCACGCCACCGACGGCATGGACCACGCCGGAGCCGGCGAAGTCCCAAGCGCCCATCTCGGAGAGCCATCCGCCACCCCACACCCAGTGCCCGTAGACCGGATAGACGATGGCCGAGATGAGGAAGGAGTAGGCCATGTAGGCATCGAGACGGGTCCTCTCCGCCATGGCGCCGGAGACGATGGTGGCTGCAGTGGCGGCGAAGACCATCTGGAAGAACCAGAGGAGCGCAGTGTCCGTATCGCCGTAGTCACCGGATAGGAAGAACCCGTCCGTGCCGAAGAATTGATTGCCGGTGCCGAACATGATGGCGAACCCGAACGCCCAGAAGGCGAGGCCACACATCATGAAGTCCATCAGGTTCTTCATGAACACCGACCCGGCGTTTCGCGACCTCGTCGACCCGGCCTCGAGAAGGGCGAATCCGGCCTGCATCAAGAACACCAGGAATGCCGTGACCAGGACCCACACGTAGTCGATCGACCCGGCCACCGACTCTACCGTCGGGCCTTCCTGGGCCATGGCCAACCCGGTGGGAATCATCCCTACGATCAAAAGCGCAAGTGCGATCCACAAGCGCCTCTGTCTCATCCACCCTCTGAGTACCAGTGTCATACCCGCGTGCCGCCTCCAGATCGCTGGAGCCCCGGTACCTCCGGAGCCAAGGGAAGGTTCCCCGGGCTTTGTTTCGGGTTTGTTTCAGCCCGGTTACTTCGGGTGAACGATCGTCAGCCGGTGGGGACCACGGCGACGGCGACCAACTCGACGATCGACGCCGGATCGAAGAGCTCGGC
>JBAULI010000140.1:0-2126 GCA_049578105.1 Acidimicrobiia bacterium | reverse complement strand
CCGACGTCGAAGCCCTCGGCGAAGCCGCCTTCGGTGCCACGGCGGAGGCAATCGTCCGTGCCGTTAGGGCCGCCGGCTGACTTGTTTGGCACAATGGCCCGGTGTCGACCGAGAGCATCGAGATCCTGAGCCATCTTCGCGAGACGGCTCTGGTGTGCACCAGATGTGCGCTCTCGGAGACTCGTACCCAGGTCGTCTTCGGTGTCGGTGACCCGGAGGCAGGGCTGATGTTGGTCGGGGAGGCGCCCGGAAAGAACGAGGATCTGCAGGGAGAGCCATTCGTGGGCGCTGCAGGGCGGCTGCTCGACACACTGCTCGGTGAGATCGGGATCAGCCGCGACGAGGTCTACATCGCCAACGTCCTGAAATGCCGCCCCCCGGGCAATCGCGATCCGCGCACCGAAGAGATCGACGAGTGCAAGGGATATCTCCGCGAACAGATACGTCTCATTTCCCCCATCGTGGTCGTGACCCTCGGGAACTTCGCCACGAAGCTCCTACTCCGCACCGATGTCGGTATCACGCGGATGCGGGGCCGGCGCTATCCGTGGTGGTTGGGCTCCACCCTCATCCCCACTTTCCATCCTGCCGCCGCATTGCGGAGCGGGGATCGCGTGACCGATCAGATGCGTGCGGACTTCGCCCTGGTCAAAGCGGTCCTCGACGAGGGGCGCCCGATCCAGCCTGATTTGGCGGCCGATGACGGCCTTGGCGGAGGCGGGGCGGTCGATCCTGCTCAAATGGAGTTGTTCAGATGATCGACATCAATTGTCCCACCGAGGCCGACACACGCGCCGTGGCGCGAAAGCTCGCTGCTTCGGTCCGCCCCGGGGACGTGATGGTCCTGGCGGGGGGGCTGGGCGTCGGCAAGACCCTGTTCGCCAGCGGGCTCGCCGCAGGTTTGGGGGTCGAGGAGACCGTGGTCAGCCCCAGCTTCGTGCTCGTGCGTGAATACCGGTCCGGCTTTCTCCCCATGGTGCATGTCGACGTATACCGCCTCTCCTCATTCAACGAGTTCGACGATCTGAACGTCTTCGAGTTGGCACGTGACGGCGTTCTCGTGATCGAGTGGGGTGATGCCGTCGAGTCCGCCATCATCGAAGACCATCTGAGGATTGACTTCCTGGTGAGCGATGATGGGACCCGAACCTTGAGATTCCATCCCACGGGCAACTGGGGTGAGCGCGACCTGGAAGGACTTCGATGAAGCTGCTTGCCATCGAGACGGCAACACCGGGTGCTTCGGTTGCCCTGGTCGAGGATGCCACCACGCTGGCCGCAGCATCGAGGATCGACCGGGTCGGGCATGCCACCTTCCTGGTGCCCGCGATCGACTTCTGCTTCGATCAGGTTGGCTGGTCACCGTCCGATCTGGATGCGGTGGCGGTGGACGTAGGCCCGGGGCTCTACACCGGGATTCGTGTCGGGGTTGCCACCGCTCAGGGGTTGGCAGCTGCATTCGGGATACCGATCATTCCCGCCGTGTCGGTGGACGCCATCGCACTGGAGGCGCGGACCGGTCACCGGCTCATCTGGGCGCTGGTGGACGTGCGTCGTGGCGAGTTCGCCGTGGCGCGCTATCACCCGGTCCCGGGTGGCGTGGTTCGCGAGACCCAAACAGAACTGGTCACACCCGAGGTGCTTCGAGCGCAACTGGAGTCGGCACCCGAGCAGAGCCTGGTGGTGGGTGACACCGGCTCACTGCCGGAGCACCTGCTGAACGGCCTCCATCGTGTGAAGGCAGGCAAACCGCGCTATCCGTATGCGGTCAGCCTCGCCGAGATCGCGCGAGGCAAATACGAGAGGGACGAGTACCCACCCCCCGACGATGTCCGCCCGCTCTACATGCGCGAGCCGGACGTCACGATCAACTGGGCCAAACTGCGGGAAGAGGGCCCATGGGCCAGTTGACCGAGATCACCATTCGCCCCTTGCGCCCGGAGGATCTGGATGAGGCTGCGGCCCTCGAGGTCGCCCATCAGCCGACACCCTGGAGCACTGGAGTCTTCCGGGATGAGCTGGCGGCGGGAAATCGCATCTATCTGGGGGCGTTCGGCGAGCGGCTTCTCGGCTATGCCGGTGTGATGCTGGTAGGCGAGGAGGCGCACGTCACAAATCTCCTGGTT
>JBAULI010000139.1:0-2300 GCA_049578105.1 Acidimicrobiia bacterium | reverse complement strand
AATCAGCGAAATTGATCTACGTCGGCGACCCGATGTGCTCTTGGTGTTATGGGTTTGCCCCTGAAATCGAGTCGTTGGCGGAGGACCATCCGGTCGAGGTCGTGGTGGGAGGCCTCCGCCCCGGTCCGGCCGCCCAGCCCCTGGACGACCGTCTGGCCGACTCATTACGGCATCACTGGGATCAAATCGCACAACGAACGAGTCAGCCGTTCGACACTTCCATACTCGATCGTCGCGACGGTTGGCTCTACGACACCGAGCCGGCCGACATCGCAGTCACCGTCATGCGCTCGATGAGAGAGACCAGCACGCTCCCCTACTTCGCCGACTTGCAAACGGCGTTCTATGCACACGGTGAGGACATCACCGATCCCGAAGTCCTGACCGCCCATGCCGCCCGGTTCGATGTCGACGAGGACGTCTTCCGCGAGCAGCTCACCGGCCCGGAGGGGAAGCGAGATGCCTGGCAGGACTTCGCCAAGGCGAGGAGTTGGGGCATAACCGGCTTCCCGAGTGTCATCGCCGATTTCGGGAACGACCGTCTGGCCCTGGTCGGTCGGGGCTGGTCCCCGGCGGCCGAGATTCGCTCGAGACTGGAGTGGGCGGCCGCCGCTGTTTGAATAGGCCGCCCAGAGCCCCAAGAGCGTGCGACCACCAAACATTCCAGACCCCCAAATCGACCCCTCGGCGCTGATCCTTCCCGGCGCCCACGTTCACGGTCAGGTGAGCATCGGGCCGCGGGCCCTCGTCCTATTCGGTGCGGTGATCCGGGCCGAGCTCGACCGCATCGATATCGGGTCCGAGACCAATATCCAGGACAATGCCGTGCTGCACTGCGACGAGGACGTGCCCTGCGTCCTCGGAGATCGTGTCACGGTCGGTCATTCGGCCGTGGTCCACGGCGCCAGGGTCGGGGACCGTTGTCTGGTCGGGATCGGGGCGAAGCTGCTGAACGATTCGACCCTCGGCGAGGGCGCCTGGCTCGCCGCCGGCTCGGTGCTGGCGGAGGGGAAGACCATCCCTCCATGGACGCTCGGTGTGGGCATACCGGCCCGACCGGTGCGTGAGCTGACCGACAGCGAGATCGCCCGAGCAGACGATGGTGTGGACCACTACCTGGAGCTGATGGACGCCTACCGCAAGCTCTTCGAGATGCCAAACGGCGACTGAATGGGTCGAGCGAGCCGGATGACCTACGATGGCCGTGTGCCCCAGGAGGCGATTGTCGCGCTGACCGAGAAGCCCCGCGAGGCATGCGGGGTCGTTGCCGCATATACCCCTCGCCAGAAGGTCTCCAGCCTCATCTACTACGGCCTCTACGCCCTCCAGCATCGAGGGCAGGAGTCGGCCGGAATCGCCACGTCGGACGGTGAGACCGTGACGGTCTTCAAGGACCTCGGGTTGGTGGCTCAGGTCTTCGACGAGCCCACCCTCGCCGGCCTCGACGGGCACCTTGGGATCGGGCACACCCGCTACTCGACCACCGGCTCCAACAATTGGGCAAATGCCCAACCGGCTCATCGGCAGATCGGCCGCACCAGCATCGCCATCGGGCACAACGGCAACCTGACCAACACCGCAGCGTTGGCCGAGGAGTTGGGGATCCAGGGCGCCACCACCGACTCCGATCTGATGGCGGAGGGAATCGCCCGTGCCCTCGACGACGAGCGCTCCGACTCGAGAGGTCTCGAGATGGCCATCGCCAAGGTCGCTCCCACCTGGGAGGGGGCCTTCTCGCTCGTCCTGATGGATCAGGGCCGCATCGTCGGCCTTCGCGATCCTCATGGGTTCAGGCCCCTGTGTCTCGGCTCCCTTCCTGAGGGTGGATGGGTCCTGGCCTCGGAGACGGCGGCACTCGACCTCCTCGGCGCCAATTTCGTCCGCGAGGTGGCGGCGGGCGAGATGGTCGTGATCGACGCCGGCGGGGTCCACAGCGCATACCCCTTCGGGGAAGTCCAGCCCGGCCTATGCCTCTTCGAATTCGTCTATTTCGCCCGGCCCGACAGCCAGATGTATGGGAGAAACATCCATGCGGCCCGACGCCAGATGGGCGAGACCCTGGCCAGGGAGCATCCGGCCGACGCCGACGTCGTGGTTCCGGTCCCGGAGTCCGGCCTCCCCGCCGCACAAGGGTTTTCCGCGGCGAGCGGGATCCCTTACGTCGACGGGCTGGTCAAGAATCGCTACATCGGCCGGACATTCATCGAGCCCAGCCAGAGCCTGCGAGATCGCGGGATCCGGATGAAGTTGAACCCGATCCCCGACAGCATGAGAGACAAGCGGATAGTCCTCGTCGACGA
>JBAULI010000138.1:0-5692 GCA_049578105.1 Acidimicrobiia bacterium | reverse complement strand
GGGCCGGCCCATGGTGACGAAGATCGGTTCGTAGAGATCTGGAACCTGGTCTTCATGCAGAACCTCCAGGATCGCCCCTACCACGTGGTCGGTGACCTTCCGGCCAAGAACATCGACACCGGCATGGGGCTGGACCGTGTCGCGGCAATACTCCAGGGGGTTCCGTCGGTGTTCGAGATCGACACGATCAAGCACATCCGCGACGAGGCTTCGAGCTACACCGGGCTCGAGTACGGCGCCGACCCCCTGCATGACGTCTCGTTGCGCATCCTGGCCGACCACGCACGTTCGGTCACCTTCCTCATCGGGGACGGTGTGATCCCGTCCAACGACGGCCGTGGCCACATCCTGAGACGTCTCCTGAGACGTGCGGTGCGTCATGCCTGGCAGTACGGGGGACAGGACCTCGTCTTTCCCAGGTTGGTGGAGGCGACCATCGCGGCAATGGGGGACTGGTACACCGATCTGATCGACAAGCACGACTTCATAACCCAGGTCGTGACCAAGGAGGAAGAGAGATTCCGCCGAACCCTCGAGTCCGGTCATCAACTGCTCGATCTCGAATTGGAAGAGGGCTCGACGCTCTCGGGATCCACGGCGTTCAAGCTCCATGACACCTTCGGGTTTCCCATCGAGCTGACCAGGGAGATCGCCGAGGAGCGCGGAGTGGAAGTCGACTCCGAGGGCTTCGAGGCCGAGATGGCCGAACAACGCCGACGCGCCCGGGCTGCTTGGAAAGGTGGTGACGAGGTGGCGGCTCTGGATGTCTATCGCTCGGTCCTCGATGTGACCGGGCTGACCGATTTCGTCGGGTACGAAGTCGACCGTGCCCGCGGTCAGGTCCTCGCCATTGTCGCCGAGGGGGAGACCATCGATCGGGCCGATGAGGGTCGCGAGGTCGAGGTGTTTCTGAGCAGGACACCGTTCTATGGCGAGTCTGGTGGTCAGGTGGGCGACACCGGGACCATCGAGACCGAGACAGGCAAGGCCGAGGTGCTGGACACTCAGCATGCCCTTCAGGGCCTCCACGGGCACAAGCTCAGGGTGAAGTCCGGTTTCATCAGTGTGGGACAGGACGCCGAAGCTGTGATCGACTCGCCACGGCGCGACGCGATCCGGAAGAGTCACACCGGGACCCATGTCCTGCATTGGGGGTTGCGCGACGTGCTCGGTGACCACGCCGGTCAGGCCGGTTCCCTGGTGGAGCCGGGTCGGATCAGATTCGACTTCTCGCACTTCTCACAGATGTCCCCCGAGGAGATCGGGGAAGTCGAGGCCGAGGTGAACCGGCGGCTGATCGACGATGCGCCAGTGACCACGACGATCACCAGCAAGGAGGAGGCAAAGCAGATGGGCGCGTTGGCCTTCTTCGGGGACAAATACGGGGAGACCGTGAGAGTCGTCAAGGTGGGGGATTTCTCGACCGAGTTCTGTGGCGGGACGCACACCCACGCTTCAGGTCAGGTCGGCCCTCTGCTCATCATGGGGGAGTCGTCCATCGGGTCCAATCTCCGGCGAGTGGAGGCACTGACGGGGATGGCGGCATATCGGGAGTTGGCCGAGCTGCGGCGCACACTCGACACCACCGGCGAGCTCCTCAAGGCGGGAAACGCCGACGTGCCTGATCGGGTCAGGGGCCTCCTCGACCGGGTGAGCACGCTGGAGAAGGAGCTGGAGACCGTCCAGACACGACAGCGGGCAGACCTCGCCGCCGAGCTGGCCGGGTCGGCATCGGCGATCGGCGACCTGTCTCTCGTCGTGGCGGCCGTTCCGGACCTCGATTCGAATGGCTTGAGGCAACTGGCCCTGGGCATCCGGGACAGATTGGGCCCGACCTCGGCGATCATCGTCGGCTCCCGAAACGAGACCAAGGGCGCATTGGTTGGGGTCCTCACCAAAGACCTGGTCGAGCGGGGAGCATCGGCTGCCGAGATCATCAGCGGAGCCGCCCGAGCTCTGGGCGGGGGTGGCTCGAAGGACCCCGAGCTGGCTCAGGCGGGCGGGCCCAACGGCGCCAGTCTCGAGGCGGCGATGGACCTCGCCCGCGAAGACGCCGAGCGTCTCCTGGGGAGTCTCTGATTCGCCACCTCGGCGTCGACTACGGCAGCCGACGGGTGGGGCTGGCGCTTTCCGATGGGCTCGGGCTGATCGCCCATCCGCTGGCCGTCGTCGATGCCGCCGATGCTGTCGACGAGATCGCCCGATTGGTGGTGGAGGAGGATGTGGGCACGATCGTCGTCGGGCTCCCCACCGGTCTCGGTGGCACCGAAGGGCCGTCTGCCGAGGGAGCTCGAGCCCTGGCCGAGCAGCTGGGAACTCTCGATGGGGTCGACGTCGTCTTATTCGACGAGCGCTTCACGTCGAGGATCGCCGAACAGACTCTGCTCGACCAGGGTGTGAAGCGCCGAGAAAGACGGGCCATCGTGGATAAGGTGGCCGCTTCCATCCTCCTTCAGGAATACCTGGACAATCATCGATGACCTACGAGCCCCTCCCCGATCCATCTCCACGAGCGAGAGCCATCAGGACTGTGATCACCGTGGCCCTGGTAGCGCTGGTGGCCGTCGCAGTGGTGGGGGGAGCGTCCTACCTCGGCCGCCTGGTCGGCGGATCGATATCGGGAGACGATGAGACCACCACACCTGTGGCGGTGGTGCCGGGTCAGGAGGTGACCGTCGAGATCCCGACGGGGTCGACCGCCAAGGACATCGCCGCCATCCTGGCTGCCCAAGGCGTGGTTCGATCCGCCCTCGAGTTCGAGGTTGCGGTCCGGAACAACGATGCCGCCTCTCGTCTCATCGCCGGCACCTACAACCTGGAGACACTCATGGACCCCAATGAGGTCGTAGCGGTGCTCGTGGTGGGGCCGGTCGCCGACGTCTATCGGGTGACGATCATCGAGGGTCTCAGGGTCAGCGAAATCCTGACCAGGTTGTCGGAGGCGTCTGGCCGTCCCTACGCCGAGTTCGAGCAGGCGCTCCTCGAAGGCGACGTGGACACGTCCCTGAGGGATATCCCCGAATCCCCGACTTTGAGCGACTGGGAGGGTCTCCTCTTTCCCGACACATACGAGTTCGCCCGGTCGGCAGAGCCCGCATCCATGCTCCAACGTTTGGCGTCGACCATGGAACAGCGGGTCGACAGCATCGACTGGAGTGAATTGGAGGCGGCGGGCCTGACTCGATACGACGGTCTCGTCATCGCCTCGCTGATCGAATCGGAGGTCTTGCTCGATGAGGAGAGGCCTGTCGTCTCGAGTGTCATCCGGAACCGCATCGACATCGGGATGAAGCTCGACATCGATGCCACCGTCTTGTACGCCCTCGGCACCCGCGACATCTCCCAGTTCGACCGTGAGGTCGACTCCCCCTACAACACATACACGGTCAATGGGCTGCCACCCACCCCGATATCGGCGCCGAGCCGGGCATCATTGGAGGCCGCCGCCATCCCGGCGACAACGGACTACCTGTACTACGTCCTGTCCGACACCGAGGGTCATCATGCTTTCGCCGCCACTCTCGAGGAGCACAACGCCAACGTCGCCCAAGCCAGGGCCGACGGCGTTCTCCCCTGAGTCTTGCTGCCAGACTCGCGGGTGATGTCATCTCGCCTTCGCTTCGCCGTGCTCGGTGACCCGATCGAGCATTCCCTGTCGCCGGTCATCCAAACCGCCGCCCTGGACCACGCCGGCCTGGCGGGAAGCTACGTCAGGGTCAGGGCAGGTGAGGACGGGCTGCGGGTCGCAGTCGCAGAGTTGATGTCCGGCCATTGGGATGGGCTCAACCTGACCATGCCACTCAAAGGTCTCGCCTTCTCGATCTCGGATTTCCTCACGGAAGAAGCCTCGGCCAGCAAGTCGGTCAATACCCTCCGCAGTCGAGATGACCGGGTGGAGGGGCACAGCACGGATGTGGTGGCGACGCGGATCGCCCTCCAGAACCCGGAGCTCGGACCGGCTCGCCCTCTTCTGGTCCTGGGTGCCGGGGGGGCCGCACGCGCCGTGCTCGCGGGAACGTCAGATCGAATCGTGTACCTGTCGGCACGCGACCAGGAGAGGGCGGAGGCGCTCTCCGCCACCCTGAAAGGCGAGGTCTCCGTTGTCCCGTGGGGCACTGCGGTGGCCGGGGCGATCGTGGTCAATGCCACTCCGATCGGCATGCACGGTGAGCAGATGCCGGCGGGGATCCTCGACGTCGCGACCGGTTTGATCGACCTGGCCTACGGTGAGAGCGATACGCCGGCGGTGTCGCAGGCGAGGCTGACGGGCCTCCCGGTGGTCGATGGCATAGAGTTCCTGGTCCTCCAGGCGGCCGCCTCGTTCGAATGGTGGACGGGAGCGCCGGCACCGGTCGAAGTGATGAGGTCGGCCGCCAGAAACATCTAAAGCGCTCACGGGGTTTGGCCGATTTCCTCGCTAAGGACTTGTGAAGCAAGGAGTGGTTGAGGTGGCTCTATCTGGAAATTTGGGCTTCGTCCCCTTGGACGAGGTTCTTCGCCTCCTGATGCGTTCAGACCAGCGCGGCGCTGTCGAAATCCGCGGCGAGGACATCAGGGGCCGCATATTCGTGGGCAAGAAGGGCATAACCCTTGCCACCACGTCGGAAGATCGTGACCTGCATGCTCATCTGGTGAATTCCGGATACGTCGACGATGCCTTCTTGAGAAAAGTGGTCGCCGGCGATGCGAGCTTCTCCGATCTCGCCGAGCGCGAGACGCCGGTGATCGAGCTGCTGCGGGAGATCACCGTCGAGAGCCTCTATCACATGAAGCAGAGGGGATCGGCCTTCGACGTCGCCGAAGGTGCCACGACCCCGTATTCCAGCCCCAAGCCATTCGAGCTGGAGCAGGCTCTGGACGATGCCCGGCGTCGTGCCGACGAGTGGGCCGACGTGCACAAGGTCGTGGCTGATCTGGACGCCACCATCCGCATGAATCGCGACCCCGCCGGTGACGACGAGATACAGATCAACCGCGAAGCCTGGCGTCTCCTTTGCGAGATCGGCTCCGGGGCCTCGGTCAAGGCGATTGCCGATCGCCTGGGGACCACGGAGTTCTGGATCGCCCGTGTCGCCGCAGACATGGCGAGTCAAGAGTTGCTCATCATGTCGGAGAAGTACGTGGAGGAGCGTCGTCACGAGCCCACCGACTACTCGGCGCCGGTGGCAGCCGACGAAGACGAGGACGTCAATCCCAACGAGTCGTGGTGGGTCGAGCCCAAGGACGAAGAGCCCGATGCGGACGCGCAGATCGAGGACGAGGCCGCCGAACAGCAGCCCGACGAGGCTCCGGCGCTCACGGAGGAGCCCGCACCTGTCGAGACCGCCCAGCCGGTGCTGGAGACACCGGAGCAACCCCCGGTCAAGGAGAGCCGATTCGGCCAGTTCCTGACCGGTGCGCGCCCCGAGGGCAGCACTGAGGGCTCGGCGCAGGCCGAGCCGGCTGCGGGGTACGACGATGCCACGCCCACCGACGACGAGACCATCGAGGAGGACACCGAGGCATTCCTCGAGAAGGTGTTCTCGCAGCTCGACGTCAACGGGCAGCCGGAAGAGGAAGAGGAAGGCCACGGCCTGCTCCGTCGCCGTCGCATGGGCTCGGTCCTCAAAGAAATCGACGAAGACTGATTGACCGGCCGTGAAGACGGCCACGGCTAAGTTGCTCCGGCGGTGATCATCAAAATCCTCGCCGG
>JBAULI010000137.1:0-28013 GCA_049578105.1 Acidimicrobiia bacterium | reverse complement strand
GAGGCGTGCTGGGTCACGCCGTCTCCGAGGACCTGTTCGACTGGGTGGTGGGACCACCGGTGACGCTGCCAGATGGCTTTGGCCAGCTCGAGGTTCCACAATTGGTCGCACTTCAGGACCGCTGGTTTCTCCTTTTTTGCAGTGACACCGAGACCCAGAGCGAAGCCCGCAGGCGGACCGTGCCCGGGACCGGAACCTACTACCTGAGTGCCGACAGCCCCTTGGGACCGTGGGAGACATCGCAGGCAAGACCGCTCTCCGCCGACCCTCATGGCTCGTCATACGCCGGGCGGCTGGTGGCTCACAGTGGTGAGACGTATCTGCTCTCGTGGTTGCGCCACACGAGGGATGGGCGATTCGTGGGTGAGATAGGCGACCCGGTGCCGGTCCGGGGAGGGCCGGACGGCGAGATGACACTCGTCTCATCCCCATGACGACCAGCTGGACAGAGGAGATGGTGGCTTCGATCGCCCGCCAGGACGTCTCTCACGCTCCGGTCATCACCGACCTCGACACCCGGAAGATCCTCCCCGATCTCGACCTCTGGGACATGTGGCCGGTCCGGGAGAGCGACGGGAGGATCGCCATTCTGGGAGGCGCCGAGGGTTGGATGGCTCTATCGGCCTCGGCGGTCGGACCACCCGGAGGACGACACGATGTGGCTCGGATCCGTCTCATCTCCAGGCAGGACGACAGATGGCTGGACCTCGGCAACCTGTTCCCCGAAGGCGAGTCACCGGGATCGAGGGAATGGGCGGGCTCTGCCATCCTCGAGGACGACGGCACCTCCTTGACCGTCTACTACACGGCGGCGGGGCGGGCTGGGGAGCCCAGACCATCCTTCGTCCAGCGGATCGTCTCGGCCCGCGCCGATGTCACGCCCGGACGGTGGGATCAGCTCGACTGGGAGCCACATCGAGTCGCATTGGAGCCGGCGCACCCGTACCAATCGACATCGGGACAGGACGAAGGCGAGCCCGGGTTCATCAAGGCCTTCCGTGATCCGTTCTTCTTCAACGACCCGGCCACGGAAAAGGATCATCTGCTCTTCACCGGGTCCTTGCTCGGTTCGAGCACCGAATTCGACGGTGTGATCGGCATCTCATCCGGCGATCGGCTGGGGCGGTTCCAGCCCGAGCCCCCGCTCATCACGGCCGACGGTGTCAACAACGAGTTGGAGCGACCGCATCTCGTGATGCACGACGGGTCGTACTACCTGTTCTTCTCCACACAAGCCCGAACCTTCCACCCCGGCACACCCGGCCCCACTGGCCTGTACGGGTTCGTCGCACCCTCTCTCGACGGCGACTGGGCCCCGCTGAACGGATCAGGTCTGGTGTTGGCAAATCCCATCGAAGAGCCCTTTCAGGCTTACTCCTGGCTGGTCCTGAACGACCTGACGGTCACCAGCTTCATCGACTCGCACAGTCTCGGTGGCGCCCACCCGGACGAGATCGAGGCCATGGGGCTGGGGAGGGCACACTTCGGTGGCACGCCGGCCCCGATTGTGAGGCTCCAGCTCGACGGGGGCATGGCGCGAGTGGTCTGACCGATACCAAGCCCGACCACGGGTGGCGACAGATGCAGCGCCGATCAGGCCAAAGCTGCGTCCAGGGTGATCTCGACATTGCCCTTCAAGGCCTGTGAGACCGGGCAGTTGAGTTTTGCGTCCTCCGCCAGCTCGCGGAAGTCCGCTTCGCTCATCCCGTCGACCTCGCCACGAACCTTCAGCACCATGGTCGTGATCCCCTGCCCGGGCACGAACGTGGCGGTTGCCTCGGTGTCGAGCGATATCGAGTCATGACCCGCCTTGGCCAGTCGGGACGAGAATGCCATCGAGAAGCAGGAGGCGTGTGCCGCCGCGATCAACTCCTCGGGGCTGGTCAGCCCACCGTGCTCCTCGGTCCTCGCCTTCCAGGTGACGCCAACCGGGCCGATTGCGCCGCTGTCGAAGGTGGTGGTTCCACTTCCGCTGATGAGGTCGCCCTCCCAGTGGGTGCGACCGATGCTCTCGAGAGCCATATTCGGGGGTCTTTCTGTCGTGTCCCAGTGACATTAATGACCTGAATCCTCAAGCCATCGGCCCGGCCCGACCCGGTTCGACCAGCAAGTGGGGACTCCCGACAGCGTCGCCGCACCCGATAGCATCGACGTCATGTCCACACCCTCGGTTCGAAATGTCGCGCTGGTCGCGCATGTCGATCACGGCAAGACGACCCTGGTCGACTCGATGCTCGGCGCCGCCGGTGTGTTCGCCGCTCATCAAGAGCGAGTCGATCGAGTGATGGACTCCACCGACCAAGAGCGGGAGCGGGGCATCACCATCCTGGCCAAGGCGGCGTCCATCGAATGGAAGGGCACGAAGATCAACCTGGTCGACACCCCGGGGCATGCCGACTTCGGGGGTGAGGTGGAGCGTGCCCTCGCCATGGTCGACGGGATCCTCCTCCTCGTCGATGCCGCCGACGGGCCGATGCCACAAACCAGATATGTCCTGTCCAAGGCTCTGGAGAGCCACCTCCCGGCGGTGGTGGTGATCAACAAGGTGGATCGACCGGACGCCAGACCGGCCGAGGTGGCCGACGAGATATATCAGCTCTTCTTCGATCTCGACGCCCAGGACCACCACATCGATTTCCCCATCGTGTCGACCATCGCCCGGATGGGCAGGGCCACGACGGGCATCGGGATCCCCGATGAGACCTCCGACCTGAGCGCACTGCTGGACACGATCGTGACCACGATCCCGGCTCCAACGGGTGACCCCGACGCACCCTTGCAGGCATTGGTGACCAACCTCGATGCATCGGACTACCTCGGCCGGCTGGCCATAGGTCGTGTGGTGGAGGGCACGCTGGTGAAGGGAAGTCAGGTGGCTCTGTGTCAAGAGGACCCGGGAAAGCCTCCGCTGAAGAGACGGCTCACCCAACTCATGGGATTCTCCGGGCTCGATCGGGAAGAAGTCGATGAGGTGGCCGCCGGCGACCTGTTCGTCCTCGCCGGATTCCCCGAAGTCGAGATCGGGGACACGTTGGCCGATCCCGTCGATCCTCAGGCACTCACGAGGCTGACAGTCGATGAGCCGGTGCTCAGGATGACATTTGGTGTCAACACATCCCCACTTTCTGGTTCCGAGGGAAGGTTCCTCACATCGCGACAGATCCAGGATCGACTCAAGAGAGAAGTCCTGGGAAACGTGTCGATCAAGCTCGGGGCCACGTCGTCGCCTGAAGTCGTGGAGGTTTCAGGGCGTGGCGAGCTGCAACTGGCCGTGCTGATCGAATCGATGCGGCGCGAGGGCTACGAGATCCAGGTCAGCCGTCCCGAAGTCGTGATCAAGGAGATAGACGGTCGTCCCCACGAGCCGGTGGAACGGGCTGTGATCGACGTGCCCGACGAGTTCGTCGGCACCGTCACTCAGGCGGTGGCCCCACGAAAGGGGAACATCGTCGGCATGGTTCCCGGCGACCCTGGAAGGTCGGTCGTGACGATCACGGCTCCGGCCCGGGGGCTTCTTGGATTTCGCTCGCAATTGATGACCGGCACCCGTGGCACCGCCCTCATCCACCAACATCACGAGGGATGGATGCCCTGGGTCGGTGAGCTCCCCCACAGGACCGGTGGGGCCATGGTCTCGGACCGGTCGGGCCACAGCACCGGGTTCGCCTTGGACAATCTCCAGAAGCGTGGCGAGCTCTTCATCGGAGTCGGCGAACAGGTCTACGAGGGGATGATCATCGGAGAGGCGTCACGCCCGGCGGAGATGGTCGTCAACCCGGTGAGACCGAAGCAGTTGACCAACATCCGCACTCATGCGTCGGATGAGGCGATCAACTTGAAGCCGCACCGTGCCATGACATTGGAAGATGCCATCGAGTGGATCGCCGACGACGAACTGGTCGAGGTCACTCCCGGGGCGATCCGGGTGAGAAAGCGGCGCCTGACCGAGCCCGAGCGGCGACGTCAGGGAAAGACCGCCATCCCCGACCCTGTCGCCACGTGACGGCGTGTGCCGCTCAGACGGCGTGATTCAGGAGTCTGGCCCTCGACGCCGACGAGTCATCTGAGAGGATCTCCGCCACCCGCCCACAGTTGCACCGGAATCTCAGCACGATGCCGAACTCGTTGTTGGACATCCCGAGAAGGTCGGACGGCCAGATCAAGGTGTCATGGTCGAGGGAGGGGCAATGGACTCTGAGCATCAGCCCTTCCTCTCCTGGCGGGGCTTTTCACCCATTGCGCGGCTCTTTCTCTCCAAGCGCCTGAGACGTGCCTGGCGTTGACCGGCGGCCTCGTCACGCAGGTCACCGAGCATCTGCTGAGCCATCACATAGGCAAGGGCTGGATGACTGTTCATGATCTGATCTCCTATGACTCCCGTAAGGAGCCTTCATAGCTATACCCATTACGATACCACATCTAGGTAATGAGTCAACCGGACTTCTTCGCTTACAGGGTCACCCCCGGAGAAGACTCCACTGCACCCCGGCGCCAAGATCTGATGGTCACCGACACCACCCGCATTCGGGGCTTGCCGGTGTCGCGGGCCGGGATAGAGTCAACGGTCCGGGGAGTCGGATCGGCTCTTCGGTGAGTGGAGGGTCGGAGATGACTGACACAGTTGCTGCAACGAGCACACCGATCTGGTGGCGGGCCCACGACATTGCCGTGGGGCTGTTGGCTGGGCTCGGAGTGGGCACGATCGGGGGCCTGTTCGCCAATCGCCTCGTCGAGAGCAACATCGTGATCGCAGGCTGCGGGATCGTAGGCGCAGTCCTCGCCATCTATGTTCTGATCCAAAGCCACACCCGTACCAGGACTTTCATCAACGGGGTCGTGATCGTCAGCTGGGTCCTGCTCGGCTTGTCGGCGCTCTTCCTGGCGGCCCTGATCCAGGCCATTCTCAACTTCGAGTGAGGGGCATCTCTCCAGACTCTCCATCGTCAGTCGGACCGCTCAACGCATAGGCGACCGCCTCGTCGATGGACATCTCACGACCCTGGCGGTAGACGAGCGCCGGCTCACCGGTGATCGATTCGAGCGTCTCGAACTCGAGGCCATCGATCTGATTGGTGTCGAAACGGACGATGTCGACTCCAGAGGTGATCCGCAGGCCGTGAAACGCACCGGCGAGGCGGTAGGCCCGCATCATGTCGCCCAGGTCCTTGGCGAGCCCGGCGGCGACGGCGATGAACATCACCACTCCGCTGACGTCCTTGTGGCCCGCAAAGAGCTGGAGCCCATCGTGGACGAACCCCCAGGCCTCCTCGAATTGCCCGAGGCGCCGCTCCATGTCCCCCACCTCGAACATGCCCCAACCCATGCCGAACTCGTTGCCGCTTCGTCGATAGTGCTCGATGCTCAGTTTCATGTGCTCTACCGCGGGCTCGAAGCTTCCCCCCGCATAGGCGATGGTGTTGCCCCGCCCCCATTCGACGTCGCCCAGCCCACTTTCATCGCCCAACTCTCCGTAAAGGTCCTCGGCCTCCCCCAGGAGCGCCCAAGCGTCGGCGTACGCCTCGGACTCGGGATCCATGGCCCCACGCCCGAACGCGGTGGCAAGTGCGAGGTTGTAACAGGCGTTGGCGATCTCCTTCTTGTCACCAAGCTCACGCTGCAAGGCGAGAGTCTCCTGATAGACGTCGAAGCAGCGCCCCATCTCGGCCTGCCACCACAGGATCCCCCCCAGGGCTTCCATCGCCTTGGCTCGATGACGGGGCTCACCACCAGTCAGTGTGAGCACCTCGTCCACACGGCGCCGTGCCTCATGGAGATGTCCACGCGCCTGCCAGAACCGCCAGGCGGCGGCGGCGAGGCGATAAGCGATGTCGGCATGACCCGTGTCCACCGCCCAGTCGAGGGCCGATCGCAGATTGTCATGATCGTGCTCTAGGAGGTCCAGCCACTCCTTCCGGTCCCTTCTGAGCAATTCGGGCGCGACGGACTCGACATACCCCGTGTAGGCACTGGCGTGTCTCTCACGCATGAGATCCGCCTCGCCGGAGCGCTCCAGGCACTGGAGGGCGAACTCTCTGATCACATGGAGCATCCGAAATCGGGGGTGCCCATCGTCGTCGACACGTCGGATCAGGCTGTGATCCACGAGGACACCGAGACAATCGATCAGATCCGCCCCGAGCTCGTCTGATGGGCCGGCGATGCGCTCGACTTCCTCGAGACGCCCACCGCCCGAGAAAACCGAAAATCGGGCAAAGAGCTTCTGCCCCGGAGGTTCGAGCAATTCGTAACTCCAGTCGATGGCGTTCTGGATCGTTCGCTGCCGCTCGGGCAGGTCGATCGAGCCCCCCTCCAGCATCCGGGCATCGAGACGACCCAATATCTGGCCGACCGAAAGCACACGAAGCCGTGAGGCAACAAGCTCGATGGCCAGGGGCAGACCATCGAGACGTCGCACCAGCTCGGCGACTGCGCCGGCATTGTGCTCGTCGACGACGAAGTCGGGCCGCACCGCAAGGGCGCGCTCGGTGAACAGCTGCACCGCCTCCGACCCCAAGCTCGCCTCGACACTCGACCCGTCGGCGTCGTTACGCATCCCCAGAGGCGGGATCGGCATCTCCTGTTCGCCGCTGATCTTGAGCGGTGCCCGCGAGGTGACGAGGAACTTGGTCATGGGAGCCGATCGGACCATGGCCGCCACCAACGGGGCGCTTTCCAGCAACTGCTCGAAGTTGTCCAGGATCAGGAGGAGCTGGCGGTCCGAGATCTGCTCCAAGAGACGGGTCTCCGGGCTCTGATCTCGGGCGGACGCCGAGACCCCGAGGCTGTCGAGTATGTGCGAGGCGACGACCGATGGATCCGATGTCGAGGCCAGCTCGACGAAGAAGACGCCATCCCGGAAGGAGTCGGCCATCTCGGCAGCCACCTGGAGGGCGAGACGGGTCTTGCCCGTCCCCCCCGGGCCGGTGAACGTGAGCAGGCGCGAGGCCTCGAGAAGACGTGTCGCCTCGTCGACCTCCGCCTGACGACCGACGAAGCTCGTCAGCTGTCTGGGCAGGTTGTTGGGGACCACATCGAGGGTCCGCAGTGGGGCGAATTCGGTGGCAAGCCCATCGGCTGTGAGTTGGAAGATCGTTTCCGGCTCGGACAGGTCTTTCAGTCGATACTTTCCGAGATCCCGCAATTTGGCGTCCTGGGGGAGATTCCTCTCGACCAGGACAGCCGTTGCCTCCGACATCACGACCTGACCGCCATGTGCAGCATCGGAGATTCGTGCGGCGCGATGGACGTCGAGACCGACGTAGTCCCCGGCCCCCAAGACACCGACCCCGGTATGGATCCCGATACGCACCTTGACCACCCCTCCCTCGGGCCAGGGCCCGGCCGCGAGTGCCCTCTGGACTTCGATGGCGGCGACAGACGCCGACAGTGGTGAGGTGAAGACGGCGAAGAAGGCATCACCCTCGGTCTTCACCACGGTTCCGGAGTGATTCTCGATCGCCTCGCCCACGAGACGGTGATGACGCTCGAGCACGGTCACCCAATCGTCACCGAGCGCCTGGACCATGCGCGTCGACCCTTCGATGTCCGTGAAGACGAAGGTGACGGGACCGGCGGGAAGAGTCTGGCTTTGCGGGGTCATCTCAACTGATGGCTTCGAAGGGCTCCACGGGCCGACTCTACCGACGGGCGACCGGGGGCGACCTCGTCATCGTCTCGCACTGAAATGTCGATGGTCGGCGCTAACTGAGGGCAGGGATGATCTCCGCCCCATACGCCTCGAGCGTCCCGTCCATGTCGTCGTGCATCAGATAGATGCCGAAGTGGTCCACACCCATCTCCCGAAGGAGGCCCAGCTTCTCGACATGGGCTTCGGCGGGGCCAAGGACACAGAATCGATCGATGATGTCGTCGGGCACGAACTCCGTGGATGGATTGCCCGACTTCCCGTGATGGTCGTAGTCGTAGGACTCCCTGGCTTTGATGTAGTCCGACAGGACGACCGGCACCCTTGCCGGGTCATCGCCATACCTATTGACCATGTCGACAACGTGGTTGCCCACCATTCCCCCGAACCATCGCAGTTGGTCCCGTTGATGGGCCAGGTCCTCACCCACGTAGGCCGGGGCCACCACGCAAATGGATATCGAGTCGGGGTCACGGCCCTCGTCTGCCGCCGCCGCCCGAACCGCAGCCATGGTCCATTCCAGTATCTGCGGGTCAGCGAGCTGGAGGATGTAACCGTCGGCATGCCGGCCCACGGTGTCGAGGGCTCGAGGCCCATATCCGGCGACCCACATGGGGAGATCCCATCCATCACCGACCCAGGGAAAGGAGAGAGTCTGGTCGTTGTACTCGACCTCCTGGCCGGCGACGAGACGTTTGATGACATCCATTGCCTGCACCATGGTCTGCAGGGTGGTCGGCGTGCGACCGATGTACCGGAGGGCAGAGTCTCCCCGTCCCATGCCGCAGATCGTCCTCGGCCCGAACATCTCGTCGAGGGTGGCGAAGAGCGAGGCGATGACCGTCCAGTCCCGAGTCCCGGGATTGGTGACCATTGGGCCGACCACCAGGTCTCTCGTCGCCTCGAGTATCCGTGAGTAGATGACGAACGGCTCTTGCCACAAGACATGCGAGTCGAAGGTCCAAGCCTTGGAGAACCCGAGCTCCTCGGCTCGTTTCGCCAGCTCGACGACACGCGTGGCAGGGGGATCGGTCTGGAGCACGACACCAAAGTCCATGGGGTGAAAGCTAACCGATCACCCCCGATGTGAGGTCATCGACGTGCGGTCATGATGTCGAGGGCTTGACTCGGGGCGGTCGCTCCTATACCTTCTCCCCCAATGTTCGCCGCCAACACCCTCGGTTGTATGTGCATGGCTCACAATGAGCCGTGTGGGACCGACGTGTAAGCAGCGACAATCGCCAGAAGATCGGATCCGCACCGGCAACGGTTGCGGATCTTTTTTCGTAAACGGGGCCGGAGCAGATCCTCGACAGAGGAGAAGCAGAAGTGACCGCCGACTATCGATACGAGACCCTTCAGGTCCACGCCGGCCAAGAACCGGCACCCGGGACCAACGCTCGGGCCGTTCCCATCTATCAGACCACCTCCTACACCTTCGACGACGCCGGTCATGGCGCCAGGCTCTTCGCCCTTCAGGAGTTCGGGAACATCTATACCCGGATCATGAACCCGACTACGGACGTTTTCGAGAAGCGAATCGCCGCCCTCGAGGGTGGAGTGGCGGCGGTGGCGACGGCGAGCGGGCAGGCAGCTCAGCTGACGGCCATCCTCACCATCGCCGGGAACGGGGACAACATCGTCTCCACCAGCTTCCTGTACGGAGGCACCTACAACCAATTCAAGGTGACCCTTGCCCGACTCGGGATCGAGGTGCGGTTCGTCGACGGCGACGATCCGGAGGACTTCGAGAGCCGGATCGATGACAGGACCAAGGCGGTCTACCTGGAGACGATCGGCAACCCGAGATTCAACGTCCCTGACATCCCGGCGATAGCCGAGCGAGCCCACGCCAAGGGTGTCCCCGTGATCGTCGACAACACCTTCGGGGCGGCGGGGTATCTGAGCCGACCGATCGAGCAAGGCGCCGACATCGTCGTTGCGTCAGCCACCAAGTGGATCGGTGGGCACGGGACCTCGATCGGCGGCGTGATCGTGGACTCCGGGAACTTCGATTGGCGGAACGGCAGGTTCCCCGTCTTCACCGAACCGGCGCCCGGGTATCACGGCCTGGTCTTCGCCGACACCTTCGGTCCGGACGGACCATTCGGGAACATCGCCTTTGCCATACGGGCGAGGGTGGAAGGTCTGAGAGACCTGGGTGCGGCGCTCAGCCCCTTCAACGCCTTCTTGTTCCTCCAGGGGCTGGAGACCCTGTCATTGAGGGTCCAGCGCCACGTGGACAATGCCCTGGAACTGGCCAGGTGGCTCGAGGCCAATGAGGCTGTGAGCTGGGTGGACTATCCCGGTCTCGAGACCCATGCCTATCACGAAAACGCCAAGCGGCTGCTGAGAAACGGCTTCGGCGCCGTGCTCACCTTCGGAATCGTGGGTGGCGACGAGGCGGCGGTCAGGTTCATCGACTCGGTCGAGCTGGCCTCACATCTGGCCAACGTGGGTGATGCCAAGACACTGGTCATCCATCCCAACTCCACCACGCATCAGCAACTGAGTGCGGAGGAGCAGGAGGCGGCCGGAGTGCGATCCGACCAGATCAGGGTGTCGGTGGGGATCGAGCACATCGATGACATCATCGCCGACTTCCAGCAGGCCTTCGACAAGGCCGTGACCAAGGAGCCCGTCGGTTGACGTCGCAATCGCCGGATGAGACCCGGACCCTGAAACTCGAAGGTGCCTTCCCGCTCGAGGGCGGGGAGGCACTGGACGAGGTCACGGTCGCCTACCGAACCTGGGGTACTCCGACCAGCGAGGCCACACTCATCTGCCATGCCCTGACCGGGAGCGCCGATGCCGACGAGTGGTGGGGTGGCCTCTTCGGGCCGTCACGCAGCTTCGACCCGGATCGGGACTTCATCGTGGCCACCAACGCCTTGGGCAGTTGTTATGGCACCACCGGGCCCACCAGTCTGCGCCCAGGGGGTGGCGGATGGTATGGGCCCGACTTTCCGGCGGTCACCATCCGCGACATGGTGTCGTTGCAGGCCCGTTTCCTCGAGCAGATCGGAGTCGAGACCCTCGACCTGGTCCTCGGGGGCTCGATGGGTGGGATGCAAGCCCTGGAATGGGGGGCGATGTACCCAGAGAGAGTCAAGGGCATAGTTGCGATAGGAGTCGGAGCTGCACACTCGGCATGGAGTGTGGGCTTCTCGGCAGCCCAGAGGGCGGCGATAGTCACAGACCCGGCGTTCAAGGGAGGCACCTATGCCCCGGGAGCCGGGCCTGCCAGCGGACTGGCCCTGGCGCGAATGATCGCCATGATCTCTTATCGAGGACGCTCCAACTTCGAGAGCCGCTTCGGGAGGCGAATCGTCGACGACGAGTTCGAGGTCGGGTCGTATCTCGAGTACCAGGGGCGCAAGCTCGTGGACCGATTCGACGCCAACACCTACCTGCGGCTGATCAATGCAATGGACACCCACGATCTCGCACGAGGACGCGGTGAGATGGCCGGCGTGCTGGCCGGTCTGAAAACGCCAACCCTGGCGGTGGGGATCTCCAGTGACATCCTCTACCCGGCCGAGGAGGTCGAGGAGATGGCACGTGGTCTGCCCAACGCCCGCTACCAGCTCTTGCATGCACCCCAGGGTCACGACTCGTTCCTCATCGAGACGGCGAACCTCGACGGCATCATCAACCGCTTCCGCAACGACCTTCGGCGCGGCATAACACCGACCGACGACCGCATCACCTCGATGGGCCGCGGGGCGGCGTGGGCCTGACCGTCCCGACGGTCGGTCACGTCGGTTAGGTTGGCGAGCCCGACCCGACCACCCGATGAGCGCCCTCCCCTTCAACCTGCTTCCCGAGACCGCTGCCGTCGATCCTGACGGAATGCTCCTCATCGGCGGGTGTCGGGTGGATGACTTGGCCCGGGAGCACGGCACGCCGCTGTTCGTGTACGACGAGACCCACCTTCGGGCCCGTTGTGGCGAAGCCGTCGCTGCCTTCCCCGACGGTGTCTCATATGCGACGAAGGCGTTCCTCTGCGCGGCGATGGCCCGTCTCGCCCACGAAGAGGGCATGCGGCTCGACGTCTCCACCGGTGGGGAGCTGGGCTATGCCCTCGCCGCCGGAGTCCCGGCCGACCGCCTCGTCTTCCACGGCAACAACAAATCCGACGACGAGCTACGGGAGGCACTCAGGGCCGGAGTGGCCCAGATCGTGATCGACAATTCAGCCGAAATCGATCGCATAGAGACGATGGTTGAGGAAGGCCTCCCCAGGCCAAGGGTGATGATCCGCGTCAACCCAGGAGTGGAGGCCCACACTCACGAGTTCCTGCGCACCGGGACCGTCGACTCCAAGTTCGGCATCCCGATCGAGAGTGGCGCCGCTGCAGCGGCGATGAAGCGCGCCATTCGGTCGGGCTCGATGATCCTGGAAGGTGTGCATGCCCACGTCGGCAGTCAGGTCTTCGACGTCGAGTCCTTCGAGAAGGCGCTTTCGGTGATCGCCGAGTTCGTGGCTGAATTCGAGGTCGAGGAGCTGTCCATCGGCGGTGGCCTCGGTGTGGCCTATGTCGAGGGGGAAGTGGCACCTTCCATCACCGAGTGGGGAAAGGTGCTGGCGGCAGGCGCCCGGTCGGCTGGGATCCGGGCCAGGCTCGTGGCCGAGCCCGGGAGGTCGATCGTGGCCAGGGCCGCCATCACCGTCTACACGGTGGGTGTCATCAAGGAGATCCCCGGGATCAGGACCTATGTCGCGGTCGATGGGGGTATGAGTGACAATCCGCGTCCGGTCCTCTATGGCAGTGGCTATGAGGTTTTCGCCCCGGCAGCGACCCACTCCGATCGGACCCGGGAGATACGGCTGGTCGGCAAGCATTGCGAGTCGGGCGACGTGTTGGCGCGTGTCGGATGGGTGCCCGAGTCCCTGACCGTCGGCGACTTGCTCGCCACACCTGTCACCGGCGCCTACGGGCACTCGATGGGGTCCAACTACAACATGGTGCGACGCCCTGCGGTGGTGTTCGTCAGGGACGGTGAAGCCCGTCTCGTGGTGAGACGTGAGAGGTATCAGGATCTGTGGGTCCGTGACCCTGTCATGTCCCCTGACGCCTGAAGGGCTCGGAGAACAGCGTTTGACGCAACTCGCAGGGATCGTCCACCAGGGTGAGGGTCAAGACATCGCCGTCGACGTGTCCTCTGTATACGCCGTTTTGGCCCGAGCACTCTCGGCCGGTCGCCGTCACGAAGGTGATTTGGTCATCGCTACGCGCCACGAAGCCAGTCATCAGGACGAGGTCAGGCGAAGCGGGATCTTGCACAACCTGATATGAGCCGTCATCGGTCACCTGGAGAGTCGCGGTCCCGCCCTCCCATGAGCCGACGAGTGTCGACAAGGTGATGGAGGGGAGTGTCGAGGTCGTGGTGCCGGCCTCCCCACCCGAAGAGCAGGCAGCAAGGAGGGCCATGCCCATCGCGAGCAGGACTGCCCGGCCCGGAACACCGAGACCTGGCGCCCTAACTCTCATCCATGTGTCGGGAAGCCGAGGTCCACGCCGCGATGGATGGGGTCGGCCCACCTGGAGATGACGACCTTCTGTCTGGTGTTGAAATGCACTCCCTCCGGCCCGTAAATGGCGTGACTTCCGAAGATCGAGCTCTTCCAACCACCAAAGCTGTAGAAGGAGAGCGGCACCGGGATCGGGACATTGATCCCGACCATGCCCACCTGGATCTCGGATTGGAACTTCCGCGCCGCACCCCCATCATTGGTGAAGACGGCCGTGCCATTCCCGTACGGGCTCTCATTGATGAGGCGGATGGCCTCCTCGAAGTGGTCCATTCGCACCGTGGAGAGGACCGGGCCGAAGATCTCGTCGGTGTAGATCGACATGTCCCGGGTGACATTGTCGAAGAGTGTGGGGCCGAGGAAGAAGCCGTTCTCGTGGCCCTCGACGACGAGGTCTCGCCCATCGGCCACCAGACTCGCTCCCGCCGACACCCCGGCATCGACATACCCGAGAACCTTGGTGAGATGCTCCTTGGTGACCAAGGGGCCCATCTCGACACCCGCTTCATCCCCCGGGCCGACCTTCAACTTCTCGATCCTGGCCTGGACCCCCTCGATCAGCTGGTCACCGGCCTCACCGACGGCCACCACGGCGGAAATCGCCATGCAACGCTCCCCCGCCGATCCGTAGCCGGCGGACACTGCGGCGTCGGCGGCGAGATCGATGTCGGCGTCGGGGAGAACGATCATGTGGTTCTTGGCACCCCCCAGGGCCTGGACCCGCTTGCCGTTGCGCGTCCCCGTCTCGTAGATGTAACGGGCGATCGGTGTGGATCCGACGAATGAGATCGCGGCCACGTCAGGGTGGGCCAGTAGGGCATCGACGGCCACCTTGTCACCGTGCACCACGTTGAAGACACCGTCGGGCAGACCCGCTGCGGCCAGCAACTCGGCGGCCAGCAGCGATGACGACGGGTCCTTCTCCGAGGGCTTCAACACGAAGGTGTTGCCACATGCGATGGCGATGGGGTACATCCACATCGGGACCATCGCCGGGAAGTTGAAGGGCGTTATGCCCGCCACCACACCCAGGGGTTGGCGAATGGTGTAGGTGTCGACACCCGTGGATACCTGCTCGGAGAAGTCACCCTTCAGCAGATGGGCGATGTTGCAGGCGAACTCGACGACCTCGAGGCCGCGTTGGACCTCACCGGCGGCATCGTCCAGCGTCTTCCCATGCTCGGCGGTGAGGAGGCGGGCAAAGTCCATCTTGCGGGCGGCGACCAGCTCCCTGAAGGCGAACATGATGTTCTGGCGTTGGGTCAGGGAGGAGTAACGCCACGTCTCGTAGGCCCGGCGCGCCGATCGGACCGCCACATCGACGTCTTCGGTGGTGGCGAAAGCGACCTCGGCCGTCTGCACACCGGTGGCCGGGTTGTACACCGGGCCGGACCGGTCGGACTCCCCGTTCGTCAGCTTTCCTTCGATCCAATGGTCGATTCGCTTCATGTCTGCCGATTCTCCCGGGGTGGACGACGCTGTATCTGAAAGCTAGTCGCTGCCCTGGGTCAACGAATTCCAGGCTTTGAAGCCCCCGATGAGATCGGTGGCGTTGGCCAGCCCGAGACGTTGCAGACGTGCGGCGGCAAGACTCGAGCTGTACCCCTCGGAACAGACCAGGATCACCGATTGGTCGGTCTCCAGATCGACGATGCGGTGAGGGCTCGTCGGGGCCAGACGCCATTCGAGAACTGTCAAGTCGATGACCTGAGCCCCGGGGAGGAGCCCGTCTCGCTCTCTCTGCTCGGAGGTGCGGATGTCGACCAGCATCGCACCTGAGTCGATCCTCGCCACCAACTCCTCGACGGGAACGCGCTTCAGGCCGCTACGCGCCTCCTCGAGCATGTCCTCCAGGCGAATCGTGCCCTCCTCCATGTCGGGATCGGCCGTCGCGGGCTCATCCATCACAGGAAATGTACCTGGCCCGTTTGCCCACTCCATTCGATATCGTCGTCCTGCCGGTACAGGATTCGAGGAGCAGAGATCGTCAAGTGAGATGGAAGAGAGATCCAACAGGCCCGGGCAGGGTGATCGACCGGCGCGGAGCTCGACCGGGGTTGGGGACGATCGGGCTCGGGGGCGGTGGGTTGGCCATCGTCATATTCCTGGTGATCACCCTCCTCGGTGGGGGTGGGAACCTCACAGATCTGACCAATGCCCTGGATCCGGCGGGATCGGTCTCACAGGAGACTCCACTCGACCCGGCCAACGACCCCGATGCCGACCTGGTCGGCTTCCTGGGGGACGTCCTGGCCGACGACCAGGCCATGTGGCAGGGAGTCTTCCAGGAGGCGAACCTCGAATATCGCCCCACAGACCTCGTCGTCTTCAGTGGCGCAACCCAATCTGCCTGTGGTGGAGCCCAAGCCCAAGTCGGCCCCCACTACTGCCCCCGGGACGAGCTGGTGTACATGGATCTCGACTTCCTTCGAGAGCTCCAGACCAGATTCGGGGCGGCAGGCGACACTGCCCAGGCCTACATCCTGGCTCACGAGGTCGGGCATCACATCCAGAATCTGCTCGGGATCACCGACCAGGTCCAGAGCCTCGGCACCAACGAAGCAAGCATCTCACTCGAGCTTCAGGCCGACTGCTTCGCCGGGGTCTGGCTGTCGACGCTGCGCACCGGGACATCGGCCGCGGTCCTTGAGGATGGCGACCTGCAGGAGGCCCTGGGGGCGGCAGCCGCCGTGGGTGACGACGCGATTCAGCGTCAGACGACCGGGCAGGTCACCCCTGAGACCTGGACCCACGGCAGCTCGGACCAGCGCTTTCGCTGGCTCAACCAAGGCTTCACCAGCGGCGACCCCGGAAGCTGCGACACTTTCGCGTAGACGGGTTTGTCATCCGGGAAGACTGGGTATTTGGGTCTATTCCCATAGGGCCCCACCGCCGATACCGTGATAGCACAACCACCTGATCGAGCCGTCCGGTCACGTGACCTCCCACATGACCGGCCCAGAGCATGAATCTCCTGACATCAGCATTGACCCTCGTCGCCTACGCAGTCGGCTTCCAAACCCTCGTCTACCTCCTCCTCCCGTGGCGGGCTCGCGCCACATGGGCTCCATTGGTGACCGGGTCGATGGGAGCGGCGGTCGTGGTGATCTCCGCACTGTGGGCCGGGCCTGCCGCGGTGGGTTTGGCGGCGCCGAGTGGAGGCATGCTGGCGGCATGGGGGTCGGGAACCGTGATCGCCATGACAG
Source organism: Acidimicrobiia bacterium (assembly GCA_049578105.1). Classification (GTDB taxonomy): domain Bacteria; phylum Actinomycetota; class Acidimicrobiia; order Spongiisociales; family ZC4RG35; genus JARDZU01. The sequence continues at coordinate 11,627 of JBAULI010000137.1, read as the reverse complement.
TCGTAGGGCTGACCATGCTCTCGACGGACTCGTTGCGGGGTCACCTCGCCGACCCTCGAATCGGCTCACTGTCCAATGGCCAGGCCGCCACCCAGATCTTCATCCGCATCCCGATCATGACCGCTCTCATCGAAGAGGCGGTCTTCCGGGGTGTCCTCCACGGGGCACTGATCGCCCTCTATCCCGCCCCGATCGCCCTCTGGGGAGGGGCAGTTCTCTTCGGGTTGTGGCACGTCGGTCCCGGTCTCGATCAGGCAAAAGCGTCCGATCGCCGGAGTCTGGCCGGCCTGACCCACGTTCTCGTGACCGTGATCGCCACCACCATCGGAGGGGCCGGACTGGTTTGGCTGCGGATGCAGACCGGGTCTATCTGGGTGCCGGTCGTGGTGCACGCAGGCCTGAACATGACCATGGCGATCTTCGCAAGACTCGCCACGCGGCGCGCCGACAGCCGGCTGGAGCCCATCGCTCAGACCCTGTGACCGGGTCACCGAGCGGTCCGAATCAGATCAAATATTGGTTGGTGCCGCGCCGTAGGTAGTGCCCGTCACCGGCCTTCCCGAGATACGACCCGTCTTCGATGATGGTCTTCCCCCGGCTCAGCACGGTCTCGACCTTGCCGGTGATCTCCATGCCCTCGTAACAGGAGTAGTCCACCCACATGTGATGTGTCTCGGCCGATATGACGTGGGTGGCGCCCGGGTCGAACACCACGATGTCGGCATCGGAGCCGACGGCAATGGTTCCCTTCTGCGGATAGAGACCGAACATCTTGGCCGGGGTCGTCGCCGTGATCTCCACATACCGGTTGAGGCCGATTCGCCCTTCGTTCACCCCACCGTGGTAGATCAGCTCCATCCTGTTCTCCACACCGGGCAGGCCGTTGGGGATTTGGGCGAACGAGTCGCGGCCCAACTGCTTTTGCGTGCCGAACTTGGGATGGTCCCCCCAGCAGAAGGGACAGTGATCGGTGGACACGACCTGGAGGTCGTTGGTGGCGAGACCGGTCCAGAGCGCCTCTTGGTGCTCCTCGGCACGATCACGCATCGGCGGGGAGCAGACGAACTTCGCCCCCTCGTAGCCGTTGCCGAGATCGTCGAGTGACAGGAAGAGATACTGGGGACAGGTCTCCCCGAACGCATTCTGGCCCTCATCCCTGGCGACGGTCAGCTCGACCAGGGCATCGATTGCAGACATGTGGACGATGTAGACGGGGCATCCGGCGAGCTCGGCCAATTTGATGGCACGATGCGTTGCCTCCCCTTCCAGGATCGGGGGTCTGGTCAGGCCGTGATAGATGGGATCGGTCTCGCCCCGTGCCAGGGCCTGCTCCACCAGGACGTCGATGGCGATGCCGTTCTCGGCGTGCATCATGATCGTCGAGCCGTTCTCGGAGGCCTTCTGCATCGCACGGAAGATCTCGCCATCGGTCGAGTAGAAGACCCCCGGGTAGGCCATGAACATCTTGAAGGAGGTGACACCCTCACCCATGGCGATGTCCATCTCCTTGAGCGACTGGTCGGTCACGTCGCCGACGATCAGATGGAACCCGTAGTCGATGGCGCAGTTCCCCTCCGCCTTCCCCATCCATGCCTCGAAGCCGTCCATCAGGTTCTGGCCTTTGGTCTGGACGGCGAAGTCGATGATCGTGGTCGTCCCGCCCCACGCCGCTGCGCGTGTGCCGGTCTCGAACGTGTCGGCGGCGAAGGTGCCCCCGAATGGCAATTCCATGTGGGTATGCACGTCGATCCCGCCCGGGATCACCAACTTCCCGGTGGCTTCGATGACCTTGTCGACCCCGCCTTCCCAATCGTGGATGCCCGAGTCCGCCAGCGCCGCCACCTTCTCGTCGACGATCAGGACGTCCGACTGCGATCTCTCCGTGGCAGTGACGACCGTGCCTCCCTTGATGAGTGTCCGTGCCATCGCCACCTCCTAGGGAGCTACCAGATCGCCGTACGCATCGGGTCTCCGGTCACGGTAGAACGCCCATTGCTGTCGAACTTCCTCGATCTTGTCGAGATCGAGATCGCGGACGACCAGCTCCTCCTCGGTGTCGGAGGCCGCATCACCGACTAGCTGGCCCCTCGGGTCTACGAAGTAGGAGGACCCGTAGAAGTCGTTGTCGCCGAATGGCTCCTTGCCCACGCGGTTGATCGCCCCTATGTAGTACTCGTTGGCCACCGCCGACGCCGGTTGCTCGAGATTCCACAGGTACATGGACAACCCCCGGCTCGTGGCCGATGGGTTGAAGACGATCTTGGCCCCGTTGAGACCCAGCGCCCTCCAGCCCTCGGGGAAGTGCCGGTCGTAGCAGATATAGACACCGATCTTCCCCACGGCCGTGTCGAACACCGGATAGCCCATGTTCCCGGGACGGAAGTAGAACTTCTCCCAGAACCCCTTCACGTGGGGTATGTGGTTCTTTCGATACTTGCCGAGATATGTCCCGTCGGAGTCGATCACCGACGCCGTGTTGTAGTAGAAGCCTTCCTGCTCCTTCTCGAAGATGGGGACCACGAGGACCATGCCGGTCTCCTTGGCCAGATCCTGCATCAATTTCGTGGTCGGTCCGTCGGGGATGGGCTCGGCATACTCGAAGTGATCGTTTTCCTGGACCTGACAGAAGTACGGGCCATAGAAGAGCTCCTGGAAGCACATGACCTGGGCGCCTTGCTTGGCCGCCTCGCGGGCGTAGTCCGCGTTCTTCTTGATCATGGTTTCCTTGTCGCCCGTCCATTCCGTCTGGACGATCGCGGCTCTGACGACATTTGCCATCCGACACCTCCTGAAGACTGGTTGCACCCAAACCTAGCGTGTGCGACCACCCACACCGATGGTGGGCGGTCGCACACACGAGCCGGTTAGTTGCCGCCTTCTTGCAGCTCTATGTCGCGCCGTTCGTAGCCGGTGCCTTTGACATCGGCATCACCGAGGAGCTCTATCGCCGCCTCGGCCAGATCGGTCCGGTAGGCGTCCGCCGAGATCTCCTTGCCTTGCAACTCGGGGATCTGCGCGGTGGCCACCGACACCGTCTGGTTCCACAAGTCCTCGTTCATCACGCCGATGCCATTCGTGGCCGGGAAGATGAGGGCGAGGATCTCGTTGAGCTGCCATTCCTGATGGCTCTGCCCGAGAGTCGAGCCGTTGTCCAGGACGATCTGGACGCACTCGTCGAAGTTGTCGAGACAGTGGATCCACCCACGGAACGTGGCCGCAAGGAATCGGGTCGCGATGTCCTCGTTCCCGTCCTCGGCGATCCAATCGGCGTTGACCCACACGGCATCCTGGAGCATCGCGGTGCCGACCTCGTTGAAGTCGATCACGTTGAGATCGGAAGGCTGATACAGCTCACCTGTGTCGGGGTTCACCGCCTCCAGCACCTGGGCGTACTCGTTGTAGATCATCGCCTCTGCGGCATCGATCTCACCGTTGAGTAGGGCGTTCATCGTGAAGTCCTGACCGATCAGCTCCACATTGGAGACACCGAGCTTCTCGATGGCGGCGGTCAACTCGAACTCGTTGCCGAATCCCCAGTTGCCGACCTTCTTGCCTGCCCAGTCCTCGGGCGAGGTTATGCCCGAGTCGGCCAGGGAGACCTCCAAGGTGCCGGACCTCTCGAAGACCTGGGCGATATTGACGATGTTCGCCCCCGCATCCCGTGACACCAGCGCCTTGGGCACCCAGGCGAGACCGAACTCGGCCCCACCGGTCGCCAGCACCTGCTGGGGAACGATGTCCACGCCACCTTCCAAGATCTCGACGTTGAGGCACTCGTCCTCGTAGAAGCCCTTGTCCAGGGCTACGTAGTAACCGGCGAACTGCGACTGGGCGAACCATTGCAGCTGCACCCGAACATCATCGGGAGTGGTGCACTCCGCGGCCGTGGTGGTGTCCGAGCTCGATCCGTCGCCACAGGCGGTCAGGACCAACGCAAGCACCGCCATGGACACGACAATCCGACGCCATCTGCCAACCTTCATCAAATCCTCCTCGATCCAGGGATGGCGGACACCATATAGGTCCCGTCGGCCACGCGACGACCCAAATGGAACATTGAGCGAACCTTCAGTTGCTCGACCGCAAGGAGACATGCCACGGCATGAACACACGCTCGGCGCCCAGCACGAGGAGGTAGAACGCCACCCCGAGGATCGAGGCGACCAGGATGGCGGCCCACGCGTCGGGGAATTGAAACAGATTGGCCCGATTGACGATGTACTGACCGAGGACGTCCTGGGGACCGCCGAAATACTCCGCCACGATCGCAGCGATGAGCGAAAGGGCACTGGCCACCTTCAGCGAGGCAAAGAAGTAGGGGAGGGACCGCGGCACACGAACCCTCGTCGTCACCTGTGAGGGCGTCGCGGCCAGGGACCTCATCAACTCGAGCTCGGAGAACTCGACCTCTATCAGGCCCCTCGTCGTGTTGATCATGACCGGGAGATAGACAACGACCGCGACCACCGCCATCTTCGACACGGGGCTGGTGATGGTGAACCAGTTGTTGAAGATCGGGGCGAGGGCAACGATCGGAGTCGCATTTGCTGCGATGGCCAGCGGCATGATGCCCTCACGGAACCCGAGCCATCGGGCCGCCGCCAGAGAGGTGACGATGGCGAGGCCGACACCTATCACGAAACCGCCCGCCGCCTCGAAGAGGGTTCGCAGCCCCGCCCCCCAAATGACTCCGGACGTCTCGACGAAGCTGGTCAGGACCTCGCTCGGCTTGGGCAGGACGAAGGTCTCGACGTTGAGCAAGCGGGTCAGGCCCTCCCAGGCGAGCACGACCAGGACGAAGGCGACGACCGCAGGGAGATACTCGGCCACGGTCCTGCCGAGCGTGGCGCCGCGCCTCTGCATGGGGACGTCTTCGTCAAACGCTCCGAACACGTCCGTGGCGGACGTCTCGTGGATGAGGTCGTCGCGCTCGGTCACGACCCGGTGGTCCTGTCGCCCCGTCGCAAAGCCTCTCGCACCGTTGTGATGAGCTGGAAGTAGTGCTCGTCCTCCCTGGTGTCCTGATTTCGAGTTCGCGGGAGGTCGATCGAGATCTCCTCGCTCACTCGGCCGGGCCTCGGCGTCATGACCACGACCTTCGTCGAGAGAAAGACCGCCTCGGGTATCGAGTGGGTGACGAAGACCACACTGGTCTCGGTCTCCTCCCAGAGTCGCAAGACCTCCTGTTGCATCAGCTCGCGGGTCATCTCGTCGAGCGCTCCAAATGGCTCGTCCATGAGGAGGAGCGATGGCTCGAAGGCGAGGGCTCGGGCGATCGCGACTCGCTGTTGCATCCCACCCGAGAGCTGCCATGGGTAGTGATCTGCGAACGCACCGAGTTGCACCAGCTCGAGCATCTCGATGGCGCGGCGGTGTCGGTCGTCATCACTGAAGCCCATGAGCTCCAGTGGCAGCTCCACGTTCTTTTGAACCGTGCGCCAATCCAGGAGGGTGGCCGATTGGAAGACGATCCCGTAATCCCGATCGAGCCGCGCCTGGTTGGGTGTCTTGCCGTTGACGGTGAGAGCACCTTCCGTGGGATCGACGAGGTCGCCGATGAGGCGGAGAAGCGTCGACTTTCCGCATCCGGAGGGCCCGATCAATGAGACGAAGTCCCCGTGCCCGATCTCGAGGTCGATCCCCGAGAGCGCCCGCACCTGCTCGGAGCCGCTGCCGAAGGTCTTCCCGACTCCTGTTGCGAGCACGACCTGCTCGGTCACGCCGACTCCCTCCTGCTCCTCGCCACCCATCGATGCTCCCCGTAGGTGACCACCCCTACGAACAGGATGCCGGCCAACCCGGCGATGAAGACGGCAGCGAATAGCTTCTCCGGCGCAGCTGTGAATTGCTGCGAGAACTGAAGGAGATCACGACCGAGACCTCCCCTGAAGCCGGCAGGCAACTCCCCGACGATTGCCCCGATGACACTCGCCGCGGCCGAGACCTTCAGGGCGGTGAAAATGAAAGGCAGGGCGGCCGGGACTTGCAGCTTCCACAGTGTTTCTCGTGAGGTGCCGGCGTAGCTCCTCATCAGCTCCATCGCAGTCGGTTGGGGCGAGCGCAACCCGCGCAGGGTGTTGATCGCCACCGGGAAGAACGTCAGATAGGCGGCGATCACCGACACGGTGAGCCATTGAGGGATGTCGAGCCTCCCACCCCAGACCACCACCATCGGGGCGATGGCGAGGATCGGAACCGTCTGAGAAGCCACGACGTAGGGCATGAAGGCGCGCTCCGCGGTTCGGCTGCGCACGAAGAGGACACCAAGGCCGAACCCGATCGAACCGCCGACGAGAAACCCCACCAAGGCCTCTCGTAGCGTCAACAGCGCCGCCTTGGCCTCCACCAAGATCAGTGGTGGCCCGTTCCTCTGAGCGGGCTGGAAGAGCTGTAGGACGATGTCCCACGCATGCGGCATGGTCCGATCGTCAGGTCGGACCGGCCAATCCCATCCGGCTGCGGCCCAGATCACCTTGTAAAGCTCCCAGAGGATCACGAACACGGCGAGCACTGCGACGATGTTCAGAGCGTTACGACGAAGACGAGACGATGCAGTGGGGCCCATGGCGGCGAGACTCTACCGAGAGGCCGGCGATGTCGCCGTGGAACGGCCCTCCGGGCACTCTTCGCGATCTCTACTACCGTGACTGTCACACAAACGATCGGAACAACACCAATGGCCTACAGCGAGCACTACGAGCTCATCGAGGCAATCGAGAGCGACGTGGCCAGGCTGACCGAGGACCATCTCGCTCGTAGGGCGGACTGGTATTTCCATGACATCGTGCCCTGGGAACGCGGGGAGAGCTTCCGTGACGTGCCCTGGGACGTGTCACAGTGCACGATCTCGGAGAACGCCAGGACTTCCCTGGTCCTCAACCTGCTGACCGAGGACAACCTCCCCTATTACCACGCACTGATAGAGAGGAACATGCCGCGGACATCGGCATTCTCTCGATGGAATCACCTCTGGACCGCCGAGGAGGCTCAGCACGCGATCGGGATCAGGAGCTATCTGCTCACCTCGCGGAACTGTGACCCCGATCAGCTCGAGGACGACCGAAAGGCAACGATGGTCAACGGGTACGAGCCCTCATACGAGGATCCCACCGAGATCTTCGCCTACACGGCGACCCAGGAGCTGGCGACGAGGGTCAGCCATCGCAATGCCGGAAAGATCACGGACGATCCGGCGGCGTTCGAGCTGATGAGGAACATCGCCGCCGACGAAAACCACCATTTCATCTTCTACAAGGGCGTCATGCAGGCGATGATCGACCAGGCGCCAGACCTGGTGCTCGGCGGGATCCACAGTGTCTTCGACAACTTCCAAATGCCGGGCGTGGCGATGCCGAACTTCCTGCGGCGCTCCATCGAGGTGGCGAAGGCCGGTGTCTACAACCTGAGGATCCATCACGATCGTGTGGTCATGCCCTTGATCAAGGATTGGAAGATCGCCGACCTGACCGGCTTGAAGCCGGCGGCCGCCGAGCTTCAGGAGAAGATCATGGCTCTGCCCGAGCAGATCATGGCAAAGGCCGAGCTGTTCGAGAGACGGGTCGGGATCGCCTTCGCCTGACCGCGAGTCAATGCCCCACAGACTTTGGCTCATCGCTCGGGTCCGGCAACCCCGGTCGCGGCACATGCCCGGATCGAGTTCGATCGAGCCGGCGAGCGGTCGGTAGGAATCCCAAGGCGATCACCGCTAGCAAGAGACCGGCATAGACCAAGGTCCTCTGCACACCGAGGACCCCTGCCAGGACCGGGGCGATGGCCAATGGCATCAGATGACCCACCTCGGAGTGGACCTGAGTGACACCGGTGATGCGTCCCATCATCTCGTCGGGTGTGTTCAGCTGAATCAGCGTGCGCAACAGAGGGGCCATGACTCCGATCAGCATTCCCCAGAAGACGCCTGCGACGACGACGATCCTCAACTGATCGGTCCCGACATACGCCAGGACGCCGACGGCGTTCAATGCCACGATCGCCACCAGCGACCGTGCGTTGCGATAACGCGTCGGCAGTCTCGAGGCGATGACCGTGCCGGTGACCAGACCAAGGCCGAAGATCGAGTTGACCCATCCCAGAGTCTCCGGCTGAACCAGGAGAATGTCGCGATAGAACAATGGCTCGAGGGCGGAAAAGGTCCCGAACAGGATCCAGATCGTCGAGCCCAGGAGGACATAGAACCGGATTCTCGGGTGTGAATAGGCATAGCTGAATCCCTGACGCAACTCGGAGAGGCCGGTGCTCTCCGATGAGGTATCGGCCAACTGTCTGATCGACACCGGGATCATCACCACCGCAGCGATTGCCGAGGTGGCGGCGTCGAGGACGAAGATCCCGTCGAGGCCGATGGTGGCGGCGATGATCGCACCCAGACCGGGCCCCACGACGAAGGCGGCCCACGACGCCCCCTCGATCATCCCGTTGATACGGGCCAACCGGTCACTGTCATCGGTGAGGAACGGGGCAAATGAGGAGATGGCAGTGAACACGGGCGTCCCGACCAGGCCCAGAGCGAAGGTAGCGACAACCAGCGAGGGAAGGGAGTCGGCGAAGACCATCGAGATCGCCACCGGGACGAACATGATCTCACCGACGATCAGGACCCGTCTCGGATCGAACCGGTCGACCAGGACACCGGCTATCGCAGATCCGATCAGCGACGCCACCCCGAGTGCGGCCATGACCGCCGCGACCCCGGCAGCAGACGCCTCCAGGGCGAACGCAGCCTTGCCCCAGATGCCGACGAAGAAGGCTGCTTCGCCTCCGATCCTGGAAATGAAGCGGGCCAGCACCACCCTTCTGACATCACGGTCGGCCCACATCGGCGGGACGGTACCGACGACGGCCAGTCGAAGCGGACGAATTCGGAGCGCCCCTGGAAGCGGGTATAAGTTGGCCGAGAGATGCGTGAGATCTCTTCGGATGAGCGACGGGCCCGTCTCGCCCTGCGGCACGGGCTGGCCGGTCCGGTCCCGGGCATCGCCGAAGCATCACGGGCCATGGTCGGCTTGCACAGCTCGGATCCGGTGACGGTCTATCTGTCGGCCCGAGCGCGCACAAAGGACATGACGCCGGCCGACGTCGAGGAGGCGTTGTACGAAGAAAAGACCGTGGTGAGGATGATCGGGATGCGTCGGACGCTCTTCGTCCTGCCACGGGAGATGGCGCCGATCGTCCATCACTCGTCCTCACTCCCCCTGTATCAATCGCAGCGGAAACGGACCGCCAGGATGCTCGAAGAGGCCGGGGTCACCGACTCCGGCGCCGACTGGGTGGACGTCGTCGGGGAGAAGACCATCCAAGCGCTCCGTCGCCTGGGTGAGGCAACTGCCCGCGAGCTGACCGCCGAGATCCCCGAGCTCGGTGAGAAGATGACCATCTACAAGAGAGACGGGTCCCCGATGGGAACCTTCGGGGCGTCGACCAGGATCCTCTTCCTGCTTGCCGTCGGTGGCGAGATCGTGCGGGGACGACCGATGGGCTCGTGGGTCAGCAGCATGTATCGCTGGGCAACCATGGAGCGATGGCTCGGTGCCCCCTTGGAGCCGTTCGATCGGCGTCGTGCCCAGGCAATGCTGATCAGGCCATTGCTTCGAGCCTTTGGCCCGACGACCGAGATCGATGTCAAGTGGTGGACCGGTTGGCCGGTGACCCAGGTGAGAGCGGCCCTGGAAGACGTCGATGCCGTCGAGGTGAGAATCGAAGGTGGGACGGGGTGGGTGCTCCCCGACGATGTGGGCCCGGTCGACCAGCCCGATCACTGGGTGAGGCTCCTCCCCTCACTCGACTCGACCACCATGGGTTGGAAGGAGCGGGCCTGGTACCTCGGAGGTCACGAAGACGATCTCTTCGACCGGAATGGGAACGCAGGTCAGACGATTTGGGTCGACGGGAAGGTCGTCGGGGGTTGGGCACAGAGACCGACCGGTGAGATCGCCTGGGAGCTTCTCGAGAGAGTGGAGCCGGCCACGATTAAAGAGATCGCCCGCCAGGCGAGACTCCTGTCGGATTGGCTCGACGGGGTGGTCGTGACCCCGAGATTTCCCTCGCCGATGGACAAGCGACTGAGCAGATGATGCGGACCGGTCATCTCATCCGCGACACGTCGCCGATACGAACAAGACGTGAGATTCCGTCGACATCTCTGAATCCCGCCATGACAGGAGCCATATGAGACTTCATGAACAACGAAGAGTGCAGCGACCACGCCAGGAGGTTTACGAGTACACCGCAGACTTCTCCAACATCGAGAACTGGGATCCGGGAGTGGTCGCCTCCAAGCGGCTCGACGACGGCCCGCTTCGCGTCGGCTCGAAATTCGAGCTGCAGGTCAAGTTCGCCGGTGGAGTCGTGCCCATGACCTATGAGATAAACCGACTCGATCCGGGTGAGCGCGTCGTCCTCATCGGCAAGGGGGAGAAGTTGGATGCGATCGATGAGATCTCCTTCTCCGACGAGGGCGATTCGACCTTGATCGACTACACCGCCGACATCAATCTCCACAACTTCATGAGGTACCTGGGACCGCTGATCGCACCGGCGATGCGCAAGGTTGGCGAGCGCGCCCTGAACGGACTGGTCACCGCCCTGGAACGATGAGCAAGCTCTCGATCGCAACATTCACCAATCTCGGTTACCTGGCCCATGCCCGCAACTTCGAGCCGGTCGACGCCGATCTGTCCGGACAGACGATCGTGGTCACCGGCGCCACCGGCGGCCTGGGCAGGCAAGCTTCCCTCCAGCTGGCACGACTGGGCGCCCGCCTGGTGGCCGTGGGCCGGGACCCAGCCAAGCTGGAAGCTCTCACGTCGGAATCCGACGGCGTGGTGATCGGGATCAGAGCCGATCTCAGCATGATGTCGGACATCCGTGACCTTGCCACGAGGATCATCGACTCCGAGCCCAGAGTGGACGTCCTGATCAACAACGTCGGTGTGCTCTTGCCGGAGCGCACCGAGACCGACGAGATGATCGAGACCACCCTGGCGACGAATCTCGCCGGTCAGTTCCTGCTGACCAACCTCCTCATTCCGCGTCTGCGCGAGTCGGCTCCATCACGGGTTGTCATGGTTAGCTCGGGCGGCATGTACGCCGAACGGGTCCGGCCCGACGATCTCGGCTACGGCCGTGGCGAATACTCAGGAGCGTCGGCATACGCCCGCACCAAGAGAGGTCAGGTGATTCTCACGGAGATGTGGGCGGATCGTCATGCAGGATCTGGCATCAGCTTTCACGCGATGCACCCGGGTTGGGCCAAGACCGAGGGGGTCAAACGCTCCCTGCCCGTCTTCAACACCCTGATGAAGCCGCTCCTCCGCACCCCGGCACAAGGCGCCGACACCATCGTTTGGCTGGCATCGGCTCCGGAGCCCGGCATGACCAACGGGCGGTTCTGGTTCGATCGGAAGCCGGCACCCACCCATCTCATCGAATCGACACGGGAAACACTCGAGGATCGGGAACTGCTCTGGGACAACCTGGAGACGTTGACCGGGGTGAAGCCTCAGCGCACCGCCTCGTAGGCGGCCAGGGCACGCGCCCGGGCCTCCTGATGGTCGACGATCGGCCACGGATAATCGTCCCCGAGCACGACACCGTGTGAGGCCAGATCGAGC
>JBAULI010000136.1:0-1541 GCA_049578105.1 Acidimicrobiia bacterium | reverse complement strand
AACCTGTGGAAGCCGGGTGTCGACATCACATCACCGTCTGCAGTCACCGCCATGGCCTCGATACCGGTGGTCGAGACGAGGTCGAAGCAATGGTCCGACCCGGCGATGAGGGCGGCCTTGGCGTGGGCTTCGGCGATCCATCCCTCGGCGGCGATCACTGAGACCAGCACCAGGTCTGACCGGGAGGGTTGCCCGTTGCTCGGATCTATGAGGTGGTGATTTCGGCCCTCCGGCGTCGACCAACTGCGGAGAAGGGTGGTCGAGGTCGCCACGGCGCCATCATGGAGATCAACCAGCGCAAGTGGATCCTGGACCTCGGGGTGATCGATGGAAACCGTCCACGGGCCATTGTCCGGGGACGTCCCGGATACCCGAACGTCGCCACCCAAATTGACGCAGACACCGTCTGCCCCAGCCATGACCATCTCTCGCGCAACTACGTCCGCAGCCAGACCCTTGCCGATGCCGCCCGGATCGAACCCGGTTCCGGGGGCGAGGACGACGGTGGGGCCTACGACGGCGACCGGCCCCTGGCCGAGATCGGTGAATACCGGCTGAGGTCGATCGCCCAACTGATCGAACGACCGGTCATAGCCGGCACGCATCAAGTCGCCGAGGACGGTGGGCTCGAACAGGCCGTGGGTCATCTCTTTCGCTCGCAGTGCCCGTTCGACCAGGAGAAGCGTGTCGTCTGAGACGACCATCGGGATCCCCGCCCGGTCGTTGAGTGCCGATATCTCGCTATCGGGAAGGAAACGACTCCAACGCCGCTCGAGTAGTTCGATCCGTTCACGGGCTTCGGTGATGAGATCTGTGGTCCCGCCGACGACGATCAGGTGGCAGTCCGAGCCCATGGCCCGGAAACGCGATTCAACTGTCACCCCGTCAACTCCCGTGACTGGACGTGAAGGCACGTGACGTGGTCGAGGCCGAGCTCGATGCCGAGGGCACGGCTCCCAGGTCGAGCGCAGAGCGAGGGACCAACTGATAGTTGATCGTGCCGTCTAGGTTCCTGGTCACAACGACCACCATGTCGGTTGAACTGGTGGCGGCCGCCTGTGCCGATGGTGTGGCATCGGTGGAGGCTGATCCAGAGGCGGCCGCCTGATTTGTCATGACTCCGACCATGGCCAGTGCCGTGACCGCCGAGGCGGCTCCGGTCAGCCGGCGGGAGCGTCGGGCGGGATGGGGTTTTGGTTTGCGCCTGCCCGGCGACGCGGTGTTTCGATTGTCTTCCAAGTGCGGTACTCCGGTTGATTTCTGAACTCGATCATCGAGTTCCAATCTGAGGGCAACCTGAGAGTGGTCTGGGCCGGCACCGTGAGTTCGTGTCGGCCCTCGGGGAGGGCCTAGGGCCAGATGAGGTCGACCCCGCCCTGGTCGAGTAGGTCCTGCACTGCCGTCTGCAACTCGCCGGACGTGATTCGGTCCTCGAGGTATTTGCCAGGACAGGTCGTGGCGGCGTAATCCCTATGCCCGGCAATACGACTCACCGGAACGTCGTAGGTCTCGGCCGCCCAGGCGAGCACCCTCTCCAGCGA
>JBAULI010000135.1:0-4324 GCA_049578105.1 Acidimicrobiia bacterium | reverse complement strand
GCGAGTGAGGACGGGACCGAGTCGGTCATGTTCTCGTGCCCACCGTCGGTGATGACCACGTCGTCCTCGATGCGGACGCCGATACCGAGTAGCTCGGGCGGAACCCGGTGGGTGATCGTCTCAGCGTTCTCCCGGGCCTCGGCCTCCTTGGCGGCGGCCGCCTCCCTTCCCTCGAGGATCCGGCGCCGACGCCACTCCTCTGGGTCGTAGGCCAGGAGTGTCAGGGTCACCTCCTCCTTGTGTGGGGCGATGTAGAGACCCGGCTCGACCGTGAAGGCCATGCCGGGCTCCAGCTTTCTCGGTGCATCATCGACCCGGTACGTGCCCGAGTCGTGGACGTCGAGACCGAGCCAATGCCCGGTCCCGTGGAAGTAGAACTCCGTGAAGTGATTCATCGCCAGGGCGTCCTCCAGGTTCCCGGGCAGGAGGCCCAGCTCGATCATCCCCTCGGTCAGGGAACTGGTGGCCGCCTCGTGGATTGCCCTCATGCTGGATCCGGGGGTGCACAGGTCGAGACCGCGATTGAACGCCTCGAAGACGACTTCGTAGACGGCCCGCTGCGGACCGGAGAAGGTGCCGCCGGCCGGGAAGGTGCGAGTGATGTCCGACGAGTAGCCGCCCACCTCGGCGGCGGCGTCGATCAGGATCAGATCGCCTTCGCCGATCAGATCGGTGTTTTCGATGTAGTGGAGGACGCAGGCGTTGGCCCCGGAGGCGACGATCGACGGGTAGCCATTGTGTCTCGACCCCTCTTGCCTCCAGTGATACTCGAGGGCGGCCTGCACCTGGTATTCGTAGAGGCCGGGACGGGCGAATCGCATGGCCTCGGCATGCCCTCTGGCGGACAGCTCACATGCGGCGCGCAGCTTCTCCAATTCGTCGTCGCTCTTGAAGAGACGCATCTCGTCCAATGTCGCCGAGACGTCCCGGATCGTCTCCGGGACCGACCCGCCGAATCGTTCCCTGTGGCTGCGGGCGCGCTCCATGATCGACTCGATCCGCTCGTCGTGATGCTCGTTGCCGGTCCGATACCACAGCGCGCTCCGCCCCACCATGTATCGGGTCAGCACTTCGTCCAGCTCCGACAATTCGTACGCCTGATCGGCCCCGAACCGCTCCTTGGCCCCGTCTGTTCCGACCCGGTAGCCGGTCCACGACTCCATCTCCGGGTCGCGAGGTCGCACGAACAGTGTGTAGTCACCGTCGGAGTGCCCGGGTGTGATCACCGCCACCGCGTCCGGCTCGTGAAACCCCGTCAGATAGAGGAAGTCGGGATCTTGATGAAAGTCGAAGGCGACGTCCTTGCTCCGGATGACCTCGACGGCGGCCGGGACGATGGCCATCCCGTCCGGCCCGATCATCTCGGCAAGCCGTCTCCGGCGCTCGGCAAATGAGTCTGTCATGGCGGAGACGCTAATCAGGGCTCGCCGACTTGGATCCTCGGATCGTCACGGCTTCAACTCGAGATCCACGACCAACGGGAAGTGGTCGGACCCCATCGCCGGGCCGAGGAATCGATCGCGGACCAGGAGCTCGTCGGAGTGAAGGAGATGGTCGATGGGGACCCTCAGCAGCAGGCTGGTGGTGGCAGGGAAGCTGGGTTGTAGCCCGAATCCGATTTGGGAGTTGCGCAGACCTGCGTGGACCAGTCCGGAGAAGGTCCAGGACCAGGGTGATGCGTTGAAGTCTCCCAGGACGATGGTGGGGCGCTCACTGTCCGCAGCCCAACCGGCGGCGAAGCCGAGCTGGGCATCACGCAAGGCGGCTCTCTGTGATGTCGTAGGAGCAAGAGGGTGGGTGGAGAGGATGTGGAGTTGGACGGGCCAGCCCTCGGGTTGGTAATCGAGGGCGACCGCCCGGGGCTGCGACTCCGCATAGCCGTAGGAGACGACACTGGCGTCTCCCTTGATCATCACCAGGGTCCCGAAGATCAGGTTCTCGGCTTGGGTCCGGACTATTCGATAGTCGAGGTCGGACGATTCGAGGGCGACTTCCCACGGCCTGCTGGACTCGTGGAGGAACACCAGATCGGGTTGAACGGCGTCGATGTACTCGATGACTTCGTTGTAATTCTCGTTGTTGGAGAGCACGTTGAAGCTCATCACACGCATTTCGGGGGCGCCCGCGGTGGGCTGACCCGGGGAGCCGATGAACAGCGGAGCGACCGCGATCACATTGACCAGGGACACGGCGAGGATCCCGACTCCGGTGCGACGCCAGCGCGACGCCGCAACCACCAGCCCGAGAACCAGCAAGGCGATGGCGTACTGGGCGCGAAAGTTGGCCAGGACGTCCAGCCACCAGACCCATTGCCCGCCAAAGGCAGCCAGGCTCACCAGGGCCAGCTCCACTGCCGGCACCACGACGACGATCACGAAGTCACGTTAGGAGTCGGACAACCAGGCGGCTATGGCCGCCCCTATCTCGTCACCGGAGTCTTCCTGGATGAAATGGGATCCACGCACGGTCACTTCTGTCTGGTTCGGCCACGATCGGCAAACCTCCCTCTGTCTCCCGACCAATATCGATCCGGGCTCGGCGTTGACGAACAACTTCCTGACAGGGGGGCTGCTCATCCATCGCTCGTTCGCCTCGGCGATCTCGACCATCGCCGCCGGCTCGCCGTCGATCGGAATCTGGCGTGGCCAGGTCAGGGTGGGCCGACGGGACTCACCAGCTTCCAGATAGGGGCGCCGATACACATCGAGGACCGCCTCCGGCATGGGATCGAGGACCGAGCCGGGGACGATCCGTTCCACGAACACGTTCTTCTCGAGGATGATCTCCTCCCCTGCCTCTCCCCGCATCGCCTTGAAGATGGGGGTGGCCGAAGCGGGCCAGTCGTCCCAGGTAATCGGTGTCACGATCGTCTCCATGTAGGCCACACCCCGCACCCGGTCGGCGTGGCGACGACCCCAGTCGAAGACGAGGGCGCCACCCCAATCGTGACCCACCAGCGTGACATCTTCACCGAGGTCGAGACGGTCGAGGAATGCGTCGAGGTATTTGCGGTGGTCGAGGAAGCTGTAGGCGTCGGGACCGGCCAAAACCTGCTCGGAATCGCCCATCCCGATCAAGTCGGGTGCGATGCAACGTCCCACGTCACCGAGATGAGGTATCACCTTTCTCCAGAGGAACGACGAGGTCGGGTTCCCATGGACGAGGACGATCGGATCTCCCTGACCATGCTCGACAAAGGCCATGGAGGCCCCCAGGACGTCGATGGTCTGCTTCTCGCTGGGATCGAATGCCGTGGGCGACATGTTGCGGGAGCCTAACTGCGACAGGATTGGCCCAGTTTCGCTCTGGCGACCGACGTCTAGGAGTGGTCGCCGGAGGCCAATTCCCTGATCTTGCTCACCTGGTCGAGCACCGATTCGGGGCTGCCCCCACCGGCACTGGCTCGGGATCGAACCGAGCGATCGGCATCGAGCACATCGAGATCCTCAGGGGTGAAGGCGGCGTGCACTGCGACGAGATCCTCGATTCCTGCATCCTTCAGCGTGCGACCGGCGTTCTCCAGGTCGAGCACGAGACGACCAACGGCGGCGTGGGCCTCCCGGAAGGGAACGCCGTGTGACACCAGACGCTCGGCCAGGTCGAGACTGGCGGTTCCCGGGCTTGGCTCCACCGGGTTGAAGCGTGACCCGACCAACAATGCCCTCATGGCCGCAATCGACCCCGTCAGCACGTCGTCGCTGTCGAACAGCAGACGCTTGTCTTCCTGGAGATCGCGGTTGTAGCTGAGGGGAAGACCCTTCTGCAGGGACAGGATCGCCGTCAAATGACCGGCGACTCGGGCCGAT
Organism: Acidimicrobiia bacterium; assembly: GCA_049578105.1. GTDB lineage: Bacteria > Actinomycetota > Acidimicrobiia > Spongiisociales > ZC4RG35 > JARDZU01. Next base: position 518 of record JBAULI010000135.1, on the reverse strand, counting down.
CTGCCCCTCACCAGCTCGGCGATGTCGGGGTTGCGCTTCTGAGGCAGCGCCGACGAGCCGGTGGAGACATCGTCGCCCAACCGGACGCGCCCGAATTCCTGGCTCGCCCACAGGATCATCTCCTCGGCCAACCGGGACAGGTTGGCCATCGCCTGGGCACAGCAGAAGATGTACTCGGCGACATGGTCTCGCGAGCCAACGGCGTCGAGGGAGTTGTCGAAAACCGACTCGAAACCGAGGAGATCGGCCGTCTGCGCCGGGTCGATGGGAAGCGATGTCCCCGCCGACGCCCCGGCGCCGAGAGGTGAGACGTTCATGCGCCCCAGGGCGTCACCGATCCGCCCGGCGTCACGCAGCGCCATCCACGCATAGGCGAGGAGACAATGGCCCAGAGTGGTCGGCTGGGCCTGCTGCAGATGGGTATAGGAGGGAACGACCGTCTCGGCGTGGGTCTCGGCGATCTCGGCGAGGGCAAGTGCGAAATCTCTCAGCTGTCGAGCCCGCTCCGAGCCGGACCG
>JBAULI010000134.1:0-60345 GCA_049578105.1 Acidimicrobiia bacterium | reverse complement strand
ATGTCGGCCAGCGCCACGGCCGGCCCGAGCCCGATGACCCCGATGGCTCCGGACATCGTGGCCACCGAGACGAGTGGTGCGGCCGCCACGTTGGTGAGAGGCGATAGCAGCGGTACCCGGCCGAAGTAGACGAGGAGAAGTGGTGCCACCGCCAATTGGGCACCGGCCGTGACGGAGAGGACGCGCTGCAGTACCCCTTTCGTCGGCCAGCGGGCGCCGACGATGACGCCGGCCGTAGCCGCCGCCGAGAGCTGGAAGCCGGCGTTTCCGACCAAACCCGGATCGAGCACCAGGAGGGTCACGACGGCGAGGGCGAGCACCTGCCACGCCTCGAGGGTCACGCCCACCAGCCTTCCGATCAGGACGATCGCCGCCATGGCCGCCGCCCTCATGACGGATGGCTCGAATCCCGTGGCGGCGACGAACACCGGGAGCCCGATCAGCCCGATCACGGCTCGACGGCGCGGGCCCACTCCGAACGGACCGGTGATCACGAATAGAAACGTGAGGAACAAGGCCACGTTCGATCCGCTCACGGCGGTGAAGTGGGAGAGACCGGCCCGCTTCATGGCTTCCTGGTCGACGGGCTCGACTCCGGTGACATCTCCAACCAGGAACCCGGCAACCAACCCCCTGCCGCCGGCCAGTGGCGCCAGACGCTCGCGCACCCTCTCCCTCAAGGCGCGGCCGGCGAACAAGAATGGCGATGCGCTGTGGGCAACGACCTCGATGGCATCGACGTCGATCGTGCCCCGATACCTCATCCCTCGAGCCGACCCCACCTCGCCGGTGGCTCTGCCCTCGATGAGGACGTGATCTCCGCGTGTCGGGGTCGGCGCATCGGGCAGGTTGGCCAGGACCGGGCCTCCGATGTCGACGACCGCCCATTGCCCATATCGACCCTCCACGACATCCGAGGCCACCACGCCCTCACCGGAGAGATGACCCTCGACCAACGGCGGCATCGGGGCGGACCAGAGGATGGCGCTGACCCCGGCAAGAGTGACAACAGATGCAACCATCGGGTGCCGTAATCGAACGAGCCAGATGATGCATGGAAGGAAGAGCCAGACGTGTCGGGGATTCGCCCCCACCGTCCGGGTCACGACGATCACACCGAGGGCCGCCACGACCCACCAGCGTGAGGAGCGAGGGAGAACCCGCTCGAGCCGCCCGGTCAAGGCACGGTTATCAGATCGCGAATTGCCGCCAGCTTCGCCTCGCCGATTCCCGGCACGTCCAGGAGATCCTCGGCCGACTCGAACGGGCCGTGCGCCTCGCGGTAGGAAACGATGTGCTCGGCGAGCACCGGGCCCACCCCCGGCAACGCCTCCAACTCGGCCGCCTCCGCCCGATTGATCGATATCGTCCCGTCGTCATCGCCGCTCGGGCCCCGATCCGCAACCGCGGCAGGTCCCGGAACGTGGATGTGGTCACCTGCCACTACCGGCTCGGCGAGGTTGATCTGGTCCAGCCCGGCACCGTTCAGCGCCCCACCGGCCGCCGCCACCGCCTCGGCCACGATCGACCCCTCCGACAGCTCGATCACACCCGGCTCGGCGACCCATCCCGAGACGTAGACACGGAGCAAATTCGCCGCCGGGGTCGAGTCGACGGTCGAAGGAGGCGACACGGGTGTCGGGACGCGACCCGTACCGGTCACGACTCCGACCACGACCGCCACCAGGGCCAGCCCGACGGCCGTCATCTGACCCCTGCTCATCTCACACCCCAGGACTATTCGACACTCCCCCGTCCTCACTACCAGGCGCGGCCACCGGGGTGAATACCGTCATTTAGGCTCGGCGACATGATCGACACCTCTCAGTTCCTGGTGCCACCGGGCGAGCCGGCCGCCATCGGCGCTCGCGACCCCCGATCCAAAGCCGGATTCGAGGGTGGGAAGAAGGCCGGCAAGAGGGCTCTGCCCGAAATGAGGGAGCATCTCGCCGAGTTGCAGGATCGCCTCTGGGCGCAATCGTCACAAAGCCTCCTGGTGGTGCTCCAGGCCATAGACACCGGTGGGAAGGACGGCACGATCAGCCATGTCTTCACCGGTGTGAACCCACAGGGGGTCCACGTCCATGGCTTTGGCGTCCCGTCGGAGCAGGAGCGCGCCCACGACTATCTGTGGCGGATTCACCGCGAAACGCCCGAAGACGGAGCCATAGCCATCTTCAATCGCTCCCACTACGAGGACGTCCTCGTGGTGCGTGTCAAGGAGCTGGCACCCGAAGAGGTCTGGCGACGCCGCTTTCACCACATGGTCGAGTTCGAGCGGATGTTGGTCGACGAGGGCACCTCGGTGGTCAAGCTGTTCCTCCACATCTCCAAAGAGGAGCAGCGCGAGCGCCTCCAGGCCAGACTCGACGAGCCTGACAAGCGTTGGAAATTCTCGAAGGGCGATCTCGACGACCGCAGGCTCTGGGACGATTACATGGAGGCCTTCGAGGAGGCCATCACCCGGACATCGACCAGTTTCGCCCCGTGGTACGTGGTGCCGGCAGACCGCAAGTGGTATCGCAACCTGGTCGTCTCCAAGATCCTCATCGAGACGCTGGAGCGAATGGCGCCGGGATACCCTCCGCCCGAGCCCGACCTGGACGGGTTGGTCGTCGAATGATCAGGCGAGGCGGCTTGCCTCGTCTCGAGCTTCCACCTCCAGGGATATGCCCAAGTAGGCATCCCTATGACCGTGGCCCGAGAACCGGCCCCTCAGATACTCGAACACGTAGCGAATGAGGAATCGAAAGCTGCCGAGGCGTCGCCATTGACGGGCGTGGATCAGCTCATGGAGGATGAGGGGGCCTGTCGACTCGTGCGGGCCTCCCAGCACCAGAGGATCGACATATATCGTCCGTCTGACGGTCATCGCCTGGATCCCTTTGCCCCAAACCCGACGCAGTAGCCGGGGCGCCGGTCTCACCTGGACCTCGCCCAGCCTCACCGGATCGATCATCTCCGATACACGAGGGAGATCGATCCCGGTCCCGGCGAGGATCTGGGCGGCGTTCAACCCACCACTACGTTGACCAGGTTCGGCGGCCTGCTGATCACCCGCTCGACCGCAGAGCCGTCGATCCAGGCCTTGACCTTCTCCAGGCCGAGAGCGACCTCTTCGGCTTCGTCGGCCGAGATATCGGCCGGGACCTCGACCCGATCCCTCACTTTCCCATTGACCTGGACCACCATCGTGACGGTGGTCTCGACGGTGAGGGCCGGGTCCCATTCGGGCCAGGACTCGGTGGCCAGCATCGTGTCGTGACCGGTGCGCTCCCAGAGCTCGTGGGCGATGTGCGGGGCCATCGGCGAGAGCAGCTTGATCAGCGTCTCCACCACCTCGTCGAAGGTGGCCTGGTCGATACCGGTGCGACTCACCTCGATCAGGTGATTCGTCAATGTCATCAGGGCCGGGACTGATGTGTTGAAGGAGAGACTCTCGACATCGCCGGTCACCTTCTCGATGGTCCGGTGCATGTCGGCGATGAGCTCTGGATCAGGGGCGGTCTCTGCGGTTTCCGTCTCCGTCACGACCCGCCATAGACGGTCGAGAAATCTCTTGGTCCCGGGCACACCGGCGTCGTTCCACACCGCATCATCGGTCGGCGGGCCGACGAACAACTCGAACAGACGCAGGGCGTCCGCCCCGTAGTCGTCGTAGTAGTCGTCGGGCGGCACCACATTGCCTTTCGACTTGGACATCTTGTGCCCATCGCGAACCAGCATCCCCTGGGTGAACATCCCCTCGAATGGCTCCTCCACCGGGCTGAGACCTATGTCGTGGAGGAACCTGGTGACGAACCGCGCATAGAGCAGATGCAGGATGGCGTGCTCGACACCGCCGATGTAGCGGTCGAGAGGCATCCAGTAGGCCGCTTTCTCCGGATCGAACACCTCGTCTTCGTTGTGCGGGTCGGTATATCGGAGGAAGTACCAGGAGGAGTCGACGAAGGTGTCCATCGTGTCGGTCTCCCGTTTCGCCGGACCGCCACAATCGGGACAGGTCGTGTTGACGAAGGACTCCACGGCGGCCAGGGGGGACCGGCCCAGGGGGGCGTAGTCGTCCACCTCGGGGAGCACGACCGGGAGCTCGTCGTATGGAACCGGCACCAAGCCGCAGGAGTCGCAGCTGACGATCGGTATTGGACAGCCCCAATATCTCTGACGTGAGATCAGCCAGTCCCGGAGCCGGTACTGGACGGTCCCGACACCGATGCCCTGCTCTTCCATCCAGGAGATGATCTCCTTCTTTGCGTCCGCCGCCGACAGACCGTCGAGAAAGCCCGAGTTGATGGCCGGCCCATCACCCGTGTAGGCCTCACCGTCCCAGTCTGCCGGGGGCTCCACCGTCCTGATGATCTCGAGGCCGTACTTCTTGGCGAAGTCCCAGTCACGCTGGTCCTGCCCCGGCACGGCCATGATCGCTCCGGTCCCGTAGCCCATCAGCACGTAATCGGCGACATAGATCGGCACCTTGGCGCCATTGACCGGGTTGACCGCATGACGACCGGTGAAGACACCGGTCTTGTCGCCTTCTGCCAGTCGCTCGATCTCGGAGGCACGCCCGGCGGCATTCACGTACGCCCTCACCTCGTCGGCGACATCGGTGCCTGCGACCAACTCCTCCACCAGAGGATGCTCCGGGGCGAGGACACAGTAGGTCATCCCGAACACGGTGTCGGGGCGGGTGGTGAACACCTCGAAGGAGGCATCGCTCTCGTCCACCTGGATCTCGAAGCGAGCGCCTTCCGATCTCCCGATCCAGTTGCGTTGCATGGTTCGAACCCGGTCGGGCCACTTGTCCAGGTCGTCCAGTGCGTCCAGGAGCGGCTGGGCGTAGTCGGTGATCCGGAAGAACCACTGCTCCAGCTCGCGTTTCTCGACCGGTGTCCCACAACGTTCGCACGCCCCGTCGACGACCTGCTCGTTGGCGAGGACGGTCTGGTCCTTCGGGCACCAGTTGACCGGAGCCTTCGCCTTGTATGCCAGCCCGCGATCGAAGAGCTCGAGGAAGATCCACTGATCCCAGCGGTAGTAGGCCGGCTCGTGGCTGGCGATCTCCCGGCTCCAGTCGAATGCGGCTCCCAGTCTGCGGAAGTGCTGCTTCATGCGGGCGATCTGCTGTTCGACGCTCACCTTCGGCGGGATCCCGGTCTCGATCGCCCGGTTCTCCGCAGGCAGCCCGAAGCTGTCCCACCCCATGGGGCACAGGACGTTGAAACCCCGCATCATCTTGTAACGGGTGATCAGGTCGATGTAGGTGTAGTTGCGAATGTGCCCGACGTGAAGCTCACCCGACGGATAGGGGTACATGGCAACGTTGTAGAACTTGGGCCTGGACTCGTCCTCGACTGCCCGGAAAGTGCCGTCGGCCTCCCAACGGTCCTGCCACTTCTCCTCTATCGCCCTGTGGTCGTATGACATGTGGGCACAAGGCTAATTGCGACGGAAGACTTGCCGTTCGACATGAAACCGGCGTCCGAGCCATTCACACATAGGCGGATCGGCGACAAAACCTGTACCGTGACCGTCTCGCGCCGGGAGACTTGCGCGACAACCCAACAAGGGAGGAAAACTCTATGAAACGAATGCGCTGGCTGGTGCTCGTCGCAGTACTCGCCGTCGTTGCCGCAGCTTGTGGCACGTCGACGACCAACGAGACGACCACCACCGCAGCCGGAGAGACGACCACGACGGCCGGGGAGACGACGACATCGGTCACCCCCGAGCCGTCAGGCGGTGGGACGATCATCATCGGGACGACGGACACCATCTCCAGCATGGACCCGGCAGATGCCTATGCGGTCCACGACTGGGAGCTCATCAAGAACACCGGTGAGCCGCTTCTCAGATGGAAGCCCGGCACCGCTGAGTTGGAGCCCGGTCTGGCCACCGATTTCCCAGAGATCTCGGATGACGGCCTGACCTACACGTTCACGCTCCGTGACGGAATTCAGTTCGCTGACGGCACCGATCTGACCGCTCAGGTCTATGCAGACCAGGTGAGTCGTCTGCTGACGATCGGGTCCGGCGAGACATGCCCCAACAATGTGGCTGGCACGCTGGCGGCCCCGTATGTGGAATCGATCGAGGCACCCGACGACTCGACGGTGGTATTCCACCTCTTGCAGCCGGTGGCCTACTTCCCACAGATCCTCGCAGGGGCGCCTTACGTCCCGAGCAGCCCGGCGAACTTCCCGGCTGACGAGTGTGTGCTGTTCCCGGAGGCGCCTATCTACGGCGTCGGGCCCTGGTACATCAGCTCGTACACTCAGAGTGAGCAGACGGTCCTGGAGCCGAACCCGTACTACACCGGTGATCTGACACCCAAGGTCGATCAGATCATCATCAAGTACTTCTCGGATCCCCAGACCATGGCCCTCGCCGTCCAGAACGGTGAGATCGACGTGGCGTGGCGCATCCTCGGCCCTGAGCTCTCGGCTCAGATGCAGGATGTTGAAGGTCTGACGGTGGGAACGGTCCAGGGTGGATCGATCCGCTATCTGATCCTCAATCACACGATGGCCCCGTTCGATGACTCGAATGTGCGGAAGGCCGTGGCGTCCCTCATCGACCGCGATGAGATCTCCGACGTGGTCTATGGCGGACAGGTCGAGCCTCTCTACTCCATGGTGCCCCCGGGCTTCCTTGGATCCAATGAGGCGTTCGACAGTCTCTATGCATCACCGAACGTGGATGCCGCCCTCGGCTTCCTCGCCGACTCCGGCTATGACGAGTCGAACCACCTGGAGTTGACTCTCTGGTACCCACCCGAGCACTACGGCGCCAACACCGCCGAGTGGATGGGTGTCATCGAGCAACAGCTCGAGGCCAGTGGTGTCATCGATGTGACACTCCAGGCCCAGGAGTGGAGCACGTATGTGACCGCTCTGACCGGTGGTGAGGAGTATCCCGCCGGCGTCCTCGGCTGGTTCTTCGACTATCCGGACCCGTCCAACTACCTGGAGCCCTTCATCTACAACGGGGGCTTGGGCACGAACGTGGCGCCGGCAGCGGAAGGCAGCACGGTTGGCGAGCCGATCGACGAATTGTCGACACAGCTCCTCGACCTGGTCCAGCAGGGTGCGACCGAGACCGATCAGGCATCACGTGCCGACATCTACGGTCAGGCCCAGGACGTCTATGCCGACGAGGTGGTGACATTGCCGCTGTTCTTCGAGGCAGAGCATGTGGTCTTCCCCGGATACATCTCCGGTGACGACGCATTCGCATCGCCTGAGACGTTGAACATTGGCCCAACCATCGAGTTCAACTACTCGCTCCTGTCCAGGAACGACTAGTTGTCAGTAGGGGGATGGGTGGCCGACGGTCACCCATCCCCCTCTCACGGTCACCGCACTTTCATGTCCCCACTCGCCCTGATCTTCCTGATCATCGGGATCCCGGCCCTGATAGGGCTGGTCTACATCTTTGCCAGAGGGAGCACTGGCCTTCGTCGGTTCATGCTGGCCCGAATCGCCCTCACACTTCCCATGGTCTTCATCCTGGGAACACTCATATTCTTCGTCCTTCGAGTCTTGCCCGGTGACCCCGTCCGTTCGGCCCTAGGCCCCAGGGGGACCCCCGAGATGGTCGCCCGCATGCGAGAGCAACTCGGTCTCGAGGACCCGATACTCACCCAATACGGGCGCTTCCTGGGTGGCATGGTCACCTTCGACTTCGGTCGGGCGCTCACCGGCGGCCGGAGACCGATCATCGATGAGATGAGCGAGCGGTTTCCCGCCACCCTGGAATTGGTCATCCCCGCCGCGGCCCTCGCACTGCTCTTGGGGATCTTTGGCGGCGCCCTCGCCGCGGCGCGCCGAAAACGGACCACCGATTACGGGCTCCGCCTGTACTCGGTCGTGATCTACGCAATACCCATCTTCTGGTTGGGGCTGATACTCCAATTGGTATTCGGGATAAGACTGGGCTGGTTGCCGATTTCGGGCCGAATCGATCCGGTCGTGGGAACGACGCTCACCCACATCACGAACGTGTACACGATCGACTCCGTCATCACCGGGAACTGGGCGGCCTTCAAGTCCGTGATCGGTCACTTGATCCTGCCGGTCGTGACACTGGGCCTGGTCCTGTCGGGGGTCTTTGTCCGCTTGACTCGGATCAACGTGATCGAGACGTTGCAACAGGATTACGTCGGCGCAGCCCGCGCTCGTGGGATCAGGGAGCGGGTCATCGTCTACGGCCATGCGTTGCGCAATGCCCTCATCCCGGTCGTCACCCTGATCGGCCTCCAGGTCGCCATCCTCCTCGCCGGAGCAGTCCTCACCGAGACCGTCTTCTCCTGGCCGGGCATGGGCCAGTATCTGGTGCAACGGATATCCGCCAGGGACTACACCGCAGTCCAGAGCGTGGTGACGGTGTTCGCGCTGTTCGTGGCGCTCATCAGCCTGGCAGTGGACATCCTCTACTCGTTGATCGACCCCCGGGTCAGGTACTAGGAGAAAACGATGTCTTCCACCGATCAGATGACTCCCGAAGCCCCCGACCGTCAGGAGTGGGAGCACGATCTGAGCCGTGTCGGCCTGGTCAGGAGGATGTTGCGCGCCCGACGGTGGTACGGCGCCGACTGGTGGTTCGTCGCCATCTCGGCCGTGATGGTGATCGGATTCATCATCGTCGCGCTGATCCCTGGCCTCCTCGCCCCATATGACCCCTACACCCAGGTGGGACCGCGCTTTCTCTCCCCCGGCGCCGAGCCGGACGTCCCTGTCCTGATAGTCCCGAACGACTCGGAGTACCAGGATCTCGAAGATCTGGCGCTTCCGTCCGACGGGGGGCGGGTGCCCGTAGGCGTGGTCAGAGGTGTTCCCACCGCCGATGCACTGCGTCAGAGGTCACAGGAGATCGATTCCCAACTCCAGAGCGACGGCAGTGACCTCCGATTGCGCCCCCAGATCGAGCGTTACGACACGCTGGAGGAGACCCTCCAGGCGGTGGTCGACGGTGAAGTGGTTGCGGCGGTCGTCCAGACCGTCGAGTACGAGGCCGTCGCCGACGAGTTCCCGTCGCTGGTCGAAGGCACCTCGATCACGGGACAAGCGGCCAATCAGGGCGGTTTCGTCCTGGGGACCAACCAAATCGGCCAGGATCTCTTCAGCCGTCTCATCTGGGGCAGCCGCGTCGCCTTGATCATCGGCTTCTCGTCCTCCCTGGTGGCCTTGGTGCTCGGGGTTCCGCTCGGTTTGATCGCCGGCTACCGGGGCGGGAAGCTGGACCGGGTCCTCACACTGCTGATGGACAGTCTCTACGCGTTCCCGGGACTGATCCTGGCCATCGCCATCACCGCCGTGCTGGGGCCATCCGTCCTCAATGTCATCGTGGCCATCGCCGTGCTCTATGTGCCCACCTACTACCGGATCGTCCGCGGGCAAACACTGTCGACCAAGGAAGAGGTGTTCATCGAGGCGGCCCGATCCATCGGTGCCCGCTCCCGATCCATACTCCGCAGGTACATCTACCCCAACGTCATCCCGTCGGTGGCGATCATCTTCTCGGTCAACGTCGCCGACGCCATCCTCACCGGTGCCGGGCTCTCCTTCCTCGGCCTCGGTCTCCCACCGAACACCGCCGACTGGGGAATCGATGTCGCACGCGGCCAGGAGTTCATCCAGTCCGCCTGGTGGCTGGTCACGTTCCCAGGCGTGGCGATAATGCTGGTCGTGCTCGCATTCACCATGATGGGTGAGGGGCTGATGGAGATCTTCAACCCCAAGCTGAGAGAGCGATGACGGCCGTCTGTGAGGCAAGGGCGGCGATGAGCCCCGCCGGGAGCGCACTCCTGGACGAGACGTCATGACCGACGTCCTCTATTCGATTCGCGATCTGATCGTCGAGTACGAATCGCGCGACGGCCCGGTCCGAGCCGTCGATCGCGTGAGCCTCGACATCCAACGGGGCGAGATCCTCGGCCTCGTCGGAGAGTCAGGATGTGGCAAGTCGACTCTGGGCAAGGCACTGCTCCGGCTCTCTCACCCCGGCAAGATCATCGGCGGGCAGCTCATATTCGACGGCACCGACTTGATGACACTGTCCGATCGCCAGATGCGTCAAGTTCGCGGCGGACGCATCGGGATGGTCTTTCAGGACCCGATGACGTCGCTGAATCCGGTTCAACGCATCTCCGACCACTTGATCGAGACCATCGTCACCCATGAGCCCGGGACCAGCGAGGAGTCGGCGCGAAAACGCTCGTCCGAGCTCATCGAGCGTCTTGGGATCAGACCCGAGCGACTCGACGAGTACCCGCATCAGATGTCCGGTGGCATGCGGCAACGGGTGATGATCGCCCTGGCACTGGCTCTCCGGGCAGATCTGGTCATCGCCGATGAGCCCACGACGTCGCTCGACGTGATAGTCGAAGCCAAGTTCCTCGACCTCCTCAAAGAGCTCCAGGCCGAATTCGACCTCACGATTCTCATGATCACCCACAACATCGGGGTCGTGGCCGAGGTCGCCGACCGCGTCGCCGTCATGTACGCAGGTCGCATGATGGAGCTGGGAGAGGTGAACGACGTCTTCGCGGACCCGAAGCACCCATATACCCGGGGCCTCCTCCGATCGGTTCCCAACATCAGCCTCGATCAGGACGATCTCTACAAGATGGAGGGGGCACCGCCCAATCTGCTCCATCCCCCCGGTGGGTGCCCGTTCAATCCTCGTTGCCCCGAAGTCATGGAGATATGCACGACCACCGACCCCGGATTCGACCCGGTGTACGAGGGCCATCTCACAGCCTGTTGGCTCTATGACGCCAGCGTCGCCAGGAGCTCGACTCGTGGCTGAGCCATCATCGGAGCAGACCGGGACCACCACCGCCGACACGACCGAGGCACCATTGGTCCAGGTGTCGGGGCTGACCAAGTGGTTTCCGCTACAAACCGGCTTCCTGGCCGGACTGCTGAGTGGCGGGGAAGTTCCCCACGTCCGGGCTGTCGACGACGTCTCTTTCAACATCAAGCGAGGGGAGGTCTTTGGCCTGGCCGGTGAATCTGGCTCCGGCAAGTCCACGGTCGGGCGACTGGTCCTTGGGCTTCTCTCCCCCACCAAGGGCACGGTCGAGTTCGATGGCACGGATCTCACCAAGCTCGAAGAGGAAGAGTTGCGACGTCTTCGCTCCCGGATGCAAGTCGTCTTCCAGGACCCGCTGGCTTCCCTGAATCCCAGGATGACCGTTGGAGAGGCGATAGGGCATCCGGCAGAGATCCACATGCCGCATCTGACTCCGGCCCAGAGGCGATCGACGGTGTTCGAGATGCTGGAGGCCGTCGGGATGTCCCCCCCGGAGCAGTTCTACGACAAGTACCCCCACCAGATATCGGGTGGCCAGCGTCAGCGCATCGTGATCGCCAGAGCCCTGGTCACGAAGCCGGACCTGATCGTGGCAGACGAGCCGATAGCAATGGCCGACGTGTCGGTGCGCGCCCTCCTCCTCGACCTGATGATGCAGCTCAAGCAAGAGTTCAACCTGACCTATCTGTTCATCACCCACGATCTGGCGACTGCCAAATACGTGTGCGACAGGATCGCGGTCATGTACCTCGGCGAGATCGTCGAGATGGGAACTCTCCGGGACGTCTTCGAATCTCCGACACATCCATACACCCAGGCATTGCTAAATGCCGTGCCGGTGCCCGACCCTCGTCATCGACGGAAGGTTCCCATGCCGCGCGGGGAGATCCCGAGTGCGATCAACCCACCTTCGGGCTGCAGGTTCCACCCACGCTGCCCGATCGCGTACACGGGAGTCTGCGATGTGCTCGAGCCGAGTCTGCGATCGCCCGATGACGGATCGATTGATCACGTGGCGTCCTGTCATCTGCGGACAGGTGACTACCGCGAGCTGGACCCGGGGCCGAGCGGGAGCGCTGCCGATGGCGATTGAGCGCGTGGGAGTGATAGGTGGCGGGCTGATGGGCTCCGGCATCGCCGAGACCTGTGCCAGGTCGGGCTGTGAGGTGGTGGTGCATGAGATCGATGCGGCCGCCGCGGAGACGGCGCGACAGAGAATCGAGAAGTCCCTCGCCCGCGCCGTGGAGCGGGGGAAGATGGACGAGGCCGAGCGAGAATCGATCTTCGACCGGGTGTCCCTCTCCACCGACCTCGCCGATCAGGCAGACCGACAACTGGTCATCGAGGCGGCGACGGAGAACGAGGCCCTGAAGAAGCAGATATTCGCCGATCTCGATCGGTTCGTCGAGGACGACTCGGCGATCTTCGCCTCCAACACGTCTTCGATCCCGATCACACGGATCGCATCCGCGACCGAGAGGCCGGAGAGTGTTGTCGGACTCCACTTCTTCAACCCGGTGCCCGTCATGGCGCTGGTCGAGTTGGTGACCACCGTCATGACCTCACCGGAGACCGCGGAGCGGGCACGGAGCTTCGCGGAGTCACTCGGCAAGGTCGTGATCGAAGCGAAGGACCGGGCCGGTTTCATCGTGAACATGTTGCTCGTCCCCTACATGCTGGGCGCCATCCGGATGTTCGAGGCAGGGGTGGCGAGCAAGGAGGACATCGACACCGGGATGAGACTCGGGGCGAATCACCCCATGGGACCACTCGAGCTCTCCGACTTCGTCGGCCTCGACACGATGAAACTCGTGGCCGACGTCTTGTTCGAGGAATTCAAAGAGCCCTTCTACGCCTCACCGCCGATACTGACCAGGATGGTGGAAGCGGGATTGCTGGGTAGAAAGACGGGCAGGGGGTTCTACCAGTACCCGTGATCGGCTAGCGGCGGCCTGTCACTAATTTGGTTCACATGACGCCATCGAGGCGTATGGGGGGGATCGTCACCGTCGGCATCGTGGCACTGATCGCCGCCGTCATTCGCTTCCCGGCGTTCCTCTCACCACGCCACCTCAACTATGACGACGGGGTCTATGCCTCGTCGGTCCTCTTGATGCGACACGGGCTGGACCCTTTCCGAGACTTCTTCTCCAGCCAGGGGCCCGTCTTCCTCCCGGTCCTCCGCCTCTTCGACATGCTCGGCATCGGCGGCCTCAGGTCCAGCCGCCTGGCCATGGTTGCGACCGGCGCCCTGTTGGCCGTCGCCATGTACCTTCTGGCGCGTCTCGACCACGACCGCCCCCGTTCACTGGTGGGGGGTCTACTCGCCGCCTCCAGTGGGATCCTGCTCATCTCGGCGGGCCCCTTGCAGAGCGACGGCCTTGCCCTTGCCCTGGGCCTGCTCGCACTGGTCACGGCCCTGGGAGACCTCGAGGCCCAACGATGGCGAGCACCGTCTTCGGGCGTCCTTCTCGCACTCGGGGTGGCCACCAAGAGCCTGAACCTGCTGCCTCTGGCCATCGTCGTCATCGTGGTCATCGCACTCCACGCCGGAAGGCGGTCGATCGCGGAATTCTGGATCTCGGGGCTGATCGTCGGGGCCGCGGTGACCCTCGTCTGGGACGTCGGAGCCGTCTGGGAGCAGTACGTGACATTTCACCTCGCCAAGCAACGGAGCTTCGACCTCGTCGCCAACACGGGAAGTCTCGTGACCGAGTTGTGGAGAGGCGACCTGCCATTGCTGATCCTTCTGGGTGCCGGTGCGCTCCTGGCTCTGGGCGCCCGATTCGACATCACCGGGACCAGGAACCGTCGCCTGCCCACCTGGATCCTGAGCGGCTGGCTGATCTCGACCGTGGTGATGATCGTGCTGATCACCCCCGTCAGCGACGGCTTTGCCCGGTTCGCCGCGTTCCTGTTGCCACCCCTGATACTCGTGGCACTGCGAACCCGGGTTCCCACCAATCTGGCCTTGGGCTTCGTCCTGATCGCTCTACCGTTCCAATGGGCCTTGTCTCCCGTGACCGATGTCGTCGACCCGTCCGAGACCGAGCAGCAGATCATCGAGGTCCTCGAATCGACGCCGGCCGACAGCTACGTGGTCACGGACCAGCAGGGCCTGGCGTGGACCGCCGACCGCATGGTGTACCCATCCCTGGTCGATACGTCGTTTGCGAGAATCGAGACCGGGAGCATCGTCGTCGACGACGTGCTCGCCTCCGCAAACGACCCTCGGACCTGCGCTTTCCTCGCGCGATCGGGCAGATTCGAGGCCATGGGCCTGGCAATGGTGCCTCCCGGTTTCGATCGAGTGCCGGTGGAAACAGGGACGGTCCTGGCCATCAAGCCGGGCTGCTGAATCACCCCGAGACTGCTCTCCACCGGCACCAATCTGCGATATCCTCCACCAAACGCCGAACCCGGCTGCCAAGTCGGGACGGGGGACCCGAAAATTGGGGCGAATCCCGGATCAGCCGGGTAGAGCACCTTCCAGTTCGAGCCCGTCAGCTAACCCCGTAGGCCATAGAGGAAGGAATGCTCCATGGAGCCGATAGCCGGCATACCCCATGCTGATCTCCTGAAGCTGGTCGTGGCGTTCGCCATGCTCCTGGCCACCGCTCGCCTCATGGGCGAGCTCTGTCTGCGACTGGGCATCCCACCCGTGGTCGGCGAGATCATGGCCGGGGTCGTCCTCGGCCCTTCCGGCATCTCGGGCCTGTTCCCCGCCTTTGGCCGGCTGCTCATCCCCTCCACGCCGGGCCAGGTGCAACTCCTCGATCTGGTCGGTGTCCTGGGAGTGATGCTCCTCCTCGTGGTGATAGGCATGGAGACCGACCTCGGGTTGATCCGGTCCCGGCTCAAGATCTCGATGAGTGTCGGGCTCGGCGGGCTCGTGCTCCCCCTCCTCTTCGGTTTCGGGCTGGGGATGTACATCCCTGACGACCTTCTCCCCGACCCCTCGCAACGAGGCGTGTTCGCCCTCTTTCTCGCGGTTGCCCTGTCACTCTCGGCAATTCCGGTGCTGGCCAAGATCCTCGGCGACCTCGGGCTGATGCGACGTCCGTTCGGCCAAACCGTCCTTGCCGCCGGAATGATCGACGACCTTCTGGGTTGGGCCCTTCTCGGAGTCGTGACGTCGCTGGCGGCTGCAGGCAGTTTCGATCTGCTTGCAGTCTCCCAGACACTCGGGGCCGTCATGATCTTCGTGTTGGCGACGCTCCTCGTCGCCCGCCCCGTGGCCCGGAAGGCTTTGCATCTGGTGCAAGACCGCATGATCTCGAGGGATCGCGTCCTCACCCTGGTGATCTGTCTCGCCTTCGCTTGGGGCGCTCTGACCCAAGCGCTCCATCTCGAGCCGATATTGGGAGCGTTTGCAATCGGGGTGATCTTCGGGCAGACCCGCCGCATGCCACTCGAAGTGGGGCGTCAGCTCGAGAGTGTCACCTATGGCGTGTTCGCCCCGATATTCCTGGCAACTGCCGGGCTGAGACTCGACATCGCCAAGTTGCTCGAGCCCCGGCTTCTCGCGTTGACCGGTGCCGTCTTGCTGGTGGCCGCCGCCGGAAAGTTGTTCGGCGCATACCTCGGGGCGCGGTGGGCTTCGACAACCCGGCGTGAAGGGATCGCCTATGGGCTCGCCTTGAACGCTCGCGGTGTTCTCGGGATCATCGTTGCGTCGATCGGGCTCTCCATGCAGATCTTCTCGGTCGAGATCTACTCGATGATGGTCGTGGTGTCGATATTGACTTCGGTGGCGGCGCCGATCGGCATCCGGCTCGTATTCGGTGTTCCCCAGCCAGGCCCTGAAGCATCGGATCGGAAGGTAGGCACATTGGGGGACATCCGTCGCGTCTTGGTGCCGGTTCGCCTCCGCACCGAGGGCGAGCCCGGCGCCCAGGCCCTCGAAGCCTCGGCCTTGGCGCGAATCGCGGACCAGGGGCTCGCTGTCACCTTGCTGAGCGCGGTCGCAAGAGGCGAGCGAAGGGACGCCGACCAATACCTCGATCGTCTGGCCGGCCTATTTCCGACCGGAACCGAGATCGCTACCAAGCTCGTCCCGCCCGGGGACGTCGGCCGCGCAATCCTGCGTGAGATCGACACTGGCTATGACCTGGTCGCAATGGGTGCGACCGAGCGCGGGGAGCACGACGAGCACTTCTACTCCTCGATCGTCGATGAGGTAGTGAGGCTGGCGTCGTGTCCCACTCTGGTCTTCAGCGCCGGGACCGGGCAATGGCCGCCGAGGAGGATCCTCGTCCCCACCGGAGGCTCGCAGTGGGCGCGCAGGGCCGCCGACCTCGCCTTCACCCTCGCCGGTCAGGACGGCGAGGTGGTCATCTTCCACGTGGTGGACCAGAGCCTCACGACACAGATGGCCACCGGTGTCCCCTCCTCGGCCGCCGTCCGACTCGGCATCGGTCAGGAGGTCGTAGAAGACCTGCGATCCGTCGGTGAGGGAGTTGGAGCGCGTGTGCTCTCCGAGGTGAGACTCCGCGGGGAGACAACCGAATCGATCCTGGCTCGACTCGACGAAGGGGACATCGACCTGATGATCCTCGGCACCGCAGTGAGGGCAGGATCTCAACGTCTCTATCTCGGACCGAAGGTGGAGAGACTGCTGTCCACGGCCGGATGCTCGGTGATCGTCCTCAACATCTGATGGGCCAAGTGGGCCGGGCGGCCTAGGTCGGAAGAACTATGTCATTACCTGGGAGAATGGGCCACCCGGCCCATCTACATTCGGCCCGCGATTTGGAATTATCCACAAGACAGGGAAAACGACACCGGGAAGGACTGGGAAGCTGATGCGGGGTATTGACTGGTCTGGATCGGGGCGGGAGCGGGCCACCCGAATCGACAGCCTCGGTTCGATCGCAGACATGCTCGGAGTCGAACGATTCCGACTCGAGGGATGGGACGCCACCTCCGCCCGACTCTTCGCAAACGACTGTGCGTCGATCGTCTACCGCCAGCATCTCCCCGACCTCACCGAGTCGGCCCAAGACTTGTTGTACCGCCTTCTGAACCAGGCTCGCCGATTGATCATCGCCGATCGCGACGGAGAGTTGGAAGGCATCGAGCGCGCCCTCCTGGCCGGGCTCGAGGCTTCCACCGCCATCAACCGATCGGTCTGGCTGGTAGCTCTCAACTCCATCCTGCCCGATCCGGTCAGGGCGGCGACCACATCTACAGAGGCAGCTCTCCTTGCATTTGGCCAGGGACCGAACCCCCGACGCGATGCCGTCATCGACACATTGAGCCGACGGCTCATGTCCCGCGCAGAGGAGGCATCACTCCTCGGCGGGTCCCCGAAGCTGCGCGAATTCCGGATCGCCGTCGCCTGAGCCGGCGGCAGGCCGTCCGATCCAGGGTGTCGGGACGCTTACCATGTCGCAATGACCACTGACCCCGTGATCCGCCTGGTCGAACTGGGCTTTCCCTGGCAGGGCCTCGACCCCTTCATATTCACCGTCCACCACGTCGACGGCTATCCCGGTGGGAACGCGGAATTGGGCCCATCGGAGCCCCTTCAAGGGCGCAACATAGGAGCCGACTTCTCCTACCGGGACGGATGGAGCATGTACCACGGCGATGTGGTCCCCGGATTCCCACAGCACCCCCATCGGGGGTTCGAGACCGTGACCGTTGTCCGACGCGGTTATGTCGACCACTCCGATTCGCTCGGAGCCACCGCAAGATACGGGCAGGGCGACGTCCAATGGCTCACGACCGGTGGGGGGATCATGCATGCCGAGATGTTCCCTTTGCTCAACGAGGATCGGCCCAACCCTCTCGAGCTCTTCCAGATCTGGCTCAATCTCCCACCTTCGTCGAAAATGGTCCCGGCTCACTTCGGGATGCTGTGGGCTGAGGACATACCGACCATCCATCCCTCGCCCGGAGTCACGGTCGACTTGGTCTCGGGCGCCGTCGCAGGCGACGTCCCACCTGCGGCGCCACCTGACTCATGGGCTTCGAGCCCCGACTCCCATCTGGCGATTTGGGTCATCGAGCTCGAGCCAGACAGCACCTGGAGACTCCCCCTCGCACCTGAGGGAGTCAATCGGATGCTCCATTGCCACGAAGGCGACGACGTGAGGGTGGGCAGAACCACCATCGAGAAGGACGTGGCGGTGCAGCTGCGGCCAGAGATGGAGACCGAGATCCGCAACCTCGGCGAGCGGTCGCGCTTCCTCCTGCTCCAAGGCCGGCCGATCGGCGCACCGGTGTTCCAGCTCGGCCCCTTCGTGATGAACTCGGCCGAGGAGTTGCGACAGGCGGTCGACGACTACCACCGAACCCAGTTCGGCGGCTGGCCCTGGTCACGCCGGGACCCGGTCCACTCCTGGGAAGCAGGGCGTTTCGCCGTCCACGCCGATGGCAGAGTCGAGCACCGAGACCTGCTGCCGACCGGCTGATGGGGCATGGTGGACGACGAGGTCTGCGCCATCGACGAGTCCTGGTCGGGGCTGCGCTTCGTCGTGCGCCGCGAGAACCGGGGGGATTGGCCGCCCGGCCCCACGAGAGTCAATGGGTGAAGCGGTGTGGGATGAGCTCGTCCAGAGTGTGCTCACGGACCTCTGAGCCGTCGCCGGCGGTCACCAGGACCGTCTCGACATCGAATTCCGACATCACCTGTCTGCATCTGCCACACGGATAGGCACCGTCGACCTCGTCGGCGTCGATGCAGGCGACGGCCACGGTGGCGATCCGACGAGCACCACGGGCGACGGCCGTGTAGATGGCGGTCGCCTCGGCACATGCCCCCGATGGGTAGGCGGCGTTTTCCACGTTGGCTCCGGTGACGACCTCGCCGTCGGCAGTGACTACCGCCGCCCCGACCCTGAATTTCGAATAGGGAGCATATGCGTTTCGAGCGGCAGAGCGGGCTGCGGCAACCAATTGATCTGGACTCAAGAGAACTCCAGGAGATCGGAGACGAATCTGTCGGGGTCGAATGGCACGAGGTCATCCAGGCCCTCACCGAGGCCGACGAACTTTACCGGCACTCCCAACTCCTTCTCCACGGCGATGACGATTCCACCCCGGGCCGTCCCGTCGAGCTTCGTCAGGATGATGCCGGTGACCGGCACCGCCTCGGCGAATTCCCTGACCTGGGCGAGGCCATTCTGACCACCGGTGGCGTCGAGTACCACCAGAACCTCATCGACCTCGTCGCGATCTCCGGCAGCCACCTTGTGGATCTTGGACAATTCCGCCATGAGGTTCTTCTTGGCGTGAAGACGCCCCGCCGTGTCGACGATCACCACGTCGATCCCATTGGCTCGAGCCGAGCTGATGGCGTCGAATGCGACGGAGGCCGGGTCCGCCCCTTCCCCACCGGCGATGACACGGACGCCGAGACGCTCCCCCCAGGTCGACAGCTGGGCTCCTGCTGCGGCGCGGAACGTGTCGGCCGCCGCCAGGACGACCCTCTTGCCCTCGGCGAGGAGGAGGGCGGCCAGCTTCGCGATCGACGTCGTCTTGCCGCTCCCATTGACGCCGACCATCAGGATCACAGATGGCGAGCCTTCCAACCTCAACTGTCTAGCTCCTCCCGCCAGCTGTCGTCGCAGTTGAGCTCCCAACTCGGCGCGCGCCTCTTCTGGTGTCCCCGGCGCACGCATCCTGACCCCGGACACGACGACGGTCGTCGCCTCGACGCCGACGTCCGCCGCCAACAGGACCTCTTCGAGCTCGTCCCAAGTCTCGTCCCCGAGCCCTGAGCCCCAGGCTCGCTTCAGCCCCGCCCCGATGACGGTCGCACTACGCGCCAAACGGCCGGGAGGAGCCCCAGGCTCGGGGCGTTCGCCCTCGACCCCGGGCCAGCGTGACCGAAGAAAGAAGGCACCGCCGACCACCAGCACCACGACGGCCAGCACGATGATCAGCAGGGTGGTGGTGTCCATGTTGGGCGAAGATACCCCTATCGGGACCGTTGACTGGAGGGCACGGAAACTAGAGGGAGAGCTCGGCCGTGGCCGCCGCCATGTCCTTGCGAACGACCTGAGATGAGCCCCCCGGCTCCATGGTCACCCCATAGAGCACGTCTGCCGCCTCCATCGTCTGTTGCTGGTGGGTGACGACGAGGAGCTGGGCACGCTGGCGAAACTCGTCGACGATGCGCAGGAAGCGACGCAGATTGGCATCGTCGAGAGCGGCCTCCACCTCGTCCAGCACATAGAAGGGGCTCGGTCTCGCCTCGAACACGGAGAAGAGGAAGGCGAGCGCCGCCAGACTTCGCTCTCCCCCGGAGAGAAGGCTCAACTGGCTCACCTTCTTCCCCAGCGGCTGGGCATCGATGATCACCCCGGAGTGCGGGTCGTCGGGGTCGGTCAGCCGGATTCGCCCTCGCCCCCCGGGGAACAGAAGTGAGAAATATCGCTGGTAGGCGGTTTCCACCTCGGCGAAAGCCTGGCGGAAGCGATCCTCGATCTCGGCATCGAGAGCCCTGATCACCTTTCTCAACTCGGACCTCGACGACTCGACATCCCTCATCTGATCCGAGAGGAACTGGTATCGCTCGTCGAGCTCGTTGTACTCGGCCGCAGCGAGTGGGTTGATCGGGCCGAGACGCCGTAGCTGGGCGGCCTTCTCCTCCAGCATGGCGTCGAGATCGGTGTCGTCGGGAACATCGGGCCTCGGGGCCCCGTATGCATCCTCGGGCTCGCAATCGGCGTCCCTACGCACTCCCTCGACGACGCTCTCCCTGGTCAACCGGAGCTCGGTGAGTCGGACCTGCATCTCGCCGACTCTCTCCCGGGACACCGAGAGCGAGCGTTGGAGACCGTCGTGTTCGGCTCGCTTCGCCCCGAGCTCGGCGACGATCCGTTGATTCTCGGTGCGCAGCCCGGATTGACGGTCCCTCAGCTCGGAGACCCGGCGCTGTAACACCTCGACGGC
The DNA here is from genome assembly GCA_049578105.1 of Acidimicrobiia bacterium. Lineage (GTDB taxonomy): Bacteria > Actinomycetota > Acidimicrobiia > Spongiisociales > ZC4RG35 > JARDZU01. Next base: position 39,630 of record JBAULI010000134.1, on the reverse strand, counting down.
CCTCTGCGCGAAGTCGACGACACGCTCGAGCCGGTCCGTGTCGGGAGCTCCAGGTTGACGGGCTTCCGAGCGCCCCAGCTCAGCTTCCACATGGGCAAGTCGCTCGTCGAGGAGCCTGCGCCGCTCGATCAGCCCGTGCAAACCGGCCGCCGAGTCGTGCCACGCCGATCTGGCCGACTCCTTCTCTGCAGCCATCCGGTCCCTGCGATCCTGCAGCTCCTCCCACACCCTGGCCCGCTCGGCTTCCTCCCCCTCGAGTGAGCGGAGACGCCGGGTGAGCTCATCCATGTCGTCGGATCGCGCCGTGGCCGACTCCTGGAGTGAATCCATTCGTTGGCGAAGCCGCTGACGCTCGCTCTCCAGCGCGTCGACCGACTGTTGGAGACGGGCCATGGCCTCGGTCTTTCCCGCCAGCTCGGCCTCGGCCGCCTCGAGCCGCTCGAGATCCGACCTCTCCTTGTCGCGGCTCGTCTCGAAGTCCCGTCTGGCGGCCACATGGATCGACGTGGCGCGAGAGAGCTCGGTTCGGGCCCGCTCCACCGCCACCTCGGCTGCCTCCAACATGGCCGGCCCGGCTCCGTCGGGGTGTGATATCTGAATGCCGTCGGCATCGATGAGATCCCCCTCTGGTGTCACCGCCCTGAGATGCGGATTTCGCGTGACCAGGGACCAGGCTCCTGCCCAACCCTCGACGAGCAGCACATCACCCAACAGGCGATCGGCCAGACTCCGATTCGCCCCGGGGCCTAGCTGATCGACGAGCGCAGTCACGCCGAGCTCGTCAGCGATCGACGATGCCCCCCCCTGCTCCCGGCCGCCGCTTCCGTTGATCAGAGGGACACCTCCACCACCTGACGTCTTGACCAGCTCGACCGCATCCCGCAGCACCGCCCCGTCGGCAAAGACCACCGAGTCGACCCAGCGCCCGAGTGCCGCGTCGACGGCCCTCTCCAGCCCATCGGGGATGTCGAGGAGCGATACGATGCTTCCCAGCGCCCCTTTGGATCCCTCGATCGAGCGTCTGGCATCCAGATCGAACCTGCCCGACAAGGCAGCCTTGACGGCATCGGCCCGGGCCTCGGATCCAGCCACGGCCATCTTTGCCTCGGTCAGACCGGATTCGGCAGCCTCCCATCTCTGCTGGTCGCCCTCCCTGCTCCGGGTCGACTTGGCGTACTCGGACTGCAGACGCCCCAAGACCTCGTCGAGACGCCGAACCTCGTCGTTGATCCGGCCGATCTCGGCGATCTCCCCATTCAATTGTGACGACACGACCTCGATTCGATGGTCGACCGCATCCCTCTCACGGTCATCTCGCAGGGCCGACGCCTGCAGCACGGCCAACTCCCCGCGCACTGCCGCCAACGCCCCCTCGGGCGAGAGGTCGTGCTGGGTCGATATCGACCTCTCGCGATCCTCGAGACGACGAAATTCGGCCTCGCGGCTCGCCACCTCCGACTCCGCCGCCACCTCCTCCGATCGGATCTCCACCAACTCGGACCTGATGGACCCCAGCTCCATCTCGAGGTCCGCCCGTCGCTCCACACTCGCCTCGCGGCGTCCCGAGACCGCCCTGCTCCTCTCATGGGCAACCGCGCCCAGACGTCTCACGCGCTCGACGGTGGTCTCGAGCACCGCGGCGGCGGTCGTGTCTCGATCGAGATCGGAGGCGACCTCGGCGGCTTTTGCCGTCAACACATCGAGGGATGTCTGGAGTGTCTCTACGGCCCGTTCGTCGGTGGCGATCGAACTCCTCAACTCCTCGAGTGACACGCCCACCGTGCCCAGCTCCCGATCGTGACTCTCGAGGGCGATGCCGGACAGATGGAGCTTCAAGCCGCGGACCTCTGCCTTGAGCCCGTCATACCTCTCCGCCGCCCGCGCCTGACGTCTCAGCGGCTTCAGCTGTCGCTCCATCTCCCCGGTCAGATCCCGAAGCCGGAGAAGGTCCTCGTCCGTTCGCTCCAGGCGACGCTCGGCCTTTTCCTTGCGACGGCGGTGTTTGAGAATCCCCGCTGCCTCCTCGATGATGGCGCGGTGGTCCTCCGGCGAGGCGTTGAGCACGCCATCGACCTGACCCTGTCCGATGATCACATGCTGATGGCGTCCCACCCCCGAGTCACTGAGAAGTTCCTGGATGTCGAGCAGCCGGCAGGTCATCCCATTTATCTCGTAGTCGCTCGACCCATCGCGATAGAGGCGTCTGGTCAGCGACACCTCATCGAGGTCGAGGGGAAGCAAACGCTCGCCGTTGTCGATCACGAGTGTTGCCTCGGCCCGGTTCAGCGCCGGCCGTGTGGCCGTGCCGGCGAAGACCACGTCCTCCATCTTCCCGGTGCGAAGCGCCTTGGTGGATTGGGTCCCCATGACCCACGACAGCGCATCGACCAGGTTGGACTTGCCCGACCCGTTCGGGCCTACGACCACGGTGACACCGGGTCGAAACTCGAGACGGGTGCGATCGGCGAACGACTTGAACCCGACGAGCTTCAAAGTCTTCAAATACACAGCAATTCCCTGGCAAATGACAATGGTGTGATTACCCGGGCAGGCTAACAGGCCTCATCGGCTCAGTGGTCTTTCGCCGGGTTGGGCTGGATGAAGAAGTCGCGCAGGGTCCCGTCGATCGCCACCGGGTCCGACTCGACCCCGGTGACCAGGGCCATGCCCGGCCCTCCCCACATCCAATCGACCAGACGATCGACCGAATCCGGGTCTCCCTGGGCGAAGACCTCCACCCTCCCATCGGCGAGGTTCCGGGCCCATCCGACCAGACCCATGCTGCGCGCCACCTGGCGACAGCTCTGCCGGTAGCCAACCTGCTGAACCCGGCCCGATATCAACGCACGCACGGCCTTCATCACGGAAGCCTCTGACAATTCGGGCAGAAATGGCTGGAGCGGGCTCGGATCACCACACGCTCGATCGGTGTGCCGCAGTTGGGGCATGGCAGGTCGGTCCTCCCATACACGGCGAGCCGATCGAGATTCTCACCGGCGCGCCCGTCGGGCAGCAGGAAGGCGAGGTCGTCGAGGCTGGTCCCGCCGTGATCGATCGCCTCGGCCAGTACCTCCCTCACCGTCTGGAGCAGACGGGTCAACTCCTCCTCATCGAGACTGCTGCCCGAGCGGAGAGGATGGATTCCGGCTCGATGCAGGGCCTCGTCTGCGTAGATGTTCCCCAGACCCGAGAGGATCACCTGGTCCAACAACAGAGCCTTGATCGGGGCTGCTCGCCGGGCAAGAGCCTGGTGCAAGTCCGCCGGTGTCGGTGCGGACAGCCACGCATCGGGGCCGAGTCTGGCAACACCCGAGCCGGCAATCTCGTCTTCGGCGACGACGGCCACGAACCCGAAGGTCCTCGGGTCGATGAATCGAACTTGAGACCCGTCGTCCAGCAGGGCGCGGAAGTGTGTGTGGATCGGCTCTGGCTGATCGGGCTGACCCACCCAGAAACGACCCGACATCCCGAGGTGGGCGATCATCGTCTGACCATCGTCGAGAGGGGCGGTGAGGAATTTCCCGATGCGATCCACCGAGAGGACACGCCGATCCCGCAGACGCTCGTCGAGCTGTTGAGGCCCAGCGTTGTGCCGGGCCGTCCGAGGATGGGTGGTCCTGACATCCAGCATCCGGCGACCTTTCATCGCCTCTTCCAGGTGCCGGCGGGTTATCTCTACTTCGGGCAACTCGGGCAACGAAACGCTCCCGGTAGATGGGTCGGTTACCGTACCCCGGCGCATGCTCATATCTCCAAGGCAGGTAGGCGAAGTCCTCGGCGAGGGAATGCGGGTCCTCTCAGTGGTCTGGCGAAAGCTGATCCCCCCGGCCTTCTGGACCTATGTCATCCTCGGAGCGGCGACCATCCTCACTTTCGCACTCACCGGGGCCGACGAGTTCATCGACCTGGTGATCTCGAATCCGGCCGCCCTGGAGCAATACACCGCCGAGGAGCTATACGAGCCGACGATGCGATTCCTCCTGGCCGTATTCATCGTCCTGGCCCTGAATGCCATCGCGACCGCCTTTCTGAGCGTGGCAGTTCACCGGCTCGTCGGCTCCGAGCTCGCACACTCTCCGGTCGGCCCGAGAGACGCTTCGATGTTTGCGTTGGGCAATTTGCCTCGGTCCTTCCTCGCCATCGTGGTCACCGGGCTCGCCGTCTTCGCGGGCCTCGTCCTCTTCATACTGCCCGGCGTCTGGCTGGCGATCTCGTTGTCCATGATCACCCCGGTGATAGCCCTGGAACATGCCGGCCCACTCGAGGCGATGCGTCGCAGCTTCTCGCTTGTGCGTGGACGTTGGTGGCAGACTCTCGGCTTCCTGTTGATGGTCGCCCTGATGGGCACCGTCGCGGCCCAACTGGTCCAGTTGGTAGCCCTTCCCGCGCTCAGTGCCGGCGACGTCTCACTCGTGGTCGGGCTGGCCTTCGTGTTCCTCATCCTGATCGAAGGATTCATCTCGGCTGCCATCCTGGTGATGCTCACCATCTGGTACATAGATCTGCGGGCCCGCTCCGAGCAATTGTTCACTACGAGTCTGAGCTGAGAGCCTTCAGCGCCTGTCTGGCGGCCTGCTGCTCGGCCTCCTTCTTGGAGCGCCCCGACCCCTCGCCCATCGCCACCCCGTCGGTCGAGACCTCCGCCCGAAACAGCCGCTCGTGGTCGGGGCCAGATCCTTCCGTCGCATAGTCCGGGCGCTTGCCCTCCTTGGCCAGCACCTCCTGCAGCCTGGTCTTGTAGTCCTTGAGGCCCGGCTGTTTCGCACGTTCGTCGACGCGGCCGCCGAGAAGCCTGGAAACGAGCCGGCGAGATGCCTCGAGCCCCGAGTCGATGTACACCGCGCCAATCACAGCCTCCACGGCGTCGGCGAGGATCGAGTCCTTGTCACGCCCCCCGGTCCGATCCTCTGCGGGGGTCAGCTCCAAGTGGATTCCCAGATCGATGCTCCGTGCCACGTCGGCCAGGGTGGGCCGGCTCACCACGGCCGCCCGGATCTTTGCCAGCTTCCCCTCGGCAAGGGAGGGGTATGCCGAGTAGAGGTAGTCGGTGACGGCCAGCTGCAAAACGGCGTCTCCGAGGAACTCCAGCCGCTCATTGTCATGACGGCCCGGGCTTTCGCTGCTGACCGATCGATGGGTCAGCGAGAGCTCGAGGAGGGAGTGGTCACGAAAGCTGTACCCCAGCTTGTCTTCCAGTGTCGTCACGCGCCGAGCCGGGCGGCCAGCCGGCCGGGGAGATCTTGCTCGGCTGCCTCATGGGCCATCCGCAAGGCGTTGGCGATCGAGACACGGGTCGACGCTCCGTGGGAGATGACAACGACGCCCTTGACCCCAAGCAGCTGCGCCCCACCGTATGTCTCGTAGTCCAGCCGCAGCCGCACCTGATCGAGTGCGGGGAGGGCCGCCTCCCGCACCTCCGAAGGCAGTCGACCCACCTCCTCCATCGCGTACCGGATGACGACCTGCGCCGCACCCTCCATCGTCTTCAGGAATATGTTGCCGGTGAACCCATCGGTCACGATGACGTCTGCCTTGTCGGTGGCCACGTCCCTTCCCTCGAGATTGCCCACGAAGCGGACAGGTGCGTGTTCCAAGAGGTCGTGAGCGGCCCTCTCCAGGTCTCTTCCCTTTCCCTTCTCCTCACCGATCGACAGCAAGCCGACACGGGGCTCCTCCGCTCCGAGGAGCACCTCCGCCGCCACCGAGCCCATGATGGCGAACTGCACCAGCTGATCCGGCTTGACGTCGGGATTCGCACCGGAGTCGAGGACCAGCGTCGGCGTTCCCGGGGTGGGGAATATCGAAGCTATCGATGGGCGGGACACGCCCTTGATCCTGCCGATCAGGATCGCAGCGGCCGCCATCGCAGCCCCGGTCGAGCCGGCCGAGACGAGACCGGCGGCCGAGTTCTCCGCAACCAGCTTCGCCGCGACCGTTATCGAGGCGCCCGGTTTCTCACGCAGCGCCCGTGCCGGGTCCTCGCCCATCTCGATGATCTCGGGGGCGTCGACGATGGGCAGTCTGACGTCGTGCTTGGCCAGCTCTTCCTCGAGTATGTGGTGATGCCCGACGAGCACCACGTCCACGTCGGCGCGTGACGCTTCAACCGCGCCGGCAACGGTCTCGGATGGGGCGTTGTCGCCCCCCATTGCGTCGAGGGCGATGCGGGCCAAGGCTCAGTTGGTCTCGATGACCTCGCGGCCGGCGTACGTGCCGCATTCACGGCAGGCGCGATGCGGCAGCTTGGGCTTGCCACACTGCTCGCAGGCCACGGTGCTCGGACGAGCGACCTTCCAGGCGGACTTCCGCTGTCTGGTCCGTGAGCGCGACATTTTCTTCTTGGGCACCGCCATGGTGCACTCCTCGGTCAGGATTCGAACAGGTCTTTCAGGACGGCGAAGGGAGACTGGGATTCGTCGCCATGGCCGTCACAAGGGTCTGTATTCAAGTCGGTTCCACAGGTTGGGCAAAGTCCCAAGCAGTCGGGCTTGCACACCGGGGCGGCCGGAAGGGAGAGGGCGAGCTCGTCGCGAGCAGGCCCGTACATGTCGATCTCGCCGTCGACGATCCCGTAGCCGTCCTCGTCGGCCGTGGTGCGGAAGTATCGCTCGGAGACGGTCTCCACACCCTCGTCCCATTCGACGAGACAGCGGGTGCACGTGAAATGGGCCTCTGCCCCGACCTCGAAGTCGGCCTTGACCGCGTCCAGGAGCCCGATCATCACTCCCCCGACCCGCATCGGGCCGTCGACGGTGACCTCGCCGATCTGCAAGGAGACCGGGAGCTCCTCCTCGAATGGGCGTTCCTTTCCCGGTGACCCGAGGAGGTCACCGACATGGACCTTCATCGCCGAGGTCATCAGATCGGGACGTCTGGCGGCTTGGGCCGGGCCTGATGCAACTCCTCGCGGGCGTTCTGGATCTGGGTCATCGCCTCATTGAGGATGACTTCGACCCGTTGCAGCTTCTTCTCGATCTCGTCCTCTGTCTCCAGACGAAGACGACGCGCATCCCCCTCGGCTCGTCGAACGAGGATGTTGGCCTCTTCGACGGCCTCAGCGACGATGTTGGAGTCGGCGACGAGCTGATCGGCCTCCTTGCGCGCCCTATCCACCATCTCCCTGGACTTCTCGTTGGTTCGGGCGATGAACGCCTCGCGCTCGCGCACCATCCAACGGGCGGCTCTGAGCTCGTCGGGCAGCTCTGCCCGGATCCGTTCCAGGAGACCGAGGACTTGCTCCCTGTCGACGATCGCGTTCCCCGAAAGCGGGACGGACTTGGCCTCATGGAGATAGACGATCAGGTCGTCGACCATGTCCTGGAGGTCACCGAGCTCGGTGCGGTGCTCTGGCTCGGGGCGTGGCTCCTGCTCGGGCTCGGTTTCGTTTTCCGCTCGATGCTCGTCTGTCATGACAACCGCTCCTTGAGGGCTCTCTCCACCACACTTGGTACCAGACCTTCGACCGAGCCGCCCAGTTTCGCCACTTCCCTGACCAGGGACGAAGAGACGAAGCTCCATTCGGCCCCGGTGGCCATGAACACCGTTTCCATGCCGGTGAGATGCCGGTTCATCTGTGCCATCTGCATCTCGTACTCGTAGTCATCGACGGTCCGAAGACCCTTGACCACGACGTCGGCGCCGATGCGATTCGCATACTCGACGAGGAGGCCGTCGAAGGAATCGACCCGGACGCGCTCACCGAAGATCTCCTCCAGGAGCCCGACCCGATCGGCGGCGGAGAACATCGACGCCTTGGAGGGATTGTCGACGACTGCGATCACCACCTCGTCGAAGGCTCCGATGACCCGCTCGATCACATCGATATGGCCATTGGTCGGAGGGTCAAAGCTCCCCGGGCAAAGTGCGACAGTCAACTGGCTTCCGTTTCCTTCTCGTATCTGAGGATTCTGGTATCTCCGTACCTCCTATCGGTGGCAACCCGCCAGTTTTCGGGTTGCGAAGGGGTCTGGTCCCCCCATCGCCGCGACAGGACGACCTCCGCTTCGAGGCCGACGAGACGATCGAGCGTCGTCAGATCCTCGGACAGCGCTGGAGACGACATGGCCCAAGGGGGGTCGATGAAGACGAGGTCGAATTTCGCATTGCCGACGGTCAGGAAATCCGTCACCGACGACGACACGATGGCTCCCCCCAGGCCGACTGCCTCGATGTTGGAGCGCAGCGTCTCGAGGGCCACCCGCCCGTTCTCGACGAAGGTTGCCGAAGCGGCGCCGCGTGAAAGGGCCTCGAGCCCGAAGGATCCCGACCCGGCGTACAGGTCGAGGACGGCCGAATCGACCACCCAGTCACCGATCATCGAGAAGACTGCCTCACGGACACGGTCCAGGACGGGTCGGGTGGCGTCCGTCGACGGAGCAGCCAGTCGTCGCCCCTTGGCCACACCGGCGATGACCCTCATCTCGGTGTCAACTCACGAATAGCCATGCCACGGATTCGCCCAACATCGACCTCACCTCGGCGGCCAATTCGGGATGCTCCTTCAAGTCGGGATCACGGTCGACCAGCTCGAAGGCGTCGTGACGGGCCGAGACGAGAAGTCTGATGTCGCCGAGCACGTCTGCCAGCTTCAGGTCGGGAAGACCGGACTGCTTGGTTCCGAAGACCGTGCCCTGGCCCCGAATCCTCAGGTCCTCCTCCGCCAGCCGATAACCGTCGGTGGTCGACGACATGGCGGCCAGCCGCCCCTTGCCCTCATCGGTCGAGGGGTCGGCCACCAGGATGCACATCCCGGGCGCGTCTCCCCTTCCGACCCGGCCCCGCAATTGATGCAGTTGGCTCAGACCGAATCGGTCTGCATCCTCTATGACCATCACGGTCGCATTCGGGACGTCGATGCCGACCTCGATGACGGTCGTGGCCACGAGCACATCGATGTCACCGCGTCGAAAGGCAGTCATCACCGTGTCCTTGTCCACCGGCCTGAGCTGACCATGGATCAAACCGACCCTCAGATCGGGCAGAAGCGTCGACAGACGCTCATACTCGGCCGTGGCCGACGCAGCCTCGACCTTGAGGCTCTCTTCCACCAGAGGGCAAACGACGAAGGCCTGATGACCCTTCTCCACCTCGGAGACGATTGCCCGCCAGGCGATCGATTCATCTGCCTTCGAGACGACACGGGTTGCGACCGGTGAGCGCCCGGGCGGCATCTCGTCGATCATCGACACGTCGAGGTCCCCATACAGGGTCATGGAGAGGGTCCTGGGGATCGGCGTGGCCGTCATTATGAGGAGATCCGGGTCGATGGCATTTGCCTTGTCCTTGAGCTGAACGCGCTGGGCCACACCGAATCGGTGCTGCTCGTCGACAACGGCGACACCCAGCATTGCGAAATGGAGCCCTTCCTGGATCAAGGCATGAGTACCGATGACCAGATCCACCTGTCCTGAGGCGACGTCCGCCGCCAACTGCTCCCTCGTGATCCCCGTCTTGTAGTTGGCCTCGGCCAGCGAGCCGGTGAGTATCCCGACATGCACCGCCGGCCCGTCCGAGGCGAACAAGCTCTCCATTCCCAGTTCGCTGACCGATGCGTAGGGCTCCGGGGAGAGACCGGCCTCGGCGAGCAGCCGAACGACGCCGGTGTAGTGCTGCTCGGCCAGCACCTCGGTGGGGGCCATGATGGCGCCCTGCCACCCTCCCTCCACACCATGGAGAAGTGTGATCACGGCCACCACGGTCTTACCGGAGCCGACCTCGCCATGAAGCAATCGATGCATCGGGTGGGTCTTGGCCAGATCCGAGTCGATCTCCCCCACCACCTTCGTCTGTGCGGCGGTGAGCCGATAGGGCAGACCGGCGAGAAAGCGATCCACCAGCACGCCGGTCGGCTGATGGGCGATGCCCGTCGATGCGAGCATCTGCTTGCGCTTCTGGAGGGCCAGGGCCAACTCCAACCGGAACAGCTCGTCGTAGACGAGACGCTCCCGGGCGGGGCCGACGGCCTCGAGGGAATCTGGGAAATGGATGTCTGCGTATGCCTGATCACGGCCGATGAGGCCGATCTCGTCGAGGAACCGGCCAGGCACGGGATCCTCGATCGGTCGCGAACGGTTGAGGGCGTTGTGGATGGCACGCCGAAAGACTCCCGACTTGATCTCACCGATCGCCGGATAGATGGGGACGATTCGACCGGTGACCAATGACTCGGAGCGACTGTTCAGGACGTCCACTGCCGGATTGGTCATCTGGAGACTTCCCCGAAACGACTCGACTGGCCCGGAGAGGGCGACCTGGGTCCCTTCTCCGAGCTGTTTGACGCGGAATCGCTGATTGAACCAAATCGCCTTGATCCTGGCCGTCTCGTCGGCGAGCTCGGCCTCGATGATCAGGAGATTCTTCCTGGGCCGGCGGGTGCGAACCGACCTGATCTCGCCGATGATGGTCACCTCGCCCCCCAACGGGACGTCGGCTATGGGCTCGACCCTCGACCGGTCGATATAGCGGCGCGGGACGTGCTGGATCAGATCGGATACCCGGGTGATGCCGGTCTTCTCCAGGGTTTTGGTCCTTTGACCGCCAAGGCCCTTGACCTCTGAGACCTCGACCTCGGCGAGACGACTCAGGGTTGCCATGGGCGGTGCGTCGATCGTGATGTCCCCACGTGCCCACGGTACCGCCGGACTAGGAGTTGACCCGGATGATCGCTATCCTGGCTTGCGGTCGTGACAGGCCGTTGGCCCGTCTACCCTTCCAGACCGTCCCAGGAGTTTTCGAGATGTCTTATCGCTGTGAGATCTGCGGCAAGGAGCCGAGCTACGGGAAATCCGTCAGCTTCTCCCACAAACGCAACAATCGCCGCTGGCTGCCCAACATCCAAAAAGTGAGGGTTCGCCACGGATCGAACACCCGACAGGCCCGGGTATGCACCTCGTGCATTCGCGCCGGGAAGGTCGAGAAGGCCTGAGATGCTCCAGGGTGTCGTCAAGAGCTACGACCCGGTGACCGGCGCCGGCATCGTGGTCAGGGACGACGACCGATCGGAGGTGTTCCTCCGGGCAGGATCATTGAAGGGATCGATCTTTCGCACCCTCCGACAGGGCCAGCGCCTCATCTTCGAGACAGTCGAGGAAGACGGTCGTCACTTCATATCATCGGTGAGATTGGGCCAGGACGGCTACTGAGTCGATCTGGCCGCTCACACATTCGCACCGAGGCGAATCATCCACCTCTCCGGTTCGCCGATCGGCCCGAACCCATAACGTCGATACAGACCATGGGCGTCACCCGTGGCGAGGGTGAATCTCTTCATCTCTGACATGCCCGGGTGTGACATCACGGCGTCCATCAGGGCCTTGCCCACCCCGCGGCCACGATGACCTTCTTCGACGAAGACGTCACACAGCCAGGCGAAAGTCACACCGTCCGTGACCACCCGGGCACACCCGACCATCTCACCACCCACCCGATAGGCGCCGAAGACGAGACTGGCGTCGCAGGCCGCCTCCGAGGTGGCCCGCGCCCTCCCTTTCGCCCAGTAGGCGAGGTCCGACATCCAGTGGTGGTAACGGTCCCGATCGAACCTCGTCGCATCGGTGGAGACTTCGTATTCGTTGCCCATCGGGAGCCCTCCGTGGCCGGGGCGGTGGAAGCTAGCGCCTGATCCGGGAAGCCCGGGGTTCGCACACTGGCCAGCCACGTGAACCGGCCGGGATACAGGTATGCACCTCGTCTCATCCATCAACTAGGGTCCGGGCCACTCGAGACCCTAAGGAGGCTCAGTGGTCCAGGCCTATGTCCTGATCCAGACCGAGGTCGGCAAAGCCGCCCTCGTCGCAGAGGAAGTGCGTGACATCCCGGGCGTCGACACCGCCGACGACGTGACCGGCCCCTATGACGTGATCGTCAAGGCAACGAGCGATGACGTGGACTCGCTCGGGAAATTGGTGGTTGCCAGGATCCAGGCGATCGATGGCATCACCCGCACCCTGACCTGCCCCGTAGTACATCTCTGATCTGAGCTAGAGACAGCCAGAGCGGATCGGGCCCGAACCGATCCTCCTGTTCAACCGAGTTTGGAGGCGATAGCACCGGCGCTTCTCAGCGCCGTCCCATCGCTGCCCGCCACCGAGAAGACACGGACCGGGGCGGAGCGTGCCTCCGAAAGCATGTCGGCGAAGAGCCTTTCGCGGCTGATCGGCGGGTCGATCCACAAATACGCCGCCATCGACCCCGGAATGGTGTTGACCTCGTTGACGACCACCTGTCCTTGCTTCTCCAGGAAGTCGATCCGTGCGATGCCGCGCAGACCGGCGACTTCGGTGACACGTCTCGACAGGCTGAGCACGGTCTGCTCCACATCGGCGGCGAGACGGGCGGGCAGCTCTCTTCCACCACCGACCTCACCACCCCAGGCGAGGTACTTCTGGTCGTACGAGTAGATCCCGCTCTCGGCACGCAGTGGAGCCTCGATGGCGGACGTCTCCCAGGTCGGATACGTCCGAATCGCCACCTGGAGATCTCGGCTCTCTGTGAGATACGGCTCGACCACTGCGCCCTGGTCGAAGTAGGAGGAGCTCTTCTCGAGGGCGAGGACCGTGTCCCAGTCATCGGCCACCTCGATGCCGATCGAGGAACCACCGAAACGGGGTTTGACGATGTAGGGGCCTGGGAAATCTGGCGCCGGTTCCTCCCCCGTCACCACCATCGCCCTGGGAAGCGTGGGCAGCCCTGCGGCGCTCATGGCCGACCCGAAAGCGAGCTTGTCCATCCCGAGAGCGGAGGCGGCCTGACCCGGGCCGGTATAACGCAGACCGACCATGTCGAGCAGGCCCTGGAGGGTCCCGTCTTCTCCCGGCCCGCCATGACACGCCACCAGAACGGCGTCGACGTCGAGCGGCTTCCGCCTGAGCATGAGCCCCTGACCGGGGCTTGCCACGAAGCTGAGCTCTCTGGAGCGGGCAGGCACCCCGTCGGCGAAGTCTCCAGCCTCGGACCCGGGGTCGACCAGGAACCAATCCCCAAGCTTGGACCAATAGACGGCGTGAACATCGCCCAGGGCGTGGGTGACCTGAAGCCCGGTGAGGATGGAGATGTCGTGCTCATCGGAGGGGCCGCCGAATATCACCGCCGGCTTGGCCATTGAATCACCTCACGGATAATGGTCTGGCAAATCGTTCTCGTAGAGGACGGCGTCACCGGTGCCGAGGTTCTGACGCACCCAATCCACCGCATCTCGACGCGAGCCCACGACGGTAACCGAAGCCTTCCCGCTACTCGCGCCTTCGAGCAGGGCCGCCCGGTTGGTGCGACCGACGACGAGGATGTCATCCGCCACGTCGGCTGCCAATGACGCAAATTCGCGATTCTCCCTGACCTGCATCGGCCCGAGCTCGACCATCCCCGGTGTGACCACCACCTTTCGGCCGCTCTCGGCCAGCCTGGCCAGGCCGGCCAGGCCCGATCTCGCCCCTGCAGGGTTCGAGTTGAAGGTGTCGTCGATTATCGAGAAGCCACGCTCGGAGATGATCACGTTCTGCCGATGTTCCGCTCGTGGCAGATCGCCGATACGGGCCAGCATCGCGGCCGGCTCTACACCAAGCTGCATCCCGAGGGCCACGGCGACACCCAGGTTGAGCGGAAAGACGTCGTCCGGGACCCGGGCAACTGGCTCGCCGGCGATGACCAATGATCCGTGGCGGACAACCACGTCGGCCTCGTCGGATTCGGTCGAGACGGTGAGGACATCGAGATCTCGGGAACGACTACGGGCGAGGGCGGCCAGCAAAGGGTGATCGATCGAGATAACGGCTGCCCGGGCGCCCTCCAGAATCTCGGCTTTGGCGTGGACGATGTTCTCCTCGGTCTTGAACCGCTCCAGATGGACCGGCCCGATGGCGACCAGTGCGGAGACGGCGGGATGGAGCCAGCTGACCAGATCGGATATCTCTCCCCGACCGTAGGTCCCCATCTCGGCTACGAATACCTCCGTGCCGGGGACCAGCTGCTCGTTGACGGCGCGAGCGAGGCCCATGCGGTTGTTGTAGGAGGCGGGACTGGCCACCACCCGTCTCGAGCTTTCGATGAGATGAGCCAGATACTGCTTGGTGCTGGTCTTCCCATAGGAGCCGGTGATCCCGACCACCGTCGCCCCTGAGGCTCGAAGTCGGGCTGCCGCCCGGTCCACCCATCTCCCGCCGAGCCGACGCTCGACGGGCTTCAGGGCCAGCAACGCCACATCGACGATCACGGGCAGCAAGAACAGCCCGGCTGCCGCGATGACCGGTGAGTCGGTGATCCCCGCGGCGACGAAGACGACTGTCGCGAGCGTCGCCGTGGTGACCGCCAGCCTGACGAGGCGTCTGGTCCACGCCAGTGGCGAAGTCGTCCCTTTGATCGAGAGGCCGACAGGCCCTACCTGCGCCCCAACCACGAGAAGGCCCCACCAGGCACTCCATATCGAGCCGATGACTCCGATCGAGGCCAGGGTCGACAGGACGATGTTCGCCGCACCACTGCTCCACCAACGCACGGCGAATCTCGTGGTCGACGGTGCCAGGTAATGCTCACGTTGTGCCACCCGAAGCCACCGGAGCCCGCTCGGGATCGCACCCAGGACACAAAGAGAGACGAGCGCCCAGGTCATGCGCGCAAGGCCCGCTCCACGGGGACTCGAAGTGACTCGGGTGACTGCAGGGGCAGCAAGTGGCCGACCCCATCGATGACCTGCAGCGTCGCCGTCCCGCCAGAGTTGCGCACGATCTCCAGCGCGCGTTCGGCAACCCCGATCGGAACCTCGGCGTCTTCGGCGCCCCAAATCAACTCGATCGGGGACTTGATCGTCTCGAGACTGGGCTCGTAGCTCTCGTTGATCACCTTCACCAGGATGTCGCGCATCACCCCGGTGGCCGCCCGATAGTCCGCCGAGCCCCTCTTCCGCCTGATCTCCTCCATCCTGTCATCCGAGATGACACCCGTTTTGTGAAGCGCCCTCAGTGCCCGAAATCCGGCCGAGGGACGGGCGGGAGGGCGAATCCGCACCAACGGCACACCGGTCAGGATCAACCTCGAGAATCGACCGGGGTGGGCGGCGGCCAACTCGACGGCGACCCTCCCGCCGAAAGAATGGCCCAAAAGGACCGCCGGATCGGCGAGATGGCCGAGCAACGGAGTCATGGCGGTCGCATATCCCTCGGCGCCGATGACCGTCGGGGGTGGCGGTGAGGCGCCAAAGCCGGGAAGATCGACCGCAAGCGCCGGGATCCCTTTCAGAGATTGGCGAAAATCACTGCCCCGGCGACCCCAACCGTGCAGCGCCAGGACCTGCGAGGGCTCGTCGCCCAGGTTCTCTGCGAACAGTGCGCCGTCAGCGTATGCGCGCAAAGCCACGTATCAATCCTCGATCGGTAAGACAGAAGTGCCGAGAATACAGTCGAGACGCAAGTTTCAACTGTTATGGAAGCCTCGATGCCGACCACGAATCAGGCGATGGCCCGTTTTCGCGCCTCGCTTCTTCGTCGCGCCTCGGCCGTCGCCTGGGTAGTACTGATCATCATCTCCGCACAGGCGGTCAGGAGGGAGGTCTTCGGCGAACCCACCTTCTGGGTGCCCATGGCGGCACTGGGCGGTCTCCTCGTCATTTCGACCGCCACCCGATGGGACCGTCTCATGGCCACGCGCTTTGCCCCGTGGGTGGCGGTCGGATGGTTGAGCTCGCTGATATTCGGTCTAACGGCATTTGCGCTCGTCCCCGAGCTCACGGCCACATCCACGCCGATCCTCTATGGGATCGCCGCCGTCTCCGGTCTGCTGCTCGTCTGGTGGGCTCACGCCTTCATGACGGTGCTGGTGGGGGCGGCCATCGCGTTCATCGCGCTGCGTGTGAGCCAGATCACGGCCCCGGCCGACGTGCTCGCCCAGGTCCTCACCGTGGCCGTCGTCTCGGCGGCCACGGCGTTGGTCGGTCTGGAGTTCGAACGGGAGGCGGTCAGGTCGGCTCAGAGAGAGGGGCAGATCGACCAGCAGAGACTCGACTTCGAGAGACTCTACGAGGTCAGCGCCACCCTGGCCCGTGCCGAGTCACTCGCAGAGATCGTGCCACATCTGGTGGGGACCATCTGCAAGTACCTGGACGCCCAGGTGGGAGTGGTCCTCCTCTACAACCCCGACCGGCATCGTCTCGAGGTCATGAGCCCGATCTGGGTCAATGGATATCCGCTCGAAGCCGACCCGATCATGCTCGACGTGGCCAGCCCGGCCATCGTCGCCCAGGTCTATCGGGCGGGCAAGCCCTTCTTCGTCAAGGAGGTCGACCGGGACACCGACGCCCACGTGCTCCTGAAGGAGCTGGGCCTCAGACAGGCCCTCGTGGCGCCGCTCAAGGTCGAGTCACTACGAGTCGGAGCGATCATCGTCGGAGACCCGTATGTGGGTGAGTTCAACGAGGACCAGCTGGAGCAGCTCGGATCTCTCGCCGCCCCGGCCGGGTTGGTCCTCTCACAGATCGGCCGATACGAGGCACAGACCGAGATGACCAAGAGACTGGAGGAGGTGGCCCAGATGAAGACCGACTTCGTGTCGACGGTCAGTCACGAGCTTCGCTCTCCCCTGACATCCATCATCGGGTCTCTCGACACCGTCAACCGACCCGAGCTGGCGCCGACGACACCCACCGCCCAGCAACTCCTGTCGACGGCGAGACGACAGGCCGGCCGGTTGCAGAGGCTGATCGACGACCTCCTCGTCGTATCCAGGATCGACCGGGGCGCCATCCCGGTCCACCTCGAATCGGTTCCGATCAAGGTGGCCTTCGACGAAGTCAACCGGGTGGTCTCGATCGAGCCGACCTTCACCATCGAGCCGGCAGACATGGCTGTCGAGGCAGACCGCGACCATCTGATCAGGATCCTGATCAATCTGGTCGAGAACGCCGCCAAGTACGCAGTCGACAGCCCGGTCGAGTTGTATGCCTGGGAGCGTGGCCAGAAAGCGTTCATCGCCGTGGTGGACCACGGGCCGGGGATTCCCGAGAACGAAAAAGACCGGGTCTTCGAGCGCTTCACCCAGATCGACCAGTCGGATACCCGATCGAAGGGTGGAACCGGTCTCGGCCTCTCGATCGTGAAGAGCCTCGCCGAGGTGATGCATGGCTCGGTGCGCGTCGAGCAGACCGAGGGTGGCGGTGCCACCTTCCTCGTCGAGCTCCCGCTTGCCTCGGCGCTGCAAACCGTCGACTGAGTCAGGCTCCCTCGTCGGTTCCGGCGGCTATTGCGTGAAAACCGCCATCGACATGTATCACCTCACCCGAGGTCATCGGAGCCCAGTCGCTGAGGAGGACGCAGATCATCCGCGCCACCGGATCGGGGTTGGTGTCGTCCCACTCGAGCGGGGCTCGATCGTTCCAGACCCGGTGGAAGGCATCGAACCCGGGGATCGACTTGGCCGCCACCGTAGAGAGTGGCCCGGCCGAGACCGCATTGACCCGGATCCTTCGCGATCCCAGGTCTCGAGCCAGATAGCGCGTCACGCTCTGGAGCGCCGATTTGGCGACACCCATCCAGTCGTAGGCGGGCCAGGCCTGACTGTTGTCGAAGTCGAGTGTGACCAACGACCCTCCGCCCGCCGCCTCGAGTAGGGGGAGCAGGGCGACGGCGAGGGTCTTGTACGAGAAAGCCGAGGTGACGAAGGCGGTCTGAGCCGACTCGGCGGGTGTGTTCAGGAAGTTGCCACCCAGGGCGTCCTCGGGGGCGAAGGCGATGGCGTGCAGAGCCCCATCGATCGAGCCCCAGCGCTCGGTGAGATCCGCGACCAATGACTCGACTTGACCGGGGTCGTTGATATCGAGCTCGAGGACGGGGCACGGTTGGGGAAGCCTCTGGACCGAGCGCTCCGTCAGGCGAAGACCTCGTCCGAACCCGGTGGCGATGATCTCGGCTCCCTCCTCCTGGGCTATTCGCGCCGCATGCCAGGCGATCGAGTCGTCGGTGAGCACACCGGTGATGAGCAGTCTCTTGTTCTCCAACAACATGGGGGACCTCCTAGAAATTGCCGCCAAACGTCATGATGCCCCTGATCCCCAGGCCCATGGTGAACAAGAGGAGCAGGCCGTAGTAGAGCGCCGGGCGCTTCCGGAACTGGGCGCGATAGATGTATGCGAAAGAGAACGTCACGGCCACCACCACCCCGTAGAAGACATGCTGATTGCCGGGGTCGATCCCACTGCTGGCGACGATGACCCCGAGGACGACCTGGAGGAGCAGGGCTGCGATCGCGATGCCGACCCCGTAGAAGAACGCTCGGGACGGCTGGGGTCGACGCGACATGCTCACCCCCCAGAGACCAACCAAGCCGCTGATGACAACGGCGATGTAGCCCCAGACGGAATGGAAGTGACTCACCGGTTTGAGGATAGGGAACTGGCACTTCGACACCGCGAATGGCCTAAAATGAGAACGAGGAGGAAGGTAGATGTTCGAGGCGGTTGAATTCATCGAGGTCCGCGGTCGTGAAGAGCCGGACGAACGTGTGCTCGGCCAATTCGAGGACGAGATGGGGGCCGTCAAGGCCGCCCGCGAGGCCAAGCTGGAGTTCGTGGAATCCGGCGCCGCCGACTTTGCCTGGTGGATCGTGCGTCAAGAAGGCGCCAGACTCGCCCAGTTCATCTCCGACTCGAGAAGCGACAAGGAATTCGTGCTCGACCTGGCAACGGGGCAATTGGTCGAAGTCTGATCGGGAGACCCAGTCTGCCGATGACTCATCGCCCCCGGTCCGGGACGTCGGGTGTTTCCTTCTCCGCCGTCTCGCCGATCGCAACCTCCCCGTAGGTGGTCTGCGAAGGCCCGGCAGTCCAATAGGCATAGAGGACCGCGGTTCCGCCGAGGAGTATCGACAGCGCCGCCTCCCACGGCACCACCACGTTGGAGTCGCATACCTCGGAGACGACATCTGGCGAGCTCGACCCGGAGCCCGAGACCGTATCGCTCACCTGCCACACCCAGCCCCTCTCCATCGATCGGGTGGCCGGATCGAGGCTGACCACGGTGCCATCGGACAATTGCTGCTCGCATGCGGGGTCGATGTGGGCCCAGAGAGCGGAAGCGGCCGCCAACCAGAGCAAGGGGACCACGATCATCGCCAGTCGCTTGGGCCACAGCCCACGTGGGACGACCTTGACGTCTGCCCAAAACCAGATCGCAGCGAGCACGATGAGTGGCAACCCGAGAACGGAGAGGACCCCGAACAGCCCGGCGAATCCGATCATGGCGGCGGGGAGGAGCATCAGTGGCCGTCTCGGTTGGGAGAGCAGAGCGAGGGTGGCCGGCACTGCCAGCAGCATCCCGACAACCATCCCGGTGTACAACGACCGCCCGACGGACAGATCCGAGGCGCCCAGAGGGATGATGAAACCGGCCAGGGCGAGACCGTAACCGGCGATGCAAGAGAATCTCACGGCCCTGGCCACCGATACGGGCCACTCGATGCCGACCGGGCTCGTCTCCGATTTCACCGTAACCGCCCTCCTCGACCAGGTCTCTGGTAGAGGCTACCTCCCGGGCGGGGCGTTCTCGTCAGGACTCGTCTAGAAGCAGATCGGCGTACTGATCGCGGACGACCTTCTTGTCGAACTTGCCGGTGCCGGTCTTGGGGATCTGATCGATGAACACGATCTTGTCCGGCAGCCACCATTTGGCGACACGCTCCTCGAGAAATGAGCGCAGCTCCTCCTCCGACACCTCCGCTCCCTCACGCAGCACGACGAAGGCGGCGGGACGCTCCTGCCATTTGACGTGCTTGAGGCCCACCACGGTCGCCTCGGCCACGTCGGGATGAGCCATCAGGGTGTTCTCGAGGTCGAGGGAGGAGATCCACTCGCCACCGGACTTGATCACGTCCTTGGCCCGGTCGGTGATCCGGATGTAGCCCTCGGGGGTGATCTTGCACACGTCACCCGTGCGGAGCCACCCATCCTCGAACGACTGGGAGGAACGAGGGTCCTTGTAGTACTCCGCGGCGATCCACGGTCCCCGAATCAACAGTTCCCCAAAGGCCTCACCGTCCTTGGGCAGCTCTTCGCCGATGTCGTCGACGATCTTGACCTGGAGACCGGCGACCGGGACTCCCGCCGTCTCCATGAAATCGAGCTGGCGCTGCAGGTCCCATTCCTCCATCTCGGGCTTCAGCACCGCGGTGGAGGCGACGGGGTTGGTCTCGGTCATCCCCCAACCCTGGATGACTCGAATCCCCCGTTCGGTCCAGAACCACTCGATCAGCGACCGAGGCACTGCGGAGCCACCACACAAGAAGGCCCGGATCGATGACAGATCGACATCCGGGTTCGCCTCGAGGTACATCTTGATGCCCAGCCAGACGGTGGGCACACCGGCCGAGAAGGTGACCTTCTCGCTCTCGAGC
Organism: Acidimicrobiia bacterium; assembly: GCA_049578105.1. GTDB lineage: Bacteria > Actinomycetota > Acidimicrobiia > Spongiisociales > ZC4RG35 > JARDZU01. The sequence goes on along the minus strand of JBAULI010000134.1, from coordinate 19,263 downwards.
AAGGGAACCAGCCCCTGCGGTGTCAGATCCGGGCCCGGATAGGTCAGCTTCGCCCCCTGGGTCACGGCCATGAAGGGATATCCCCAGGCCGAGGCGTGGAACATCGGAACCACGGGCAACACGTTGTCGCTGGCGGTCATCGCGACATTCGCCAGGTTGGAGATCGTGTGCAGGTAGGTCGAGCGCTGCGTGTATGCGACCCCCTTTGGGTTGCCGGTGGTCCCCGACGTGTAACAGAACATCATCGGCGATCGCTCGTCGAGTTGTGGCCAGGCGCCATGGGGATCGGCGTCGGCGATCAGGTCCTCGTATGCGATAGATCCCGGCAGTGCGTCCGAAGCGCTGTCCCCCATCACCACGTAGGTCTTCACGGTCTCCAGGGTTGGTGCGATCGGAGCCAGCAGGGGCACCAGATCGGGGTCGACGAATAGGACCTTGTCACCGGCGTGATTGACGATGTAGGTGATCTGGTCGGCAAAGAGGCGGATGTTGATGGTGTGGCAGACGAAGCCCATATTGGCCGTCGCCCAATAGAGCTCATGATGCCTCCGGTTGTTCCAGGCAAACGTCCCTACGGCATCACCCTCCGTGATTCCCAGGCCTCCCAGAGCGGTCACCAGCCGGCGAACCCGGTCATCGGTCTCGCCATAGGTGGTGCGGGCCAGCGACCTATCGGCCTCGACCGACACGATCTCGCGGTCTGGGTACAGCCAGACGGCACGGTCGTAGAGAGTCGAGAGATTCAGTGGAAAGTCATCCTGCATGTGCATCATTCGCCTCCAAGGAGTCTTGCCTTCTGGGTTTCGAATTCATGGTCCGTCAGCTTGCCTTCGTCATGAAGACGGGAGAGTGTGTCGAGTTGCGAGGCCGTGCTCTCATCGGGGGCGCGCCCACCGCCGCCTTCCAGCTCCATCTTTCGCCGCTCCCTCTCCTGATAGATCAACGACTGCACACCCTCCGGGTTGGGGATGTCGGTGTACATGGTCTGGCCATGCTCGCCCGCCGACTCGATGACGAGGTCACCGGTTCCAAGAACCCGTTCCCACATCGCCTGGTTGAACGTGACGTCGTTGATCACCTCGAGCGGGATCTCCTTGCCCTTCTTGGCAATGAGACCGGCGCGGTGTATGAGACGCTCATTGGTGACTATGTGGAGGGTGCTCCACCAGCGCACGACTCCCTTCACGATCAGGGCGAACCATGCGACGACCAGCGCCAGGATGAGCCATCCGCGCCAGGAGAAGTCCATGAACGCGATGATCACGATCAGGACGAGGACCAGCACCGACAACGCTCCTTCTCGAAGAATGCTCGACCAGTGGGGTCTGAACTCGGTGATGACCTTCTCGCCCGGGCTGAGCAACTTCTCTGGATAGCGCATGTGCCCAGAGTACCGATCGCGGCGATCGTTGCCCGGCCCGACGTGGCAGGATCACCGTCGTGACTCATTTGCATCTTCGCCAGGCCGCTCAGGACCGGGACATCCTCACCCGACGGCGACTCGATCTGCTGGTCCCGAGGATCATGGAGGAGACAGACGTGGACTGCTGGATCCTCGTCTCTCGTGAGTACGCCGACGACCCGGTGGTCATGTCGATGCTCCCGGCGACGTGGCTGAGCTCACGAAGACGAACCATCCTGGTTTTTGCCCGTGATGGGGAAGAGACACACCGGTTCTCGATCTCTCGGTACCGAATCGATGATCTCTTCGAGTCTCGATGGGATCCGACACGCCAGCCGGATCAATTGGCGGCATTGGCCGATGCGGTCCGGGAGTTCGACCCTGCCACGATCGCGTTGAACAGATCGGCCTCCTTCGCCCATGCCGACGGTCTGACCGCATCCGAACACGACGCCCTCGTGGGATCTCTCGGCTCCCAGATGTCGGATCGCCTCGTCAGCGGGGAGAACCTGGCCGTCTCGTGGTTGGAGTGTCGTCTCCCGGAGGAAAGGGCGATTGGCGAGGAGGCCTGTCGGATCGCACATGGCCTGCTTCGACGGGCGCTCTCGAACGAAGCCGTGACCCCCGGCGAGACGACGACCACCGACCTCGAGTGGTGGCTCCGAGACCGGGTCCAGGAAACGGGCACGATGACGTGGTTTCACCCGACCGTGACCGTCCAGGGACGGAGTCGCACCGGCCAGCCGAGCCCCGCCGCCCGGGCCGGCCCCACCATCATCATGCCTGGTGACCTCGTGCACATCGACTTCGGCATCGTGTGGAAGGGTCTGTGCACCGACCAGCAACAGCACGCCTACGTCCTCGGTGACGGTGAGCCCTCGCCCCCCGCCGGGCTGAGCGAGGCCCTATCCGGGTCGAACCGGCTCCAGGAGATCCTGATGTCACATCTTGCGGTCGGTCGGTCGGGAAACGATGTGCTCCGCGACTCGTTGCAACAAGCGACCTACGAGGGTCTGTTCGGACGCATCTACACCCACCCCATCGGCATTCATGGGCATGGCGCCGGCCCCAGCATCGGATTGTGGGACCAGCAGGACGGCGTCCCCGGGCCGGGCGATCGACGGATCAGGCCTGACACGATGTGGTCGATCGAGCTGATGACCGAGTCGTCCGTCCCGGAGTGGGACCATCACCCCGTTCAAATGATGCTGGAAGAGGACGTCTGGTTCGACGGCGACGAATGCGAGTTCCTCGACGGCCGGCAAGAGACACTGTGGGTGATCGAGTAGCGGTCTGACGACTGACGTCGGCACGGATCAGACGGAATCGGTCTCCTCCACCATCCGCAAGATCTCCCAGTCTTCGACGATCTTCCCATCCGAGATCCGGCTGATGGTGATGCCGTGGACGGCGATTCGCCTGCCGTCGGCAGGTCTGCCCAACAACGGCCCGCTCGGCGTGCCACGACTGACCCATCGCGTGACCACCTTGTCGCCTTCGGCTATCTGGTCCTCGACGATCGACATCCGATCTGGCATCGCTTCGATGAGCATCTGAGCCATTTCCTTGGCCTGCTCCAGACCTCTCGCGACGCGGCCCTCCGGCCCCCGATAGGTGTAGTCATGGGAATAGAGCTGGTCGATGGCGGAGATATCCCGCCCATTCATCACCTGGTCGAACCACGCCCGGGCGATCGTCTTGTTGCCAGCCGACATACCTGGACCATATCCCCCGCGACTCGCGCACGTCGGAATTCAATGGTCGACGTGAAAGGTAGGCGAGACGATCGGGCCAGAAACGAGAAAGCCCCGAGGGAGCCTCGACCGAAGTCTCAACCCTCTCGGGACTCTCGTCCGTCGGTGTCGGGCCGGGGACCCAACTCCGAGCGGATTCCGGGGACCGAAGTCTCCGGTGGAGCGATCCGAAGATCACCCCTGCGAACTGCGATGTGCCTCCATCCCGTTTCCAGGCGAATGCGACCTCAGTCCGCTGACCGGTAACTGCTCGACGATCCCGAAGGATCCCCGGTCGTTCTCCGGTCTCCTGAGCCTCTGGTTTCCCTTTGGCCAGGAACCCGTACTGCGGGGTTTCTTCCCGGGTCGGCTCTCACCGTCCCGTACCCGTTTGTTCGGGGCGCCGCCGGGTCTCCCCTTTGGCGTGACGAGGAAAGTAGACCTTCGCCCCAACCCTTGCAACTTCAGAGCGTGATTGTTTTTCGCGATCGGATTCTCAGTTTTCGCGAGCCGGCGCCGACGGGCGAATCTCGAGTCTCGAGCGCGACAACAAGAGTCCGAACGCGAGAAACCCCGAGGGAGCTTTGGCCGAAGCCTCAGCCCTCTCGGGGCTCTCAGTGCCACCGACCAGGAAAGCGGGCCCCCAGTCGGGCGGCAATCCAGAGCGACCGAAGCCTCTCCTTCCCCAACTCCAGGTTGCCCCGGATTTGGTGATCGGAAGGTACGAGAGCCCGAAACGAGCGTCAAGCGGGATCACGAACTGTTTTTCGCGTCCTAAGGGATGTTTTCGCGCGCCCGGGCCGTTCCGGTGTCCGGCAGACCTGGCTCGACGACGAAACCCCGAATCCTGTCACACGGCGTCCTTACACTCGCCATCGTGACCGTTGATTTGGAACCGCCCCGTCTCGAGACCCTCTCGCCAAGCCGTGCCGGAGACTTCAAGACATGTCCGCAGTTGTTCAAGTTTCGAGCGATCGAGCGGCTGCCGGAGCCCACTTCGGTCTATCAGGCGAGGGGGACCACGGCTCATCTCGCCCTACAGAGGCTCTTCGATCACCCTGCGGCCGACCGGACTCCGGAGCTCCTGTTCGATCTCTTCCGTGCCGCCTGGACCGAGATGCGTGGTGACGAGGAATTCGAAGCGCTCTTCCCGGACACCGACGATGAGCGGCAATGGGGTGTCGAGTCGCTCGAGCTGTTGGCGAACTACTTCGGGATCGAGGACCCAACCTCCTTCGAGCCGGTCGATCGCGAGCTCGACATGCTCGAGGATCTCGATGGCATCACCATCCGAGGGATTCTCGACCGGATCGACCGTGACATCGACGGGCGGCTGATCATCACCGACTACAAGACCGGGAAGGCACCGCCGGAGCGCTTTGCCTTACCGGCTTTCTTCGCCTTGAAGATCTATGCGCTGCTCATTCGGCGTCGGCTGAACGAGACACCCAAGGAGCTGAGACTGCTCTATCTGAACGGGCCAACCATGTATCGCCTCGAAGTCGACGAGAGGCAATTGGACGCCATGGAGAGCCAGCTCAGGGCACTTTGGAATGCGATCGAGCGTGCCATGAGGAGTGAGAACTTCCCACCCCGCCCCGGGACACTGTGCAATTGGTGCTCGTTCCAGGAGATTTGCCCCGCCTTTGGCGGAGATGATTAGAGCTTTCAGCGGAGATGATTAGAGCCTTTGGCGTAGATGATTAGAGCTTTCAGCGGCGCTGATCAGGGGAAGATCCCCCGCACCAGCTTGGCGTCCGCAACCTTGCGTATCCCCTTGATCAATGCGGCGGTGCGCATGTCCACGTTCTCGTTGAGGGTGATGTTGTGGACGTCGCTGAAGGCCCGCGTCATGATCTCACGTAGCCTCGCCACGATCTCGTTCTCGGTCCAGAAGTACTTCTGGACGTCCTGAACCCATTCGAAGTAGGAGACCGTTACGCCACCGGCATTGGCCAGGATGTCGGGAATCACGAGGATCTCTCTCTCACGGAGGATGTCGTCGGCCTCGATCGTGGTGGGGCCGTTGGCACCTTCGATGATGATCTTCGCCTGGATGTCCCCCGCATTGTCCTTGCGGATCACGTTCTGGATCGCCGCGGGGACGAGTACGTCGACCGGCAGGGAGAAGAGCTTGCTGCCTTCGATGAAGTCGGCGTCGGGGTACCCCTCGAGAAACCTGTTGTCGTCGACCCACTTCCCGACTGCGTCGATGTCCAACCCGTCAGGGTTGTACAGGGCGCCGGAGATATCGGAGACTGCGACGATGTTGATCCCCATCTGGTGCCCGGCGAGGGCGGCGTAGCGACCCACGTTTCCAAACCCATGCACCGCAACCGTGGCCTCTTTGGGATCGAGGTCGCGGACGGCCGCCGCCTGGGGCAAGAGGAACATCAGCCCGCGCCCCGTTGCCTCACGTCGGGCCACGCTGCCACCCAGAGCCGGCGGCTTGCCGGTCACGACCGCCGGTACCGAATGCCCCACGTGCTGTGAGTAGGTGTCCATGAGCCAGGCCATCACCTGCTCATTGGTGCCCAGATCCGGAGCCGGTATATCGGTCTCCGGCCCAATGACATTGATGATCTCCATGGTGAACCGGCGGGTCACCCTCTGCAGCTCTGCCCGTGACAGGCTCATCGGATCGACGCGGACCCCGCCCTTCGCCCCTCCAAACGGGACCCCGACGATGGCGCACTTCCATGTCATCAGCATCGCCAGAGCCGCCACCTCGCCCAGGTCGACGTCGGAGGCGAAGCGAATCCCACCTTTGGTCGGCCCCATGGTCGTCAGGTGCTGGACCCGGTAGCCAAAAAGGGTGTCGACCTCCGAGTAATTGTCGTGACGGAACGGGAAGCTCACGACCGTCGACTTCTGTGGGACCCGGAGCCGATCGGCGACGTTGTCGTCGAGCCCCATCAACCTGGCGACGCGATCGAATTGAGCCGATGCCTCGTTGTACATCGGGGACTCAAACTCATGACCGGTGGATATGGTCACCGGATCCTCCGTTCAACTAGACGCACGCAGCCCATCCTAAGCAAGAGGGCGCCGGCCGTGATTTCTTGTCACACCCGGGCCGTACCTTGACCCACATGAGCAATTCGATCATCTTCAACAGCCGACAAACCAACGACCTCACCAGTCAACACCGCAGCGTTCCCGATCCGTTCGACGACCCGGTCTCCTATCTGGCCGACCTCGGCATCGAGTGCGAGTTGATCGCCGAGATCGACCATATGCCCTCTGCAGCCTGAGCCTACGATCCATGGCGTGTCGTTGAGGGAGACCCGGGTCGCGCCCGAGGACTGGGATTTGGTCATACCCGAGGGCAGCGGTTACCAGTTGGTGGTCGCCGGCCCGGGGACGGGGAAGACGGAATTCCTGGTCCGGCGTGTTGCCCATCTGATCCAGAGCGGCCGGGCTCGAAGGGACCAGGTCTCGGTTCTCACCTTCTCACGACGGGCGGCGGCCGACATCAAGGGACGTGTGCAAGACCTTCTCGGCCGCTCCGGCATCCCGATTCAGGCATCGACTTTTCACTCACTCGCTCTTCGCCTGCTCGAGACCGGGAGCGGTGGCACAAGGCCAGTCCCACTGACGACGCCAGAGCAAGTCTCATTGGTGGGCGAGCTGCTACGAGCCGAAGATCCCGAGCAGTGGCCGTTGATCTACAGGGGCATCCTGGATACGCCCGCCTTCGCCGCCGAGATCGCCGACTTCCTCATGAGGTGCTCCGAGCGTCTCCTATCCCCGGATGACCTGAGCGAACGCGCTCGCTCACGTGCCGACTGGCGAGGCATCCCGGGTCTGTTCCGGAAGTATCGCGACCTCCTGGCCTCCATCGATCGCACCGACTACGGAACGATGCTCGTGTCCGCAGTCTCGCTGTTGACCACCACGCAAGGGAAGGAGCTGGCCTCGGGGTTCGAATACGTGGTGGTGGACGAGTATCAAGACACGTCCCCGGCCCAGGCGGAGCTGGCACGACTCCTCGCCCTCCCCGGTGGGAACCTGACGGTGGCAGGGGACCCCTACCAGTCCATCTATTCATTTCGGGGCGCCGAAGTCCGCAACGTGGCGGAGTTCACCGAGACCCACCCGAGCGCCCACCGCATCGTCCTCACCAAGAGTCAGAGGGTTCCGGCCGAGATCCTGAGCTCTGCCCTCAGGGTCGTCTCCGGAGGCGATCTCCCCGGTGCCGCCGGGCCGGTGGAGGCTGCCGACCACGTCGGCTTCGTCCAATGCCACATATTCGACCAGGAGACGGCGGAGGCCGAGTGGATCGCCAAGGACATCGAGCATGCGATCCGCGTCGAGAACAAGAAGCCTTCGGACGTCGCCGTCCTCGTCAGGTCCAAACGCCAGATGCTCAATCAGCTGAGCCGGGCGCTCACACGTCGGCACATCCCCCACGACGCACCGGACTCACGATTGGTCGAGCATCCTGCCATCCGACTCGTCCACGACCTGGTGATCGCCGCGACCTCAGGCGGAAGCATCCCGGTGGTCAGCCCGGGAGAGGCAGCGGAGGCGGATCAGGCCATGCGGCGAATCATGCTCGGCCCGCTGGTGTCTGCCGGTCTGGGCCAGGAGCGTCAGATCCTTCGGGATCGGCGTCGGACATGGGACCCCTGGCCCGAAGTCGTCGCACGCGCCCTGCCTTCCCACCCGAATCTCGCCGCGCTCCTGGAGGACCCGGCGTGGGCCCTCGACCGCCCCGCCATCGACGGCTTCTGGCATGTGTGGAACAGTCTCGAGGGTATCGATTCGATCGTGAACGACCCGGCAAGGAGCGACTGGCGTCTGGCTCTCACCTCCTTCTCCCAGGTGCTGGATCGTCAAGCCGAGCGAGACTCGTCCGTGACGTTGCTGGGCTACTTTCGCCTGACCGAGGAAGACGGTTTCGAATCCGAGCCGTTGCTGTCGTTCCAACCGCATGGGGACCGGGTCACGCTGACCACACTCCATCAGGCAAAGGGCCTCGAGTTCGACGTCGTTTACATCGCCAACGCCGTTGAAGGAGTCTTCCCCGACCTGACACGAGGCCGGCGAATGCTTCGCCCAGAATTGCTGTCTCCGGAGCGAACCACCGACCCCAGCGCCCAGAGCCTCTTTCAGGTGCAGGAGGAGATGCGTCTCGCCTACACGGCCATGACTCGAGCCAAGAACCGGGTGGTGTGGACCGCCACCGAGGCGGGAGTCGACCAGGGCGAACATCGACCGTCCCGATTCCTCCTCGCCGCCGCAGGCCCGGGAGCCGCCCGGCCCGGACCACCGGTCGAGGAAGAACGGCCGGCTGTGACCATCGGAGAGGCCGAAGTCCAGCTTCGCCGGACGATGCTCGACCCGGCGGCGGCGGCTCTGGATCGGCTCGTCGCACTCGAGGTCCTCACCTCAGCGCCCCGGGTCTGGTGGGAGTCAGGTCGGTTCGCCGGGGTCCCAGCGCCGGGGCCGGACCGACCCATCCTCCCCGAGTCGATCCGTCTCTCGCCGAGTCAGGCGGACGCGTACACGAGCTGTCCGCGCCGATATGCCCTCGAGCGGCGCATGCGTCTGGGCAATTCGACATCGCCGTACGCCCAATTCGGGACACTGGTACACGCCGCGCTGGAGCGAGCGGAGCGGGAGAATCTCGGAACCGGAGCGTCACACGCTCCTCTCGAGGACGCCCTGCGCCAGCTCGAGGCGGTTTGGGGGGATGCAGACTTCGGCACGCCCCAGCTCAACGAGGCATGGCTGAGACACGCCCGTGAGGCGATGACCAAGCTCTACGAGAACTGGCCGACACCCGATGGGATCCCCCTAGAGGTGGAGCGTCGTGTTGAGATGACGGTCGACGGAGTTCCCTGGCTCGGGTACATCGATCGGTTGGAGCGGGCCCCCAAGGGGCTGCGTGTCATCGACTACAAGACCTCCAAGAACGCACCGACGATCGCCGACGCCGGGCAGTCGATTCAGCTCGGGTTCTATGCGGCCGCAGTGACCGACGAGATGGGGGAGCCCGTGGTCGAAGCCGAGATGTGGTTCCCGAGGACCAATGCCAAGACCGTCTCGGTCCGAAAACTCGACATGAGCCACTCCGACGATCTCCGGCAGGTGATGGAAGAGGTGACCAGGGCAATCACATCCGAGACCTGGGAGCCGAGGGTCAGCGATCGGTGCATGCGGTGTGACTTCCGACTCTCCTGTCCGGCCTGGCCGGAAGGCAAGGGGGCGTTCGTCCCATGATCGAGATTCGGCCATCCGGGGAGCAGGAGCGGATATTGGCCCGTGGCCCGCAGAGCATGCGGATCAGGGCGGGAGCGGGCACCGGAAAGACGACCACCGTCGCCATGGTGATCGCCAACCTGGTCGCCAATCACGGCATCGACCCCGAGCGCGTTCTGGGTATCACCTTCACCAACAAGGCCGCAGCGGAGTTGGCAGAGAGGGTCAAGCTCTTCCTTGGCGAAGAGATCGACGAGGGTCGGCAGGCCGAAGTTCACACCTATCACGGGTTCGCCGCCCAGATCCTCGGGGAGTTTGGCGCCCTCGCCGGTCTCAGGGGCCCCCTGCGTGTGATCACGCCGACCTTCTCCCGCCAGATCCTCACGGAATCCTTTCAACACACCTCCTATGAGCACTTGGACATCACCTATTCGGGTGGAGTCGACAAGATCCGGCTTCTCGGTGATCGTCTCGGCGATCATCTGTTGATGCCGGTCGACCTGCTGGGATCGGCGCGACCCGATGACGACATATGGGCGAAGCGGCTGGAGATGCTGGAGACTCTGAGCCGATACGAGCTCGACAAGCGTCGGCTGGGTGTCGTCGACTACTCGGATCTGGTGACCCTCTCGCATCGGCTTATGGAAGACAACCCGGATCTGGCAAAGGAGATCCAGCGTCGCTATCAGACCGTTGTCCTCGATGAGTACCAGGACACCAACCCGGCACAGAGGGCTTTGCTGACGACCATCTTCGCCACAGGGGTCCCGGTCATAGCCGTTGGCGACGAGGACCAGACGATCTATGAGTGGAGAGGGGCTTCGGCGGAGAACTTCGAGCAATTCCCGGATCACTTCCGCAACATCGGTGGTGTTCCCGCCGACACCCTCTCGCTCACCCTCAATCGACGATCTGCCGACCCGATCCTCCACATCGCCAACCAGATCCGGAAGAGAGCCAACCCCGAGGCACCCGATCTGATCTCTCAAGACCCAGAGGCGCCCGGTGTCGTGATCACCCACTGGGCCACAGATGCGATCGCAGAGGCCGATTGGATCGCCCGACGACTCGAGTCCCTGCATCAGGACGGGACGCCATGGAGCGAGATGGCAGTGCTGTTCCGAAAGAACAAGGACTTCGCGGTCGTCGTCGATTCGATGTCACGACATGACATCCCCGTCGAGGTCGCCAACCTCGGGGGCCTCCTCTCCGTCCCGGAGGTGGGTGAGCTGAGATCGTGGCTGTCGATCCTCGAGAGACCCCAGGACAGTGGGGCATTGACCCAGATATTGTTCGGGAGCCGCTATCGACTCGGTCTGGCCGACCTGGCTCCCCTGACCAATTGGCTCATCGACCGCAGCCGCGACGATCGCGACCTCGATCTCGACGCCGATGACATCCCGGCGGTCTCTCTGTTGGAGGCGATCGAGCACCTGGACGACGTCACAGACCTGCGCCCGGAAGCGAGGCCGGCCCTCGCTCACTTCCTCGACACCTATCGAGGGTTGCTCGGCGAGATCCAGGGAATGAGTCTCGTGGAGACAGCCCGCCTCACCCTCGATCGCATCCGTGCCTGGCAGGACATCGAGGCCCTGCCCCCGAGCCAGCGGACCACCGCCCGCCTCAATCTCTACCGTCTGCTCGACCTCACCGAGGACTGGAGCCCGCTGGTGGGGAGGCCGTCGCTGGGCGCATTCCTGGACTACCTCGATGCGATGGAAGACGAGCCCGCCGAGGAGTTGGACTCCGCCCACCTATCCGGTGAAGACGCCGTGACCCTGGTCACTGTCCATCGCGCCAAGGGCCTGGAATGGGAGGTCGTGGTCATCCCGGCCGTCACGGAGAAGAGCTTCCCGGGGCAGTCGCAGCAATACCCGGATCCCCTCCGATTCGCCGAGTACCTACCGCCGGAGTTCCGAATCGACGAGGTCCTCGACGACATGCCGCTCGATGAAGCAGGTCGAAAGGAATACTTCAAGGCTCGCAACGACCTCCAGGAGTGGCGGGTCGCATATGTCGCCGCAACCAGGGCACGCTCGACGCTGATCGTGACCGGCGCCTATTGGTACGGGTTGCCAGAGCCCTCGACGACGGCCAAGAAGCCGTCCGCCCTGTTCAACATGATCGAGGAGGATGAGCGCACGATCGTGGAAGGCCACGCCGAAGAGACTCCCCGCCCTGAATTGCTCATCACGACCGACGAAGGGGTCACGCCCGATCCCCTCTTCGTTGAAGGTTGGGATGGGGCCTTGAGACGAGCCATCGACGATGAGGGCTACCCGGCGACCCTGGCTCGCGATCTGGGCCACGAGAACGAGATGCGCCGACGCGCCGAGGCCACGATCCAAACCCTCTTCGACCTGGCGACCGTGGAGACGGCGTCGGCAGTAGGCCCGGAGAGACGACAGGTGTCGGTGACGGGCTTGGTCACCTACGCGCAATGCCCCAAGCGATTCTTCTGGAGCGAGGTCGACCCCCTTCCGAGACGCCGAAACCCCGCAGCAACGGCCGGTACCGAGCTGCATCGGAAGATCGAGCTGTATCAACGGGGCCAGGTCCCTTTCGAGGAGATGAGGCCCGACATGTATGACGCCATTGGCGATGGGGGGATCGTCGGAGGCGGATTCGAAGCCTTCGAGAGCTCCCGATACGGCAAGCGAAGCGCCACCCTCGTCGAATCACCATTCAACCTCGTGCTGTCGAATGACTACGAGGTGCGCGGCCGAATCGACGCCGTTTACATAGACGGCGGCTCCTGGGAGATAGTCGACTTCAAGAGCGGCCGTCCCAGCGATGACCCGGCCCGGGTCGTTCAACTCGAGGCGTACGCCGTCGCCGCCGTCCAGGTCGACTTCGGCCCCCCCATGCCAGAGGAGGTCACCGTTTCGTTCGTGTATCTCGGTGGTGGCCTGGAGGTGAGCAGCCGACCGGCAGACGCCGAGTGGCGGCGCCAAGCCAAGACGCACCTAGAGGACCTGACCGATGCCATCGAGGCCGGACGATTCGATGCGACGCCAGGGCCATGGTGCCGGCATTGCGACTTCTTGAGGTTCTGCGGGCCGGGTCTCCAGGAGGTGTCCGGAGAGTGATCCTCGCGGCCCTGGTCGTCGGCTACGCCATCGGCTCTCTCCCCACTGCCGTTTGGCTGGGGCGGCTTCGCGGCGTCGACCTTCGGGGGTCCGGCTCGAGGAACCCCGGGGCCAACAATGCAAACCGGCTCGGTGGGCCGACACTCGGTTTGGCGGTCCTGGTGGTCGAAATGGGAAAGGGATTGCTCGTGGTGGCCGTCGGTCACCTGATAGGCGGCGATATCGCGGTGGTGGTGGGCGGTGTCGGGGCGATCGTGGGCAACGTCTACAACGTTTGGTATCGATTCGAAGGAGGGAAGGGCCTCAGTATCACCGCCGGTGTGCTGGCAGGAGCGTGGCCGACGGTCCTGCCACTTCTTCTCGTGCTCCTGGTCGTCGTCACCTACCTGACTCGGTCCTCGGGAAAGGGGGCGCTGGCGGCCTTGGGCGTGTTGTCCATCTCATCGCTCCTCTGGGGCCCTCTCGATCTGGGCACAGCTTGGGGAATCGATGACCTCACACTCCTCCCGATAATTGGAATCGGGGCGAGTGTGGTCATGTTCCAAAAACACTTCTTCGATGCGCGACACCCACTCAGAGAATCCGCCCCCGGCTGATCTCGAGGATCAGGGTGACCGGCCCGTCGTTGACCAATTCCACCTCCATGAGCGCCCCGAAGACACCACTCTCGACCGTGACCCCACCGGCCGCGATCCGCTCGACCAGCTCTTCGAAGAGCGGAGCGGCCGTTTCGGGTGGTGCGGCAGCGGTGAACGACGGGCGCCGGCCCTTGGTGACATCGGCGAGGAGCGTGAATTGACTGACGGCCAGGATGGAGCCGCCCACCTCGACCAGAGACCGGTTCATCGCACCCGAGTCATCCGGGAATAACCGAAGCACGGGAAGTTTCCTCGCCGCCACGGCGACGTCGGCGGGCTCGTCGGTGGGTGCGATGCCGACGAGCACGAGCAGACCGAGCCCGATCGAGGCGACGCGGGACGCCCCGACGGTGACCGACGCCGACGAGACTCGCTGGACCACCAATCGCACGAAATGGGATTGTTGCAGGCCAATAGAGTGACCTCGTGGCGAGACATGGGAGCACAAGCACCGAATTCCTGACCGGCCCGCCTGGTGTCCCGGTTGTGTATCTCCTCGACGCGGCCTCGGATCTCGAGGTGTCGATGCTGTCGAGGTGGCTCCGCTCCGAGCTCGGCTCAGACCCCGAGACGCTTCGGATCACCTCTTCTAGAAAGGGTCGTGGAGGAGAAACTCAGAGGTTGGCTGACCTGCTCGTCTCGCCCAGCGACAAATTCCTGATTCCCGCCAGGGTGGTTTGGCTCGCGCCAAAACAGGACGGGAGGAGGTCTGTCAGCTGGCTCGACCTGCTTCGTCTGGGTGACCCACGTGATCCCAAGCCGCTTCGGGCGAGGTGGATTCGGGCGTTCCGCCCGGGGCGGGTCCGTTTCATCGCAGCCCGTGGGGCCCAGGCCTCGGAGATGGCCAGGGACTTCGAGACGTCCGGACAGGTTGAGCCTCTCACCAGTTACGTGACCCGACGAGCCTGGCTCGTGCTCGATCGGGCAGAGCGCAGATTGCGTGGCAACCGCTACAAGATCCCGAGGTTCGTGCCGGAGGCGATCCTGTCTCGCCGTGAGTTCGTCGAAGCGGTGTCCGACGTGGCGAAGCGAACTGGCACACCCGACGTGGTCGCCCTGGAAAAGGCGGAGCGATACCTACGTGAGATCGCTGCCACCCACTCACCTCATGTCATCGATCTCATCGCCAATGCCATACACAAGCTCTACAGCCAGGGCTACTCGGAGATTCGGTACTCCGAGGCCGACGTTCAGATGATTGCCGGGCTGGCCGGCCAGACGGTCGTGTTCCTGCCTTCCCACCGGTCCAACCTCGATCGCCTCAGTCTCCAGTTCATGCTCTGGGAGAACGATCTGCCACCCAACCACACGGCCGGCGGCATCAACCTCAACTTCTTCCCGGTCGGGCCACTGGTCCGGCGAACGGGGGTCTTCTTCATCCGACGAACCTTCAAGGACAACCCCCTCTATCGAACCGTGCTGCTCGCCTACATCGACTATCTGGTCGAGAAGCGGTTCCCTCTGGAGTGGTACATGGAGGGCGGGCGCTCCCGATCCGGGAAGCTGCTGCCACCCCGCCTCGGGCTGTTGAGCTACGTCGTCGACGCCTATCGACGAGGCAAGGCCGAGGAAATCCAGTTCGTGCCAGTCTCTATTGCATACGACCAGATCCAGGACGTGCCCGACTACGCCCGGGAGGCGCAGGGCAAGACGAAGGAGAAGGAGTCGCTCGGCTGGCTCGTCCGGGCGATTCGCTCACTTCGCCGTCGCTATGGCGACATTCACATCCGCTTCGCCGAGCCCGTGGCCGTCAGCTCGGTGATCGGGTCGATCGAGGGAGACGACGAGAGCTCCGTGGGTCTGCAGAAACTGGCATTCGAGGTGATGTACCGGATCGCCCGGGTGACTCCGATCACCCCGACCGCGCTCGTCAGCGTCGCCCTACTGGCGGCCCGCGGCGCAGCCCGGTCGATCGTGCAACTCGAGGACGAGTGTCGCAGGCTCATAGCCTTCATCGAGGCGCGCGGCCTACCCACCACCGAGCACCTCGATGCCGCCAATGTCGAAGCGATCCTCGACTGGCTGTCCGAAAACGGCTACGTGAGCCAGCACGAAGCCCTGGAGAGAAAGGTCTTCTGGCTCGACGAGGACCAGATGATCCGCATCTCCTATTACCGCAACGTCATCGTCCACTACTTCGTGAATCGGGCCATCGCCGAAGTGGCGCTCCGCGCCGCAGTGGAGACGGGGGGAGGCGACATCGAGACCATCGAGGGCTCGATGCTCGCCTTGAGGGACCTGCTGAAGTTCGAGTTCTTCTTCCCGGACAAGGAGGCTTTCCTGGAGGAGGTGGCCGACGACATCTCTCTGGACGTCACAGGTTGGGCCGGGATGATTCGGGACGACGGGCCTGGCGCCGTCTTGGATGCCATGCCGGAACCGCTCGCCTACTGGTCGGTGCTGCCCTTCCTCGACGCATATCAGGTCGTTGGAGACGAGCTCGAGGCGATGAAGGGGCGATTCGACGAGAAGCCCTTCCTAAAGGCTTGTTTGGATCGAGCACGCATGTACCGGATCGAGGAAAGGCTCATTTCCGGCGAGAGCGCCAGTCAGGTTCTCTTCAAATCTGCTCTCGACCTGGCAAGAAACCGGGACCTCATCGAGGAGGGGCCCGAGACCAGGCAGCGGCGAATGGAGTTCGCCGCCGAGGTGCGCACGGCGAGGAGATTGGCCGCGGCCGGGCTTTGACGCCCTATCGGTTCTTGGTCCCCCACTTCTTCCGCGCCTCTTCGATCATCTCCTGACTCGTCTTGGGCTTCGCCATGCCCGACGTCTTCGAGCGTGGTGTCGTCGATGGGTATTCGACGCCGACGAAACGCTGGTCTTCCAAGACAGGAGCAGGAGGGTCGTCCATCCGAGCCGTCACGACCGGGGGGTTGGGTGATGATTCATCACGCACCGCGGGCCGGGGCACCGGCGCCGGGATCGGCGGCGGTATAGCCGGGCCGGGTCCTTTGCGCCCGGGGAGGACGGGGGGTGTCGCCGGTGGTTTGGGCCTTCGTCCCGACGGGTCGGCCCGAACCGGCCCGCGAGGCGAAGCACCGGTCGTAGAGGCCCTTCGCGTCTCGCGACGTGAGCGACTCCGGATCGCCCTGCCCACGGCGATGAAGAAGAACGCCGGAATGATCGAACCGGCCAGACCGGCCAGGAGGGCGGGGCTCAGGCCGAGCCGGTCCAGGATCCCCAGGCCGCCGAGAACCACGAGACCTGCCCACGCAAAACCGATGAGGCTCAGGGCCTGCCCGAAGCACCCGATGGCATTCTGAGCGCTGTTTTCGCCATCCACCGGGCTCATTCAAACATCACTCTCGTGTGATGACCGATCTCAGACGCCAGGCTGCGAGCAGCAACAGGACCAATGCATAGAGGGCGAGGATGCCGAGCTCCGGCAGGATGTCGAGGATGGTCCCGCCCCGTCGCACCAACTCGGCGAAGCCATCCAGCGC
Organism: Acidimicrobiia bacterium; assembly: GCA_049578105.1. GTDB lineage: Bacteria > Actinomycetota > Acidimicrobiia > Spongiisociales > ZC4RG35 > JARDZU01. The sequence goes on along the minus strand of JBAULI010000134.1, from coordinate 2,748 downwards.
CCAGGCATGTGGCGTGATGTGGGCGATCGTCTTGAGGGTTGGGGGGAACAACTCGATAGGGAGCATGCAACCGCCCAGTGCGGCGAGACCGATGCTGAGAACGATCCCGACACCACTCGCCTGCTGGTCGTTGTTGAACGTCGATCCCATCAGCATGCCTGCCCCGGCTCCTGCGGCGGCGAAGAAGATGAGGATGGCCATGGTCCCGATCGGGTCGCCCCAGTTCACACGAAACGCCAGGAAGGTGAAGAACACGATGTAGAGGCCTTGCACCATCGCCACGGCCCAGCGGCCGGCGCCCTCCCCCATCACCACGGTCCGGGTGGATGTTGGCGTCGACAGCATCCTTCTCGTTATCCCCAGCTGGCGGCTTCGTATGAGAGCCGCAGACCCGGCAAGAGCGGTGAGGAAGGTGAACAGCACCAATTGCTGAGCGGCGCCGAGGTCGAAACGACCCAGTGTCGACGGAAACAGGGCTTCGCCCACCGCGGTTTGCTCCACGTCGAGGCCAGGTGCCAGGTCTCGAGACGATCGTGCCACGTCGAGGGCATCGCCGAACTCGGCACCCGTCTTCGAGACGGCGAACTGAGCCGCCCCGACCGGGGTCATCACCCGGGCTATCGCCGCATCGACGACCGCCGCGAGCTGCTGGCCTGATCCGTCGGGACGGGCCACGTACCCGATCTCGGAAGCACCGCCGGCCTCGGCCGTTGTGGTCATGCCGGAGGGAATCAGCACTCCCGCCTGCACATTTCCACGCTCGACCGCCGTGGTCAGCGCCTCCTTGGTCGGGAAACGCCGAACGTCGAGCGAGTCCTCGGCCTCGATCTCGGTCGCCACCTGCATGGCGAGCGGATCGGAGTCTGCAAGGTGGATCCCGACAGGAGGATTGAAGTCGCCTCCAAATTGGGCGCCGATCAGGAGGATGAGAGCGACCGGAAAGATGAAGACGAAGAAGATGTTGGAGCGTTCCCGCAGCATTCGACGCACGTTGGACCAGGCGATGGCAAGGACCTTCATCGATCGAACCTCCTGGCCAGCACCAACCATCCGGCAGCCCCGAGGACAACGGCGAAGAGGAACATGGCACCGGCCGCCGGAAGGGCGGCAGACCATGAGGCCCCACCTGATATGTCGCCAAGGCCACGAATGAACCAGGCATGAGGCGTGAGATAGCTCAACTTGCTCAACAAGTCGTCACCCTGCCCGATCGGAAAGAAGGTGCCGCCGAGCATGCCGAGGATGACGGCAACGATCGATCCCAGGTTGCCGGCGCCCTCGGGTGTCCTGGCGAATGCAGCGACGAACCCCATGACCGAGACGGCGGCCAAGACACCCGTCGTGACGAGAAGGGCCACGCCGATTGGCGGCCCCCAGTCGGCACCCATGAGAAGGGCGGTCGCCAACACCAGCACAGTCATCGAGACGATTCCGAGGAGGAAGGAGAGGATCGCCTTACCGGCGATCAGACTCGCCCGTGAGATGGGGGCGGCGAGCAGACGGGCCATGGTGCCCTGGCGTTCTTCTTCGAGCAATCCCACCACGCCGAACTGGACGGTGAAGAAGAGGAAGAACACCGCCATGCCGGCTGCGAAGTAGGTGGGCCCGTCGAGCTGACGGGTATCCGCCGACATGTCGACCAGGCTGTACGCCGGAGGGGCTTGAGCCGCCTCCTCGCCCCAGGTGGCGGCGTCGGCTGGAGGTGGGCCGGAGATGAGCCCGAAGCCGGTGGCGACCGCGAGCTGGGCCGCTCCGATCCGGGACCCGAAGCCCTGTGCGATCGAGGTGGCGATCTGGGTCGAGGTCGGCTCGTCGATGTCACCGACCACTTCGATGGTGTAGGGATCTCCGGCCAGGGCGGCCTCCTCGAGCCCCGGTCTCAAGAGCACATAGGCATCGATGTCGCCGTCCTCGACTGCCTTGTCCGCCTGGTCTGTCGTTTCGAAATTCGTCACATCGAGGGTGCCGTCCGCCGCTATCTGACGCATGAGGTCGCCGAACGATTGGGAGACATGGGACCCGTCCAGATCGACCAGGCCGTAGTTGAGGTCGACCTGTCCTGTCGTGAAGGTGTTCCCGAAGATGGCGTTGAAGATGAGTGCAAGCGCAAGCGGGGCGACGAGACCGAGGATGAACACGGAGCGGTCCCGGATCCGGAGCTTCAAGTCCTTTGCCGCGATCTGGCTGGCGGCACTCATCTAGTGCCCCGACCTCGCCAACGTCATGAAACAGGGCACTAGTCGCGTAGCGCCTTGCCGGTCAGATGCAGGAAGACTGCCTCCAGATTCGGCTCGACCACCTGGACACCGGTGACGGTGATCCCGGTGCCGGCCAAACGGCCGAGAAGGTTCGGCAACAACGCGCCGGCGTCCGAGGCCAGGATCTCGAGACCCTCGTCCGACGTCGAGACGCTGGACACGCCGGCGATATCCCCTGCCACCCGAGCGGCACCCGCCAGGTCCCCGGTTGCCACGACATGTATCCGATCCCTCTCCCCCACCAGCGACACCAGCTCGCGGCGGGTGCCTTCGGCCTTGACCGATCCCTCGTCTATCACAGCCACGCGATCGCAAAGCCTCTCCGCCTCTTCCATGTAATGAGTCGTATAGAGGACGGCGAGTCCGGCATCCGAGAGATGCTCGACCGATTCGAGGATCGCATTCCGCGATTGCGGGTCTACCCCGACCGTGGGCTCGTCGAGGATCAACAGCTTCGGCTGGTGGAGAAGACCGATGCCGATGTTCAGAC
>JBAULI010000133.1:0-2172 GCA_049578105.1 Acidimicrobiia bacterium | reverse complement strand
TCACCCACACCGACACCTCGGCGTTGGTGATGGCGATAGCCGTGGGGGAGCACTGAGGCGTCAGAACTACGCTCTGGCCGTGTGAAGCCGGTTCTGACCGCCGACGAGTACAACCGGGTCGACAAGGGGTTCGACGGAGACCTCGACTCCGCCATGGACAAGGCCGGCCATGCCGTGTCGCTCGCCGCCGTTCGCAACGGCGCCGGGTACGGATCGACGGTTCTGGTGCTTGCCGGGCCAGGGAACAACGGGGGAGACGGATATGTGGCTGCCCGGTATCTGCGCCGCCGGGGGGTTGCCGTCGAGGTACGGAGCCTCGGGATGCCCCGCACACCACAAGCTTCCAGGGCGGCGGCTTTGGCCACGACCGCCGGAATTCGAGTGTCCCCGCTCGTGGCCCAAGCGGAGAACTGCGATCTGATCGTCGATGCCCTCTTCGGCGGGGGAGTGCGGGGAGGCATGCCCCCCGAGGTCACTGCGTGGCTCGACACCCCGACGCCGGTGGTTGCGGTCGATTACCCCACCGGGCTCGACCCAAACACCGGTCAGGTGTCGGACGGAGTGTTTCGCTGTGTCGAGACCGTGACCTTCCAGACGTTGAAGACGGGGCACGTTCGCGGCCGCGGACCAGAAGTGTGCGGCCGGGTCACGGTGACAGACATCGGGATTCCCGGCGGCGAGCCCTCGATGTGGGTGGCCGAGCAAACCGACGCCCCACGTCCCCCGCGTGCGCGGACTGCCCACAAGTGGTCGGCGGGTGCAGTTCTGGTTGTCGGCGGTTCTCCAGGCATGATCGGCGCCGCCATCCTGGCCGGTCGGTCGGCGCTGTCCTTCGGCGCCGGCTCGGTTGCGGTGCTGTCACCGGCGATGGAACTCGTCAACACGGCCGCTCCCGAGCTGTTGACCTACCCGCTGGAGCTGGCGCTGGAGCGTCTCTCGAAATTCGACGTGGTGATCGGCGGCCCTGGCCTGGCGCAAGGAGACGTGGGTCCCTTCCTGAGCCTCTTGGCCAAGGCGTCGAGGGTCGTGCTCGACGCCGGGGCGCTCACCAGGGAGGCGCTTGGCGCGGCGCGAGAGAACCAGGGTGAGGTGGTCGTGACGCCACACGCCGGCGAGTTCGCTCGACTGGCGGGTGTGGAAGCCGGAATCTTCGCCGCCCGGGCACTGGCCGGCGAAGACCACGTGGTCGTTCTCCTCAAGGGAGCCCCGACGGTGATCAGTGATGGGGATATCCCGATTCTGGTCGGGACCGGCGGGCCGGAGCTGGCGACGATCGGCACCGGTGACGTGCTTTCAGGGATGCTCGGGGCTCTCATGGCCCGGGGACTCGATGCCTCGTCGGCGGCGGTGTCCGCCGCCTACTGGCACGGCATTGCAGCAGCCGATCTCCTGCGAAGCGGCACCGTCACCGCCGGGGCGCTGGCCGGCCATGTCGGGAGATTCGCCTGGTGAGGCCGACCCACGCCGAGATCGACCTCAGGGCCATCAGCGACAACATCGAGGAGCTGGCGTCGAAGATCGCTCCTTCACAGGTGTGTGTCGTGGTCAAGGCGGACGCATACGGGCACGGGGACGTGCCAGTGGCGATGGCCGCCCAGGAGGCCGGGGCACCGTGGCTGGCGGTCGCCTTGGTCGAAGAGGGCGTCCGCTTGCGAGAGGCCGGTATCGAAGCCCCGATACTCCTCCTGTCCGAGCCTCCGACCGAGGACGCCCCGGAGGTGGTGAGATGGGGTCTGACACCCACCGCCTACTCGCTGTCGTTCTTGGAGGCCCTCGGCTCCAGTGGAGCTGCCTGCGAGGTGCACTTGAAGGTCGACACCGGCATGCATCGTGTCGGCGCCCCGCCGGCGACGCTTCCGCAATTGCTGGATACTGTGGTGGCATATCCCAAACTGGATCTGGGAGGGCTCTGGACTCACTTCGCCGTCGCCGATCAGGATCCGGTTTTCACCAAGACGCAGATCGACCGTTTCGACGAGGCAATCGATGGTCACGATGCCCCTCTCATCCACATGGCGAACACCGCAGGAGCACTGCTGTTTCCGGAGGCGAGACGCGACATGTGCCGGATCGGGCTCGGGATCTACGGTCTCCATCCTTGTCCCGCCACCATGGAGGTGGTCCGCCTGACGCCCGCGATGAGAATCGTGAGCCGTGTCTCCCACGTGAAGC
>JBAULI010000132.1:0-2296 GCA_049578105.1 Acidimicrobiia bacterium | reverse complement strand
GTCGGGTCCCTCGGGCGCAGCGAACACCAAAGCTGATCTCCCGTTAGGCGAAGGGGGCCCCCGGCCGGGGGCCCCCTTCGCCTAACGGGAGATCAGCTTTGGTGTTCGCTGCGCCCGAGGGACCCGACAACCACTGCCAGTCCGAGGACGAGCAGGGCCAACGGGCCCACATAGCGGAGGTCTGCGATCTTCAACGTCCAGACGTCGAGTCCTTCAAAGAAGAACACCACTCCGACCACGAGATAGATGACCCCTGCCAACAGGGTTCCTCTGTGCAATCTCATCTGTTCACCTCGATGTTTCCGGCCGCCACGTCCAGGTTCAACGTGAGAGCGACGTCTGCGGTGTCGTAGTCGTCACTTCGGTAGGTGCGACTTACCGACAATCCGTCGCTCTGCTGGCCCAACAGGGCGATTTGGCCGGCCCCGACGGCGGCATCGATGTCCACCGCCACGTCTCGTGGAAGTGTGATGGTCAGATCGCCGGCACCGACCGTGATGTCGACGTTGGCGGACTCGGTCATGACCAGATCGCTCAGGTCGAGATTGAGCTCGCCCACGCCCACGTCGTAGCGTGGCGCCAGCGTCGTCTGATCAGTCACGTGGATGTTCCGCTGCCCGATTCCCCCGTGAAAGGCATCGGTGGGCGCAGCCGCCACCGCCACGACGGCGAGGGTCACGAACACCCCAGCGATCACCAGCCCTCGGTGCGGCCCCTCGAACGAACCGACCACCAGTGCCAGGCCGATCACGGCCAGAATGGCCGGTAGGACCAGCGCGGCCTGGATCTCGATCGCATCGATCGCGTCGAGGAACCAGAGCCCACCGGTGACGATGAGAAGCGCTCCCAACACGACGGACCCATAGGGCCGTCTCCTGGGCGTCTGGGGCGTCTCGGCCTCGGGCCTCTCCAAAAGGTCAGTTGTGGTCATGACGACCTCCAAGGAAAAGGAGCCCGGCACCGGTGGCGATGACCGCCAACGGCCAGGCCACACGATCGAACCAAGGCACCAGGTTGTTGAAGAGCAACACCAGCCCAATCGCAATCAGGATCACACCCGCGACGAGAGGCCCACGGTTGTCCAAGCCACCGTGATGACCCTCGGCTGTCTCACCGGGCCCGGCCTCCGGGATCGCCAGCCATGCGATCAGGTAGATCAGGACGCCGGCGCCACCACCCAGGGTGAGGACGACGAAGCCCAACCTGAACCAGATCGGGTCTGTGTTGAAATACTGGCCCAAACCACCACAGATGCCGGCGACGACTCGGTCCTCGGTGCTCCTGCGCAGACGCACCGGATTCTTGTCCGCGGCAACCTTGGGGGGGCCTGTGTCCAGCTGTGTCATTCCAGCCTCCTTTGGCGCAGCATCAGGCGTTTCGATCACGGCCGCCAGTGCCGAAAGACCCTTCCTTCAGAGTCGTCGCGAACTCCTAAAGGAGAGGCCCCGGATGACCGATCTCGTGATTTGGACGAGAGCTGGTGCATTCGGGTGGAGATCGAACAGCTCAACGAATCGCGAGGGCCGCGACTCCTCGTTGTCTGCGGGGTGTTGCTCGGTCTCGTCCTCCTGACGATGCCGAGGGCAGAGGGAGCCACCACCGAGACAGAGTTCGAGCAGTGTCTCGTTTCCGAAGTCAACCAAAGCCGCGCCGAAGCCGGGAGAGCGGTATTGGCGTTCGCACCGGATCTGGCACTCCAGGTCCGCGCCTTCTCGGCGAAGATGGCGGCCGAGGGCCATTTGCGTCATATGACCGACTCCGAGCGCGGTCAGATCCTGCCCGGCATCTGGACGAGCTGGGGAGAGAACGTATATGCGGCCTCAGGCACTTACGGGCCTTCCTGCACTCAGGTGCACGACAGCTTCATGGGCTCGTCACTTCACCGCGCCAACATCCTGGGGGCCGACTTCCAATATGCGGCGATAGGTGTCCATATCGGAAGCGAAGGCACGTGGGTCACCGAGTTGTTCTTCCGCGCCCCCGGGTATCACCCGGCGGGCGATGGCCGATTCTGGGATGACGATGGCTCCGTGTTCGAGTCGGCGATCGAGAAGCTGGCGACGGCGGGGATCACCAATGGGTGCAATCCACCGGTGAACGATCGCTTCTGTCCCGACCAGCCGGTCACCCGTGGGCAGATGGCCGCCTTCTTCGGCCGGGTCTTGGGTCTCACCGATGGCAGTGGGGCGAGCTTCGTCGATGACGATGGCTCGGTGTTCGAGTCGGCGATCGAGAAGCTGGCGACTGCGGGGATCACCAATGGGTGCAATCCACCGGTGAACGATCGCTTCTGTCC
>JBAULI010000131.1:0-5030 GCA_049578105.1 Acidimicrobiia bacterium | reverse complement strand
CCCCAGGAGGAGCAGTCCTTCTTCGCAGTAAGAGTGGTATGTGTCGCTCGGTTGCAGCCTCGATCATTGCGTGTTGAGGGCAGAGGTACCGGCCGGGGATCATGAACGTGGCGGGCGCACCGCAGCGGAAGCATTCGAGATGGTTGCCGGGTGCGTCCTCTGTTTGTGCCACGGCCACACACTCGATCAGCGGACCCCCCGATACGAGAACCAATCCAGGGTCGCACGGGTGGTCTAGTCACTCGGGTCGGTGTCCTCGAGCGTCGATCATCCCTATTCTCCTGCCGATGCCATCTCGCTCCATCGCCTGGCTTCGGTCAAACCCCTGGCGTGGGGCAACGATCGTCCTGACCATCGCCCTGGTCGGCTTGTTAGCCCTCTATCTGACTCGCCGTGACCCCGGGACGGGATCCGAGGACGAGGATCCAGGGGCCATCGTCACGACAACCGCGCCCGTTGGGTCCGGGTCACCAGGCCCCTCGACCACCATGGGGGATGGCGGACCGTCACCGAGCGGCGAAGGGTTTCTCGCGGTGAAGGTCGACAACGCACCGTCGGCTCGACCTCAGGTGGGCATCAATTCGGCGTCCCTACTCGTTGAAGTTCCCGTCGAGGGGGGCATGACCCGCTTCGTTGCCGTGTTTGCGGCCGGTGCATCCGGGCTCGTCGGGCCTATCAGGTCGTTGCGACCGGTGGACGCGGACCTGCTCCCGCCGCTGGCCGTGCAAGTGGTGTCGACCGGCGGTCAGCCCTTCGTGGTTCAGGCGGTCGACTCGTCTGGAATCGACATCGTCGACCCGACCATCTTCTCCCTGTTCGTTTCGGGTGGGAGACAGGTGCCGAGCGACACCTTCCTCGATCTCGAAGTGCTGATGCCCCTGATCGAGGGGACGCCCCCGGAGGGGAAAGGCCTGCCCTCAGGCGTGTTGCCGTCGAGCAGCGAATCGGCATCGACACTGGCTTTACCACTCGGCGGCGTCGAGTTGCGGCTGGAGGATGGCGTCTATGCCCGCTATCAGGATGGTGAGCCCTACCAGGTCCTCGACACCCTGGACGGCCCGATGTCGGTGCTGGCTCATGAGACCGTGGTTGTCATGTTCGTTGCCGAGCGTCCAGCGGGGTACCAGGACTCGAATGGAGCCGAAGTGCCGACATTCGACGTGATTGGAGGAGGCCGGCTGTTGGTCGCCCATAACGGCCAGCTGGTTCGCGGGACATGGTCTAGAACCGCACGGGCGGACCCGTTCGTGTTCCGAGATCTGGCCGGGGAGCCCTTCGGCCTACCGGTCGGATCCACCTATCTCGCCATGGTGCCGAGGGACATGAACGTGGAGGTCGGTCCCTGACAGCCTGGATCCGGGCCGTTCGTTCAGCCGATCTTGGTCCAGGGCCCGCATCCCTCCTCGGACACGAAACCGACATCACCGGGATCTATCTGGACTATCGAGGTGACGTCGGTGAAGTCGTTGGCGATGATGTCTCCGAGGTCGCCGCCGAATCCGGAGAGCCTCTCCCAGTAGCAGAACTCGCCACTGACAGGCGTGCTTCGCCATGTCCCCGGGCTCACTTCTTCGTCGACCAGGTAGGTCCCGGGACCGAATGAGGCTGATGGACTGGCCCTCCGATCGGTGACCAACTGGTTGGTCCACTTGGCGCAGGCGGCGGTGGCACGAAAGCCGGCGTCGGTCGGCGCGATCGCCACTATCTGGCCGATATTCGTGAAGTTGTTGGCGATTATGTCGGACAGTTGGCCCGAGAATCCCGAGAGACGCTCCCAATAGCACCCGGGCGTGAACCCGCTGTTGCGATATGTCCCCGGGGCGAGGTCGACATCGATCGCATAGGTGCCCGGTCCGAATCCGAGCACGGGTGGTGGCTTCGACGAGGGGAGACCGAGCGCCCTGGTGAGGAATGTCGCCATCTGGTCTCTCTTGATGGTGTCGTTGGGACAGAAACGATCGTTGTCCGGAGGGTTGCATCCCACGGTGATCCCGGCATCTGCAATCCGATCGATCGCGGACTCGAAAATGTGCCCGTCATCGTCATCGAACCAATCGACCGCCGAGACCGGGAGATCGAACGCCCGTGCCAGGAAGGCGGCCATCTCCCCACGCGTCATCGTGCGTGACGGGCAGAAGAGGTCGTTGTCCGGTGGATTGCAGCCATTCGTGATTCCCGCTTCGGCAATCCGGTTGATGGCTCCCTCGAAGACGATCCCATCGTCGTCTGAGAAGTAATCGCTGCTCGCGGCGGGGAGACCGAGGGCCCGCGCCAGGAACGCAGCCATTTCGCCGCGGGTGACCGTGTCCCGGGGGCAGTAGTGAGTGTTGAGGGGCGGATTGCAGCCCAGGGTGATGCCGGCGCCGGCGATCGCTTCGATCCCGGCCTCGTGGGTGTTGCCGTTGTCGTCGGTGAAGGTGCCGCCCGGCACTGTCGCGGCCGATGCTGTCATTGGAATCGCGAGTATCGACACCAACAGCAGGGTCATCAAAGGCGTTGAACGCGACATGGACTACCAGTCGACACTACATGAGGCCCGCTAGCGGATGGGCTCCGGGCCTGGGCTTGCTGGCTAGGTTCTCCACGAGACGGAGGCACATGGGGTCGAATCCTGTAATCGAGATGTTGGGGCGGCCGTTGCGGCTGGCGGTCATCGGCGGAGGACCGGGAAGCTTCATCGGGGCGATGCATCGGGCGGCTGCGCGTATCGACGGGCGATATGAGCTGGTTGCCGGCGCACTCTCGTCCGACCCCGGCCGGGGGCGCTCCGCCGGCGTGGCATTGGGCATCGCGATGGATCGCGCCTACGGCGATGGGATCGACCTGCTCGAAAAGGAGGGCCGGAGAGACGACGGGGCTGAGGTGGTGGCCATCATGACGCCGAACGACACGCACCATCTCTACGCCGTGCGAGCCCTCGAGCTCGGATTCGACGTCGTCTGCGACAAGCCGATGACCAATACCGTCGAGGAGGCACTCGACTTGCTGGCACATGTTCGAGACTCGGGGCTGGTCTTCTGCCTCACACACAACTACACCGGCTACCCCATGGTTCGCCAAGCCAAGGGAATGGTCGAGACCGGGCAACTGGGCGAGATCCGACTGGTACAGGTGGAGTATGTCCAAGGTGGCAAGGCGCGGGAGGACGACCCCGACGGGGATGAGGGTCTGCCCTGGCGCTACGACCCGGTGCGCGGCGGCCCCTCACTGGTCATGGGTGACATCGGCACTCATGCACACAACCTCCTCAGGTTCATCACCGGCCTGGAGGTGACCGAGGTCTCGGCTCAGGTCGGGTCGATCGTCCCCCGAAGGCTGGTCGACGACTTCGCCGGCGCACACCTCAGGATGGACAACGGCGCTCGGGGCACGTTTTGGGTCACCCAGGCGGCGGCCGGAGTGGAGAATTGCCTTCGGATACGGGTATCGGGGACCAAGGGGACGCTGGAGTGGGAACAGGAGAAGCCAACGGTGCTCATGTTCAAGCCGTTGGAGGGGCCTGCAGAGAAGCGGACTCCCAATGGGCCAGGCACGCTACCCCTGTCGAAACGGGCCAGCCGGATCGTGTCCGGTCACCCAGAGGGCTTTCACGAAGCGTTTGCCAACCTGTATTCGGATGCGGCCGAAGCCATCGCCGCGAGACGCGTTGGTGCCGAGCCTGATCCGATGGCGGTGCGATTTCCCAATGCCGTCGACGGAACCGTGGGAGTCATGTTCGTGGAGGCAGTCATCGATTCCAGCGATCACGACGGTGCCTGGACGTCATGTGCGCTGCCACCGATCGATGCCGATCGACCAGGGGGGTCGTAGAGTCCGGGCATGAGTCTCGAGGTTCTCGAACGTCATCCCGAGGGGGTCTCGAACCGGCCGCCTCTCCTCTTTGTCCATGGCTTCTGGCAAGCCGCCTGGTGTTGGGATGAGCACGTCCTGGGAGCGATGGCGGGTCGGGGCTATGACAGCTATGCGGTGAGCCTGCGCGGACACGGTCGAAGCGAAGGGCGAATCCGGGGGTCATCGATAGGCGACTACGTGGCCGACATCGAATCGGTGGCCTCGACCCTGGAGCGGGCACCTGTGGTGATCGGACACTCGATGGGTGGCTTCGCCACGCAGCACTATCTGGCCGGTGGACATCCGGCTCATGCCGGTGTCCTGGTTTCGACCGTTCCCCAGAGGGGGGCGTGGAAGGCGACGCTCAAGGCCGCACGCCGTCATCCGGGAGTATTTGCGAAGATCAACGCCACACTCAATGTGGGTCCGCTCGTTGCCTCACCGGAGCTGGCTCACGAGTTCCTGTTCGCACCCACGGTCCCACGGAGCGAAGTCGAGCGATACGGCGAGCGATTGGAAGACGCCTCGTATCGCGCTTTCGTCGATCTTCTGATCAAGCGCCCCGATGTCGAACGCATCTCGGTCCCGACTCTGGTCATCGGTGGTGACGCGGACGGCATCTTCGACGTGGCCGAGTGGGAGGCGACGGCCGCCGCCCTCGGGACGAGGCTCGTCGTTCTCCATGGTGCCGGTCACGAGCCGATGCTCGAGCCGTCATGGCATCACCTCGTCGACGTCATCGACGACTTCGTTGCGAATTTCACCGTTTGACGAATCCGAAGACGCCTTTGGAGCGTCCAAATACGAGGTTGCTCCAACGATTGGAACCGAGACGGTGAAGGCTCGAGCATTCCGCGTGCAGGCGATCGTGATGATGGCCACGGTGCTGATTGGCTGCTCTTCGGCCGGGACACCTTCGACCACATCGTCGAATCTTGGCGGCGACAGGCTTCCCGTGCAGCAGGATGACGAGGCCTACTCACACACCGTCGCCGATCTGACCGGGAACGTGATCATGAGGTCGAACGGATGTTGGTTCATCGATCTCGGCGACGAGGAGAGGTTGGTGGTCTTCCCGGTGGGTTACACCAGGCCGGCCTCGGACGGGTCGGTGATGGTGGGGCCAGAAGATGTGGTCCTACACAGTGGCGCTCAGATCAAAGGGCAAGGCGGGCCTATCGGCGTCGACCTCCTCCCGG
>JBAULI010000130.1:0-9934 GCA_049578105.1 Acidimicrobiia bacterium | reverse complement strand
CCATCGACCCGCTGATGTCACACAGGAGCCACACCTCGGGGCGATGGGGCCGTGGATGACGGAATTGAGGGTCGGCGGGCACTCCCCCGGTGGCGAGCGACTTGCGCATCGTGCGTCGGAAGTCGAGACGCCCGGTCCGACGACGTCGTCGTCTCGCCAGCTTCGCCGCCAGCTTCCTGGTCAACGGGCCGATCGCCGCCTCCATCTCTGCAAGCTCCTTGGTGGTGGCGTGCATGAGATCGACGTCTTCGATCAGTGGCCGCCGCAGTGTGCGAGCCACCGCCTCGCGTCCCCGGTCGGCCACCAGCCGCCGCCTGATCTCCTCTTCGATCTCCGCTCGAAGCTGTTGAATTCGCGCCTCGACCTCCTCTTCCAGGAGCCGTCTATCGAAGTCGCTGAGCTCCTGGTCGGCGCCCAGAGCCTCCAGCAGCCGATCTCGCAACTCGTCGAGCTCCAGACGACGCAGGGTCCGGTAGAGGTAATAGGTGCCGCCCACAGGGCGCCCCGGCTCCATGCCCGCCAGCTTTTCGACTGCCCGTCGCGCTCCCTGGCGTAACCGCTCCTCATCCAGACCGGCCATGGCTTCCAGCAATGAGTCGAGCAGCTGGTCGAGGTCGAATGGCAGACTCTCGTCACCCGTCCGCTCCGGGCTTGTGCCTGGCAGGTCCTCCAGGTCGGTGGCCTCTCCATCCCGTGGCAGCGGAATCATGGAGAAGTAGGTGTCGAAGGCTGTGTCGAAGGCGCCCTCATGACGGACGTTCTTGATCAATGTGGCCCGAAGCGTCTCACGCAGCCCGACCCGACTGTCGAGATCGATCGATTCGACGGCCCGCATGGCGTCGATGGCTTCGACCATGGAAACGGGGACACCGGACGCCCGCAGCTCGTCGATGAAACCGGTTATGTCACCGAGCACGTCAAGCCTGTGGAGCCGATGTCAGCTCCTTGGCCGCCTTCTCGATGTCGGCCTGGTACTTGAGGAGGACATTGAGCGTGTCACCCAGCACCTTTTCGTCGACGTCCTCGACCGACAGCGCCAGAAGGGTGCGGGCCCAATCGATGGTCTCGGAGACCGAGGGGGCCTTCTTCAGGTCCAAGCTTCGAATCGAACGAGCGACCTTTGCGACCTGAGCGGCGAGATGCTCTGAGAGCCCGGGGACCCGTGCCGTGAGTATCTCTTGTTCCCTGGCCGGATCTGGATAATCGATGTGGAGGAAGAGACACCGCCGTTTGAGGGCTTCGCTCAGCTCTCTGGTGTTGTTGGAGGTCAGGATGACCATGGGGAGGCTCGATGCCTCCATGGTCCCGAGCTCCGGGATCGACACCTGGAAGTCGGAGAGGATCTCCAAGAGCAGGGCCTCGGTCTCCACCTCGACCCGATCCACCTCGTCGATGAGCAGCACCACCGGGTCTTCGGATTTGATGGCAGCGAGCAGCGGTCGGGTGAGCAGGAACTCCTCGGAGAAAATGTCCTGTTCGATGTCCTCCCAGTCGTGATCGACGTCCGACTGGATGCGAAGCAACTGCTTCTTGTAGTTCCATTCGTACAGGGCTTTGGCCTCGTCCAGCCCCTCGTAGCACTGGAGCCTCACGAGTGGGCGCCCGGTCGCGCGTGCCAGTGACTTGGCCAGCTCGGTCTTGCCCACGCCGGCAGGGCCCTCCACGAGGATGGGCTTCTCGAGCCGATCCGCGAGGAACACGACCTGGGCGATCCGGTCGTCGGGCAGGTAGTCGACCGAGCGCAGCATCTCAGCTACGGATTTTGGGCTTTCGAAACTCATCAGGCTCCCGGCGAAAAGCGCATTCTAAGGTGACCGCACGCGGTGCTCGGCGTGCTCCATACAAAGGCTGCCTGGTTAGCCTGGCGGGCCAATCTCACCGGATCAAGGATCAAATGCGAATCATCATCGTCGGAGCCGGAGCAGTCGGGTCCTATCTTGCGGAACGGCTTTCCTCCGAGGGCCAGGACGTCGTGATCATCGAAGACAACGACCACCGGGCCGCCCACCTGCAGGACCGAATCGATGCGCTCGTCCTGATCGGCAACGGGGCAAGCGGCTCAACATTGGAGCAAGCCGGTGTCGCTCGTTCCGACCTGCTCATTGCGGTGTCGAACTCCGATGGAGCCAATGTCCTCGCCTGTCACACGGCCAAGCAAATGGGTGTTGTCACCACGATCGCTCGCATCGAGGACCCCGAGATCAGAGAAGGGGCGGATCGTCTTGGGGTGGACGTGGTCATCGACCCCTCGGCTACGGCGGCAGAAGAGCTGGTGGGCATCGTACGCTCCGGTGGCGTCAGCGAGTTGATCCAATTCGCCGAAGGCAAGCTGGTGATGGTCGGGGGCATCGTGACCCAGGACGCTCCCATAACCAACGGCAGTCTCAGCGAGCTCCGGCTCCATGCGACCGAGAGAGGCTGGATCGTGGCCGCCTTGGTCAGGGAGGGGAAGACCATGGTCGCTCACGGCGATACCCAGGTGCGATCCGGGGACCACACCCTGATCATGACCACCGATGATCGCGTCGATACGGCGACCCACCTGCTCGGCATGCGGCGGCGACAACTGGATCGGGCGATCATCATGGGTGGCACCCGTCTCGCCGAGCTGGCCACCGAGAACATGCTCGGAGCCGGGCTTTCAGTCGTGGTCGTCGACGAAGACGCCGACCGTTGCCGCAGACTGGCCGACAAGCACCCCAAGGCACTGGTCATCTGTGGCGATCCGACAGATCCCGACGTGCTCGCAGACCTGGATCCCGGGCCCAAGGACGCGGCCCTTGGATTGTCGGGGTGGGACGAGGTGAATCTGCTGAGCTGTCTGGTGGCGAAGGCTCTTGGTGCCGGAGTCGTCATCTCGCGTTTCAATCGCATCCCATACGTGAGCCTCCTCTCCGGTGTCGGGATAGACGCAGCGGTATCGAGCCGGCTGATGGCGGCGAGCGCGATACTCCGCTTCGTCCGTCAAGGCCAGGTCGAGCAGGTGGCCACGTTCTCTGACACCGACGCCGAGGCGATCGAGATCGAAGTGAGCCCGGGTGCAGCCGCCGAGGGCGTGAGTCTCGCCGAGCTGAACCTCCCGCCCGGTGTGATCGTCGGGGGGATTTCCAGGGCCGACACGACCTTCGTCCCGGATGGGTCCACGGAGATCAGGGCAGGTGACCACATCATCTTCTTCGCTCTATCCCGAGACATCGAAGAATCCTCGGCCCTCTTCACCGCATGACCGGGGCCCATCCCGCAACGGGGTCAACGACCTCTCTGCTGCTGAAGACGGTTGCCTACGTGATCGGCTCCATCCTCGTCTTCGTGGCCGTGGCCATGCTCGCCGCCGGCGTCGTCTCGATCGTCTATCGCGAATACGAGACCGCTCTTGGCATCGCCGTCTCGGCGGGGATCACGGGGGCGTTCGGGCTGATGATGCGGCGAGTCGTGTCCCGACCCCGTTCCATCGGAGTGAAGCAAGGATTTGCAGCGGTAGGCCTCTCCTGGTTCGTGTTCTCGATCTTTGGAGCTCTCCCCTACCTGATCACGGGGGCGATACCGTCGATCACGGACGCCGTGTTCGAGACGGCGTCGGGATTCACGACAACGGGAGCCTCCATCCTTGCCGACCCCGCCTCGCTCCCGCGTGGCATCGGCTTCTGGCGGGGTCTCACCCAATGGCTCGGGGGTATGGGTGTGATCGTCCTGGGCGTGGCCATCCTGCCCCTTTTGGGGACGGGTGGAATGCAGCTGGCGCGCGCCGAGTCTCCCGGACCGACGCCGGATCGGCTGACACCGCGTTTTCAAGAGACCGCCAAGCGGCTCTGGCTGGTCTACACCGTCATCACTCTGGTCGAGGTCGCATTCCTCGTCGCAGGCGACATGGACATATTCCAATCGGTGATCCACTCCTTCACCACGATGTCCACGGGTGGCTTCGGAACCGAGGCCACCTCACTGGCCGGTTTCTCCGCATACACGCAGTGGGTGGTGACGTTCTTCATGTTTGCCGCCGGTGTGTCGTTCGCTCTTCACTTTCGCGCGTTCCGCAATCCATCCCTGTATCTGAGGAGCTCCGAGTTTCGGGTATATGGGGCGATCACACTCGTTGCGACCGTCATCGTCGCCGGTGGGCTGTGGAGGGATCAGAAAGGAGGCGACGCCATACGTGATGCGGCGTTCAACACCGTCTCCCTCACCACCACCACCGGCTTCGCCTCCACCGACTTCGGCTTGTGGCAGCCGGCTCTCCAGATCGTGGTCGTTGGCCTCATGTTCGTCGGTGGCATGGCCGGCTCGACCGCAGGAGGGATAAAGACCTTCCGCCTGGCCGCATTGAGCAAGTCGGCCTTTGCCGATCTCCGACGGCTCGTGCATCCCCGTGGCGTCTTCGTCACCCGGTTCGGAGGCACTCGAATCAGCGACCCGATCGTCGAGGCGATCCAGTCGTTCTTCCTCTTCTACATGTTCCTGTTCATGACCTCGACGTTCCTCCTCGCCTTCATAGACGCCAACTTGTCGGAGGGGCTCGACCTGGTGACGGCGACCAGCGCCGTCGCGGCGTCGTTGGGGAACATCGGGCCGGGGCTGGGTGAGGTGGGGCCGGCGGAAAACTATGCCGGATTGCACGATCTGGCAAAGTGGATGCTCTCGAGCCTCATGATCGTGGGACGCTTGGAGATCTTCCCGGTGCTGGTGCTCTTCACCAAGGACCTCTGGCGGCGATGATCGACGAGGAAATCGTCCGGCACGCCCTCCACGACAGATTGAGTCAGTTGAAGGAAGAGCTCGCTCGATTGACGGCGCCCCCGGTCGATGGGGCCAATGTCTCCTTTGGCAAGCGGGTGGGTGACGGCACGACCGAGGCCGTGGAACGATTGAGCACCACGGCGACGGCCCGATCACTGACTGCATCGATCGCGGATGTCGAGCGCGCCTTGTCCAAGTTGTCGGAGGGCACCTACGGCACTTGCGACACTTGTGGCGACCCGATCACCGAAGCACGGATGGAGGCCTTGCCGGCCACCTCGCGATGTGTTCGATGCGCAGCGCTGCCTCGTGATGGGGACGATTGAATCGTCATTCCTCCTCGAAGCGGTCGGGGATGAACTCGAAGGCGATGTCACCGATCCGCACCTCGTCGCCTTCCATCGCTCCTGCCTCCCGCAGAGACTGGTCGACGCCAAGCCGCGCCAAGCGCCATGCAGCCATGTCGGCCGCTTCCGGCAGGGTGAGATCCGCGAATGCAACGGCACGCTCGGCCGCGATGCCATCAACCCGCCAGGCGTCGTCTTCACGTCGAATCGTGTACGTCGGGCCCAGGGGCCGATGGAGAACGAACCCCTTTCGCTCCGGGGCCACCCGCTCCGCCTCGTCGACGAGGTCGGCGATCGCGTGCAGCGCTTCCTTCATCCCCTCTCCGCTGAGTGACGACACCGGCAGGGCACCGAGCCGATCGGCGATCTCATCGACATCGACGAGGTCGGCTTTGCCGATGAGCACCAACCTGGGGCGGCTGGCCAGATCCTTCGAGTAGCCGGCGATCTCGCTGCTGAGGATCTCCAATTGGCGAGCCGGATCATGCTCCTGCAGGCTTGACGGGTCGAGCAGCATGACGAGAACGCGGGCGCGTTCGACGTGACGCAGAAACTCGTGGCCGAGACCTCGTCCGGAAGCAGCGCCCTCGATCAATCCGGGGATATCGGCGAGGACCATCTCGCGTCCGTCGAAGTTGACCACACCGAGATTGGGCTCGAGCGTGGTGAATGGATAGTCGGCGATCTTGGGCTTTGCGGCCGAGACCGTGGAGATGAAGGTGGACTTCCCAGCATTCGGAAAACCGATCAGGGCCGCATCAGCCATGAGCTTAAGCTCGAGGGTGAACCATTGATCCCGGCCGTACTCACCCTGCTCGGCGACTGCCGGCGCCCGGTTCGAGGGGCTGACGAAGGCGGCGTTGCCCCGGCCGCCACGACCGCCCTTCACCGCCTCGAATCGCTGGCCTGCCGACACGAGGTCGGCGAGCAGGGTGCCTTCGTCGTCGTAGATCGCGGTGCCGAGCGGGACCGATAGGGTCAGTGAGTCGCCGGCCTTCCCGTGTCTGAGATCACCCTGCCCGTGAGTGCCGTGACCTGCGCTGTGATGGGGGTTGCGCTGATATCGAAGAAGTGTCGCCACCGATGGGTCTGCCTCGAGGTAGACCGAGCCCCCCGGGCCGCCGTTGCCACCCTTGGGCTTACCTTTGGGCTTGCCGCGGGCCCGGACGAACGAAACGACTCCTGCCCCGCCGTTGCCGGCTTTCAGATTCACGCGAACCCGGTCGACGAACACGACCGGAGACGTCTATTCGGGGACGACGCTTACGAGACGCCGGTTGGCGCGGGTCCCGTACTTGACGGTCCCGGGTGCCATCGCGAAGAGAGTGTCGTCGCTCCCCCTCCCGACGTTGTCGCCGGGATGAATGCGGGTACCGCGCTGACGCACGAGTATGGCGCCGGCGTTCACGAATTCGCCGTCGAACACCTTGGGGCCAAGACGCTGGGCTGCAGAGTCACGACCGTTCTTCGAGGAACCGCCTGCTTTCGTCTTTGACATGTCACTCCTCCTCGGGCTTGTCGGTCTTGGCCGGCTTGGCGGCCGGCTTCTTGGCCGGGGATTTGGCCGCCTGCTTCTTGGCGGCTGTCTTGGCCGTTGAGGCCTTCGTGGTCGAAGCCTTCGTGGACGCCGGCTTGGCGGCCGCAGGCTTCTTCGCCGTCGTCTTCGTCTCGGCGGCCTTGGTCTTGGCAGTGGCCGACTTCGTCGGCTCTGGCGTCTCGGTCTGCTCGTTCGACTTGGCCTCGGGCTCTTCGGCGGCCGCAGTCTTTGCGGTGGTCTTCGGCTTGGCGGCACCGGGTAGCTCGATCCCGGTGATCTCGATGCGTGTGTACTTCTGGCGATGACCCTGGCGGCGGCTGTACCCGGTCTTGTTCTTGTACTTGTAGATGTCGATCTTTGGTCCGGACGACTCGCCCAGCACCTTGGCCACGACCGAGGCTTTGGCGAGCACTGATCGGTCCGACACGGCATTGCCCTTGTCATCCACGACTAGCAATGGTGAGAAGGTGAGCTCGGAGGCGTCACCCTTGACCCGCTCGATGTCGATCACATCACCCGAATGCACCTTGGCTTGCTTGCCTCCGGCGCGAATGATGGCGTACATGTCTAAACCTCTTCCAAAAAGGGGGAACCGTCAACGATTGTATCGGTCAGCACGATCTTCCGCCAAGCCACCACATGCCGCGGACCGGCTTCGACAACTTTCCACGCGGCGGTAGCCCCGGCCGACCGGCGTCTTTCCTATCGACCCGTTGACCGTGCCACGCGGCGGCAGCTGCGGCGGACCGGCGTCTGTTTGCCGAGGCCGCGCACACGCGAGCACCGGGAGATTCCCGTGGATGAGGGTGGGCCGAGGCAAAGTCCGCCGCCAAGAGAAGATGCCAAAGTCGGCCGGCAATCAAAGGAGCTCAGTCGGCAAAATCACTGACCAGGTCCTCGGCGGCGACCGCCTGCTCGTGGACTATCACACCACGCCCGCCGCAATGCTCACACTTCGAGGAGAACTGCTCCAGCAGGCCGGCCGAGACGTTCTTCCTCGTCATCTCCACCAAGCCGAGATGGGAGACATCGAAGACCTGAGTCCTGGTCTTGTCTTTGGCCAGTGTCTCCTTGAGCCTTCGCAGCACCGCCTGCTGGTTCTCGACCGTCTCCATGTCGATGAAGTCGATGACGATGATCCCGCCGATGTCGCGTAAGCGGAGTTGACGACCGATCTCTTCCGCAGCCTCGAGGTTGTTCTGTAGAACCGTGTCCTCGAGGGTCGATGATCCGACGAACTTCCCAGTGTTCACGTCGATGACCGTCAAAGCCTCGGTGCGATCGATGACGAGATGGCCACCGGAGGGCAGATAGACCTTCCGATCCAGGGCCTTCTTCAGCTGATCGTCGACGTGATATCTCTCGAACAGCTGCACCTCGTCCTCGTAGAGCTTGACCTTCGCCACCAAGTCGGGGGCGGTGCCACGGAGATAGTCGACCACCGTCTCGTAGGCGTGCGCGTCGTCTATGAGAAGACGTCTGAAGTCGGCCGTGAAATGCTCTCTGATCACCTTGATCAGGAGCTCTGGCTCCCGATGCACGAGACGGGGGGCGCCTCCGACCTTGGACTCCTCCTGGATTCGATCCCAGACCTTGCGGAGCCGGGAGATGTCCGCGGCCAATTCCTCGGCGTTGGCGTGGAGGGCGGCGGTGCGGACGATCACCCCATATCCGTCCGGTCGGACCTTGTTGATGACTTCCCTCAACCGGTTCCGGTCATCGTCCGGCAGCCTCCTGCTGATCCCGACGCTGTCCGAGTCGGGGACCAATACGAGATACCGGCCCGGAAGTGAAGGCATCCCGGTGAGCCTGGCCCCCTTGGCCCCCATCGCGTCCTTCGTGACCTGCACCAGCACTTCGTCCCCGTCCTTGAGGACGTTCTCGATCCGACGATTGGATCGGCCATTTCCTCGGCCGTCGGCGGCAACGTCCGAGGCATACAGAACACCGTTCTTCGGCTCACCAAAATCGAGGAAGGCCGCTTCCATCCCGGGGAGGACGTTTCTGACCTTGGCCAGGTAGATGTTCCCGGCCACCGACGAGCTCTCCTCCCTGGCGACATAGTGCTCCACCAGGACCGGGCCTTCGAGGACGACCATCTGGGTCTGGCCCTTGGTGACCCTCACCAGCATCTGCTTGCGACCCGTCTCGACCGGGACTATCACCTCGTCGTCGACGGGGCGTCGCGAACGGGTTCGTGACGTGGACAGGCCGTTCTTGGCGTGTTTGCCGCTCGGACCCGAGGATTGGCGGCGCTTTTCCCTCTGTGGCTTGGTCTGGGTGGGTGCAGCCTCGACCCGGGTGACCGTTACCTTGTGGCCCTTGACGCGGACCGTCTTCCGTTCTTCAACGGCTCCCTCGTTCGAGGACTTTCGGATGATCTGAGGGCTCTTCTTGCGAAATAGAGCCATGTGGTCTCACTCCTCTGAGAATTGATGTTGTGACAGGACACGAGGGTGCAAGCCGTGTTGGTGCTCTCGCGTGCAGGATCGTGGGCCAGACGACGCCCTGGCTGCCACACCGTGACGGGGTGGCAGCCTGACAAACCAGTATTTGAAACATCGGAAGTCCGATGTGCGTGGGTGTTCATCAGCGAAACACTCCAGAGAAAGGAAAAAGGTCGCGTCTGGCGGACTGACAAAGGTTACCAGAAACCAAGACGAGTCCTATCCACCGTTGAACCCCAGCTCCGGCTGCTCCGGCTCGGATGGGTCGTAGCATCGCCGGCATCGTGCCTCGTAGGCACCCTGGGCACCAAGGACCACGAGATCGTCGGAGTGAACGATGCGCTGGGTGTACATACCGGGGCCGCCACACTTGTGGCATACCGCCAGCATCTTGGTCACGTACTCGGCCCTATCGCACAGTGTCGGAATCGGCTCGAATGGCCGGCGCAGATAGTCGGTGTCGAGACCGGCGATGATGACCTCCTTCCCGGCCGCCGCCAGTTGTTCCACCACATCGACCAACCCGTGGTCGAAGAACTGGCCTTCGTCGATCCCGATGACCAGGGTCTGATCCTCGATTGCCTTGAGCAATTGGGTCGAGTTCTCCACCGGGGTGGCGTCGACCTTGAGACTCGAGTGGGAGACCACCTCACGGTCGGCGTACCGGACGTCGAGTTGAGGCTTGAAGGTCTGAACAGGAATCCGAGCGATCTTGGACCTCGTGACCCTTCTGATCAACTCCTCGCTCTTCCCCGAGAACATGGGGCCACAGATGACTTCGACCCAACCCTCCTGAGACCTGCGATACATGGACGGCCAGCGTAGACATCCGGCCGACCGGCGTCTGTTTGCCGAGGCCGCGCACACGC
>JBAULI010000129.1:0-14471 GCA_049578105.1 Acidimicrobiia bacterium | reverse complement strand
CTCGGCGAGTTTCTCCTCCATGGCCGCCCGGTTGGCCTGGTACTCGTCGGATCGGGGGTCGAGATTCGTCCCAAGCACCTGCACGGGTGGCGAGAGTAGCCCGGTCACGTAACCTCGGCCCATGAATTCAGAGCACTTCGCCCCACTCATCGGATCCGAGATCGGCGTCAGCGATTGGATGGAAGTCACCCAGGAACGGGTCGACGCCTTTGCCGATGCCACCGACGACCACCAGTGGATCCACGTCGATCAACAGAGAGCTGCGCAGGGCCCGTTCGGCGGGACCATCGCCCACGGCTTCTTGACCCTGTCTCTGACGGTGGCTCTGGCCGGTCAAGTCGAGTTGGACGTCGGCTCCCCGAAGATGGCGATCAATTATGGGTTGGAGAAGGTGCGGTTCCCGGCCCCGGTACCGGTCGGCTCACGGATACGGGCAAGGGTCGGCTTGGTCTCCGTCAGCGACGTCGAAGGCGGTATCCAGGTCAATCGTCAGGTCGTCATCGAAGTCGAGGGTCTGGAGAAGCCCGCCATGGTCGCCGAGACGGTCAGTCGCTACTACTACTGAGTGTCGTCCCTATTCGAGCTCGCAGGGACCCATTTGGTCCCCAGTGATCTGACCCGCGGGGGATGGACCGACTACACCCAGCACGGTGGCCCGCCTTGCGGGATCCTTGCCCGGGCCGTGGAAGCGGTGCCCACACTCGCCCCGATGATGGTGGCTCGATTCACGGTCGATCTGATCCGCCCTGTCACTCTGGAGCCACTCCGGGTCGAGACCAGGGTGATCAGGGAGGGGAAGAGGATCCAGCTCGTCGACGGGGTGCTGTTGCACGGTGAGACCGAGTTGGGCCTGGTCAGGGCGCTCAAGATCAGGATCGGTGAGATCGAGCTGCCTGATCATCGGAGCGACACCATGCCCTTCGAGCCCGACGAGCTCGACGTGCTCGATTGGGCCGGTCACTTCGGTGAGAAAGACGAGTTGCGCCGATTCCACTACGACGCGGTGGAGATTCGAACCAGCGAGCGCTCCTTCGTAGAGCCAGGTCCCGGTGCCTCCTGGTTTCGTCTCAGGGTGCCTCTGGTCGCGGGTGAGACACCCACGCCCTTCGTGACCCTGGCGACGCTGGCCGACATGGCCAATGGGAACGGCCAGTCACTCGACCCGACCGTTCACAGCTTCGTCAACCCCGATCTGAGCCTCCACCTGCATCGATACCCGGTCGGCGAGTGGATCGGGATGCAATCGCAGTCCCATCCTCACCCTCACGGTGTGGGCATGGCCGACACGACGGTCTATGACCGGGAAGGCCGGATCGGGCGGATCATCCAGTCCCAGATCATCGATCACAGGGCGTGATGGGCGAGAGGAACCGACGGCTCACTCAAGACCGGTCCAATCCCCAGGTCACGCGATCATCCCGGCCAACAAGGCCCCATGTGAGGAGCTACAGCGAATCTTCGGCACACGCGGACGGTGACGTGCGGCGGGCCGATTTCGGTGAGGTCGGACCCTCGGTATGCGGCTGGTGTAGCTTCGTTGTGAGGGTTGGGACCAGTCGAGGTCGACCATGCGAGGTTTGCGATTCGACGAGGAAGTTGGCTGGCGGGCGTTCTTCGCCTGGGCACTTTGCGGTGCGTTGTGGGCATTGCCCTGGTTTACCTTCGGAGTGGGAATCGTGACATTGCCGTTCGCCGGTTTGCTCACCTGGGCCTTGGGTCGCCACGCACCTGATCTCGAGGACATCTGGGGTCTCGTCTTCGGTGTCGGCGGACTGGTCGCATTGGTGGGGCTGGGAAATCTCGACCAACATCCGCTGTGGCTTGGTCTTGGCATTGGGGCATCGATCGTTGCGTTGCTGATATACCGGATCACTCGGGGCCGACGGTCATCGCCATCTTCGGGACGGGACGCCATCGAGAGGACCTCGTGACGGAGTAGCGAGTGCGACGGGTTGATCGTTGCACCGGCGGCGGTCATTCGTCGGCAGGTTTCTGCCGACACGTGAGGCGAATCGGACCGCCACACCTCGAATCAAGAGAGGCTGCGGCCTCCACCGACCACGATCACCTCACCCGTGATGTAGCTGGAGAGCGGGTTGAGCAGCCACCAGACGGTGTTGGCGATCTCCTCGGGATTGCCCATGCGCTGGAGTGGGATGGCGTCGACCATCTTCGCCCTGATCTCCTCGGGGATCCCCAAACTCATCTCAGTGGCGATCAAGCCCGGGGCGACGGCGTTGACCCGAACTGCGGGGGCGAGTGACAAGGCGAGCGCCCGGGTCATGCCCACGAGCCCGCCCTTTGACATCGAGTAATTGTATTGACCGAAGTTCCCGAGGTAGGCGCGGGAGGCGATGTTGACCACGGCGCCACCGTCTGACATGAGGGGCGCCAACTCGGTGGTCAGGCGATAGGCGGCTCCGAGATTCACATCGAGAACCACGCGGAAGTCGTCGTCGGTCATGTTGACCAGACGGGAGTCACGGGTGATGCCGGCGTTGTTGACAAGCCCGATCAGCGGTACGCCGGATTCTTCCACGGCTCGTCGGACCAGATCTGGCCCAGCCTCACTTGTGAGATCGACCTGGACCGCTGTGATGTGCTCGGAGAGCGCCAGCTCAGGGGCCAGATCCACACCGATCACGCTGACAGGCCCGGTGGCGCCCAGCTTCTCCGCGATCGCCCGGCCGATCCCGCGGGCGGCGCCGGTGACCACGATTGCGCCCTTCACGAAAGCGCCTTCCCGATGTGACCGGGCCCGATTCGCAACAGCTCTCCGGTGATGGCGCCCGAAAGGATCAGCCGATTGGACCACTCCTCGGCCTCCGACATCTCCGCACCTTCGTCGAAGGCGATCACATTGACCGTCCATCCCTGACGAGACCCTTCGATCGCCGCCGTGCGTGCGGCAGACAGCAATCCGGTGGCCACCATCGCGTTTCCGGGCCCCCGCCGGCCCAGCAGATCGTCCTCGTGCACCACATAGACGAGCGAGCTTCCGGCCTGGGCCGCGTTCCGGCTGACTTCGAATGCCCGGGCCAGCTCGGCCGAGATCTCCCCCCAGTCGTCACCGACATCCCGGGCCCAGAACACGACACCGTTCACGAGGCCACCGCCCTTCCGGATGCGATCAGCTCCTCGACGGTGTTGTCGTCCACCCCGAGCTCGTGCAACAGCGACCGGGTGTCCTGACCCAGCGTGGCGGGTGGTCGTTCGGCAAGTGCAGGCTCTCGGTCGACGTGGATCGGGGAGCCGGTCACTCGAACCGTTCCTGCCGCCCGATGCTCGAACACGACGCTCATCCCGTTGTGTTGCGCCTGAGGGTCGGCGAACGACTCCTCGATGCTCAGGACCCTCCCCACAGGCAGGCCGGCGGCGCCGAGCAAGTTGACCCAGTGCCCCGCCGACTCGGTCTTGAACACCCGCGCCAGCTTCCTGGCGAGAGAGTCGCGATCGGCCATACGCTGGTCGTTGGTGGGATACGACTCGAGGAGATCGGGCCGCTTCAGCTCCCGACAGAGGATCTCGAAGTGACGGTCCGACACCACGGCCAGGGTGAAGGGGCGATCCG
The DNA here is from genome assembly GCA_049578105.1 of Acidimicrobiia bacterium. Lineage (GTDB taxonomy): Bacteria > Actinomycetota > Acidimicrobiia > Spongiisociales > ZC4RG35 > JARDZU01. Next base: position 10,900 of record JBAULI010000129.1, on the reverse strand, counting down.
AACCCTCGAACACCTGGTTGGGCGCGAGATAGGGGCTGGCGGTGCCGGTCCGTTCCGGCTGGGACCCAGAGTTGAAGGCAAGCGCATTCCATCCCGATTGCACCGCCATCAGGCCATCGCGGAGTGATACGTCGATGCGTCTGGCACGGCGGGGCCTTTCGACGAGAGCGGCGGATATGGCCAGAGCAGCATTGGTGCCGGCCACGTAGTCCCCGATCGTGGTGGCCGTCTTCCTGGGGCCGTCCTTGGCATGGCCAGAGATCGAGATCATGCCCGACTCCCCTTGGAAGACCACGTCGATGCCGGCTCGCTCCGCATACGGCCCCTCGGCCCCGAAGGCCGATACAGAGGCATAGATGAGAGTCGGGTTGAGCTCGACGGCGCGGTCGGCACCGAGCCCCATTCTCTCCATCGCCCCGTGTCTGAGGTTGTGGATGAGGACATCGCACCTCCTCACCAGGTTGTCGAACACTCTCTTGGCGACCCAATCGCCTGGATCGACCGAGAGGGACTCCTTGCCCCGGTTGACACTCATGTAGAAGACCGATTCCCCGTCCTGAAACGGCCCGAATTGGCGCCCGAGGTCACCTTTGGTGGTCTCCACCTTTATCACCCGAGCCCCCAGATCTGCCAGGAGCATGGACGCATAGGGGGCGGCGATCAGGTTCCCGAACTCGGCGACGACTATCCCGTCGAGGGGCCGCTCAGACACGCTCGACGACCGCGCTGATCCCCTGTCCGACCCCGATGCACATGGTGGCGAGCCCGTATCGCCCATTACGTCTGCGTAACTCGTGCACCAGGGTCGTCAGGATGCGCGCTCCGGAGGCGCCGAGTGGATGCCCGATGGCGATCGCACCGCCGTTTACGTTCACCTTCTCGTCGTCGAGCTCTAGTAGTCGGGAGCTGGCGACGGACTGGGCGGCAAAGGCCTCGTTCAACTCGATCAAGTCGAGGTCATTCACACCGATCCCAGCTCTCGACAGCGCCTTCTCGGAGGCAGGGACGGGGCCGATTCCCATCACATCAGGATGTACGCCGGCGGCAGCTGATGAAACCAGCCGAGCCATCGGCTCCAGACCGTGCTGTCGCAACCCGGTCTCGGTGGCGAGCAGGACTGCGGCGGCCCCATCGTTCATCGGCGACGAGTTGCCGGCGGTGACCGTTCCCCCTTCCTTGAACACCGGGGGAAGCTTGGCCAGCACCTCGAGAGAAGTGTCGGGCCGGGGCCCCTCGTCGAGCTCAACGATGACATTGCGGCGACGTCTGGCGTCGGCGGGCGCTTCGATGGCCACGATCTCGTCGGTGAACCGCCCGGCTTCGACCGCCGCCAAGGCTCTCTGATGACTGCGCAGAGCAAAACGATCCTGGTCGTCTCTGCCTATGTCGTACTTGGCCGCAACCACCTCGGCAGTCATCCCCAGGGAGATAGGGGGGTAGAGCTTCTCCATGGTCGGGTTGACCAGCCGCCAGCCCAGCACCGTGTCGGCGGCTTGAGGGAAGCCGGTGGCGAAGGCTCGGTCCCCCTTCATGATCACATAGGGTGCCCGGCTCATCGACTCGGAGCCGCCTGCGATCATGACCTCGCCCCACCCCGCCGCCAACGCGTGAGCCGCCGAAACGACGGCTTGGAGACCGGAGCCACAAAGACGATTGACAGTCGCCCCCGGAACCTCGATGGGAAGGCCGGCCAACAGTCCCGCCATCCTTGCCACGTTTCGATTGTCCTCGCCGGCCTGATTGGCGGCGCCCCAGGAGATGTCCTCGACGGCCATCGGGTCGAGAGTCGAGTTCCGCGCCAATAGTGACCTCACGGCGTGTGCGGCGAGGTCGTCGGGACGGACGTGTGCCAGCTGTCCCCCCAGCTTGCCCATAGGCGTCCGACAGGCATCGACGATGAAGATTTCTCGACTCATTCGCGGTCCGTTCGCATTCTCGTCACGTGCATGGGGTCGACTGGGGGACATCCCCCATTTTCCTCGACCCTATCTCAACGTACGTTGCCCTTGGAGCAAAGAATGAGCCAATCAAGAAGAGACCCGACATCACTCGCCGCATACACGCCGGCCGGCCTCCTGATCCTGTACGTCCTGATCCGCCTCATCTTCTGAGGGCTACCGTTGGGCCCCATGGATCGCCCCGACGAGTTGTTCTTCACCGAGTCTGATGAGGCCAACCGGCTGTTGGCCACCAATGGCTTGGCTCTTCTGATCGGAATGCTCCTCGACCAGCAGTTTCCGATGGAGCGTGCCTTCTTCGGGCCCCAGCTGCTCAAGGAGAGACTGGGTGTCGACCTCGACGCAGGAGAGATAGCGGCGATGGATCGCGGTGAGCTCGAGACGATCTTCAAGGGACCACCGGCCATCCATCGCTATCCCGCTTCGATGGCGGGCCGAGCCCAGGACCTGTGTCAGGTGGTTGTCGACGAATACGACGGTCGCGCCGAGAATCTCTGGGAGACGGCGGCCGATGGGGCCGAGTTGCTCAAGCGTCTGAAAGCACTTCCGGGTTTCGGGGTGGGCAAGTCTCGAATCTTCGTGGGGGTGCTCGGCAAGCGGCTCGGGGTCCGGCCGGACGGGTGGGAGGAACGCGCCGCAGACTGGCCTTCGATCGCCGACGTCGCGAGCTTCGACGACGTGGCCACGCTCCGGGCAAAGAAGCGTGCCATGAAGGCGTCGAAAAAGGCCTGAACCCTGCTCAACCTTTCTGGAGATTGTGCCGATAGGGGGAGCAAGGGTTATGGAAGGAACCGATGCATCTCTCAGGCCAGCTCTCTGACTGGAGCATCAACGACCTGCTGCAAATAATGCAGGTCACCAAGAAGACGGGCTCGCTCGACATCGAGGGAAGCAGACGTGGTCGTGTCCACTTTCGCGAAGGACGCGTCACCGGGGCAGATCTCACCGGCGTCAAAGGCGTCTATTCGGGCAGTGATCGTGGGGGAATCGCCGATATCCTGTATGTCCTCTCCACGGTTGAAGAGGGCTCGTTCTCGGTTGGGGCCGCCGATGGGCCTGAGGGCAAGGGCTGGACCGTCGAAGAGGTCCTCACCGACGTCGAAGCCCTTCAGTCGCTCGAGGGTGAAGTCGTCGACGCCGGATTGTTCGAGGCAAACGGTGTCAGGTTGGTCGGATCGATCACAGATCCGCTGACCATCGACCCCGAAGACTGGCATGTCTTCGTGAATCTGGTTCCACCCTTCACCTTCAACTTCCTCGAATCCCGTTTTGGCCGTGGCACCGCGGTCCGTGTCTTCCATACCCTCCACCGGCTCGGCATGGCCGAATCGTTCGAGAACGGAGACGGTGAAGCAGAGTGGCTGGACCGGCTGGCCGAAGGCGTGGCGCCGAAACCGCAACAGGTCGACGGATCCGAGCCCGAAGAGACGACTGTCGAGGTCGTCCCCGAGGCAGAGCATGAGGAAGAGCCGGCGGAGGCGGAGAGACCACCTCGCATCCCTCAGCTCAAAGGCGTGTCTGCACCGGCGTCGACCACTCTCACCGACGGTGTGTACGACGAGATCCGCCGTCTGCGGAGCAGAGTCGGCGACAAGTAACGTCGCCCGGGCATGCCCGAGCGAAGTCCCTGGAAACCGGATCGCCCCATCTTCATAGGCATCGCCGGGGGATCGGGATCCGGAAAGACCACCATCGCGGAAACCGTGATCGAACGGCTGGACAACAAGGTCGCCCTGCTCCAGCACGACGCCTATTACCGCCATATGCCCGAGCTCTCGCTCCAGGAGCGAGCCAAGGTCAACTACGACCACCCCGCTGCGCTGGAGACCGAGCTGTTGGTGAGCCATCTCATCGCTTTGCGTGAGGGCAAGACGGTGGAGCGGCCTGTCTACGACTTCTCCCAACATCTGCGCTCCGAGAAGACCGTCACGATCAACCCTGCCCCCGTCGTGGTCATCGAGGGCATCCTCGTCCTGTCCGAGCCGGAGCTCCGCTCCGAGCTGGATCTGAAGATCTATGTCGACACCGATCCGGATTTGAGACTGGCTCGCCGCATCGAGCGGGATATCCACGAGAGGGGGAGGTCGGTCGATTCGGTGATCAGCCAATACTTCTCGACGGTGCGACCCATGCATCTGGAATTCGTGGAGCCTTCGAAGCGCTACGCCGATCTCATCATGCCGGAGGGATACAACCCGCGGGCGGTGGCGACGGTGGTGGGGTTGATCCGCAGCCGGCTCGGCTGAGCCCGGCCGATGTGCAAACAAACGGGCAAGGTCGCCGGCCACATCATTTAGAGGAGATCGTCCCTAGGCGGTCGAGCACCGTCGGTCGCACAATCTCACTGATGTGACACGGGGATACATCCCCACAAGAGGTTCGGGCGGATCGGGTCCCTGGATGCTGGCCCTGATCCTGCTCGCCACCTGGGGCTGCAGCGTGTCACCGTCGCCGACCAGCCAATCGACGAGCACCTCTCCATACGCCCCGCCGACATCGCAAGCTTCTTCGACGACCCGAGCGGTGCCAACCACCACGACCGGCACGACCACCACCTCGACCACCGTCGTGGTCACAACCACTGAGCCATCATCGACGACCACTCTGCCGGAGACGACCACCCTGCCCGATGCGACCGGACCGAGCCTGTTGATCACAAGGGGCCCTGCCGCCAAACAAGTGATCGCACTGACCTTCGACGCCGGCTCCGACCGCGGGTATGCCGAGGAGATACTCGATGTCCTGGCCTCCGAAGGGATACGGGCCACCTTCGGCATGACCGGGCGATGGGCCGAGGCCAACCCCGATCTTCTGGCCCGGATGAAGTCAGAGGGTCACGCCCTGATGAATCACACCTACGACCATCCCCACATGGAGACATTGAGTCGTGCCGACCGCCTGGATCAGCTCGAGCGAACCGAGGCCATCATCACCGGCCTGATCGGAGTCTCCACCAAGCCCTACTTCCGACCACCCTATGGCGCCTACAACAACCAGGTTCTCGTCGACGTCGGGTCCGCCGGGTATCGCTATGCGGTGATGTGGACGGTCGACTCCCTGGGATGGAAGGGCCTTCCCGTGGATGATGTCGTGGATCGCTGTCTGACGAAGGCGGAGCCGGGCGCGATTCTGCTGCTGCACGTGGGGGCCGCATCCACCGACTACGAGGCGTTGCCTTCCATCCTCGCCGGCCTCGAAGAGTCCGGCTATCAGTTCGTGACGATTCCGGAGTTGATCCCGTGAGATCCAGATATGCCTTGTTCGCCGCGCTTCTCCTGACTGCCGCTTGCACGAGCCCGGAGTCAGGCGTCGGCACCACGACCGCCACGACGCAGCCTTCGACGACGAGCACGCGTGTCGACAGCACAACGACATCGGCCCCTCCTCAACCGACGCAACCCGGGAAGGAGTTCGGGGTCTACTTCTTCTTCGATGGCTACCCGGTGGAGCCGGGGCCATACCTCGTCCCCGTCGAGCGAAGCGGCGGTGGGGGAGTCGAGGAGGCCTTGGTCGCACTGATGGGTGGAGTGACCGCGGCCGAGTCCGATATGGGCCTCTCGACGGTGATTCCCCCGGGTACCCGTGTTCTGGGTGTCGACGTGACGGAAAAGGTGGCCCGGGTCGATCTGACCAGGGAGTTCGAATCCGGCGGTGGGTCGCTGAGTGTCCTGGGAAGGGTGGCCCAGGTCGTCTATACGGCCACGTCCTTCGACGAAGTGGATGCAGTCGAGTTCCTGATAGAAGGTGAGCCGGTTGAGGTCCTTTCTGGTGAAGGGTTGGTCCTCGAAGGTCCCCAGACGAGGCAAGGTTATGAAGATCTCTTGCCGGCAATCGCCATCGAGCAACCGGTGTGGGGGGCGAGCGTGTCGTCGGTGGTCGACCTCATCGGGACCGCCGTCACCGCTTCGGGCGAAGTCAGCTATGTGGTGGTGGATGCCGACGGTTTCATCGTGGCCCAAGGAATGGTGACCGTCCAGAGTGCCGGAACTCGCGGCGAGTTCCAGGAGGATGTGGAACTGACGGATGTTCCTCATCCCGGGCCTGGTTCCATCATCGTCTTCGAGATCGACGCAGATGGCGCGCAGACCCACGTGCTCGAGTACCCGCTGTCCGTGGAAGGCTGAGCCAAGAAGGTCTGACTCGACGACTCATATACTTTGGGCATGGCCGACCGACCGTCAGTGGCGATCTTGGGCGTGGGTGCCATGGGCGAATCGCTCTTCACCGGGCTGAAGCGCGCCGGTTGGTCGGCGAGTGACATCTCTTTGTGCGTGCGCCGAGAGGATCGAATGGCCGAGCTGGCTCGGAGATCCCGATCGACGATCACTCTCGACCCGCTCGAGGCGGTCCAAGGTCGAGACGTGGTCGTGGTCGCGGTCAAGCCGCGTGACGTTCCAGACCTGGTCCAGCATCTCAAGGGTCGGATCCTCAAGAAGCAGATGGTCGTGTCCCTGGCGGCCGGTGTGACCACGGCCTCTTACGAAGGTTGGCTGGGTGCGGTCGCCGTGGTGCGGGCGATGCCCAACACGCCGGCGCTGGTCGGAGAGGGCGTCACCGGCATCGCCGGGAGCAAGTACACGACATCCGAGCACCTGGATCGTGCCGCGGAGATTCTGGGGGCGGTCGGCTCGGTCCGCATACTGGACGAGTCCCTTCTCGACGCGGTAACCGCCGTCTCCGGGACCGGGCCCGCATATGTCTTCTTGATGGCCGAGGCCCTGACCGAGGCCGCCGTTCGGGAGGGTCTCCCGCGCGACATCGCCGAGGACTTCGTTCACCGGACGATTCGTGGCGCCGGGCACTTGCTGACCGACACGGAGAAGAGCCCGGCCGAACTTCGCTCACAGGTGACCTCGCCGGGGGGAACCACGGCCGCCGCGGTCCACGTCCTGGAGGAGAGGGGTTTTCGGGCCCTCCTCGAAGACGCCGTTCGCGCCGCGGCCAAGCGGTCGTCAGAGCTCGGCAGCTCCGGTTGAGCCTTTTCACCCGGCTGGTCGTGGCGACGACCCATGCCCAGCCGGTGGAGAGAGTCATCACCGGCACCCGGCCCGGCAAGGCCCTGGCCCGGCGTTTCGTCGCGGGAGACACCTTGGAGGAGGCCGTCACCGCCGCACGCACCCTGAATCGGGATGGATTTCTTGTCTCCTTCGACCTTCTCGGCGAAGAGGTCCACGACCTCGAATCGGCTCGGGCAGCCCGGGACGAATACCTCGAGTGCCTGGATGAGATCTCCGCCAGCGCCCTCGACGCCAACATCTCGGTGAAGCTGACCCAACTGGGCCTCGCCATCGACGGCGCGTTGACGGTGGAACTGCTCGACACCCTGGCGGCGCGGGCGGCGGAGCACGGCACAACCGTCACCGTCGACATGGAGGATTCCCGCTACACCGAGGCAACCGTCGAGACGTACGAAGAGGTCCAGAGACGACATGGGAATCTCGGTATCGCGTTGCAGGCCTATTTGCACCGGAGCCCCGACGATCTAGCCCGACTCATCCCGTTGGGTGGCCATATTCGCTTGTGCAAAGGGGCCTATGTCGAGGATGCGGACGTGGCACTGACTTCGAAGGCCGACGTGGACCGGGCCTACGCCAACCAGTTGTCCACGTTGATGGGATCGCCCGGAGTCAAGCCGGCGATCGCCACTCACGACCTCGAACTGGTCTACGCGGCTCGTCGGTTCGCCGCGGAGCGAAGGGAGCCCTTCGAGTTCCAGATGCTCTTCGGGGTCAGGGAGTCCCTCCAGGCGGAGTTGGTCGCCGAGGGCTTCCCACTGCGGGTGTATCTCCCCTTTGGCTCACAGTGGTATCCATATTTGACCCGACGTCTTGCGGAGCGGCCATCGAACGCCTGGTTCTTCGCAAGGGCCCTGATCGGTTCATGACCTAGGGCTCGGGCAGGACCGTCCCCCTATCGAGAGGGACGGTCCCGCGGCTCATGCTGCCCTGCGCAGAGAGTCCGGATCAGGCATGGGAGGTTGATCCAGCAATCTCTCTCCGATTGCGATGAGCCCCTGACCGACCGCTTTCCTCACGGGATGCGCTCCGGTTCGCCGAAACTCGACACTGCGGGCTACGCGGGCCAAGCGTCTGTCGGACGCTCGCTTGATGGGTTCTTCGATACGGCTGTTCAACACAGCGTGATTGATATTGGGTGACATTGATGACATCTCTCTCATTGGTTCGCGGCTATCTCGCGGTCGGTGCGCACGTAGGAGTCGAGGAACGCGCCGGCGTTGACCAACGCCTCGCCTCGCAGCGTGTAGGTGTGGTTTTCCTTGTGATCCGCCCTCTGCCCCATACGGACCCGAACCAGACCGGCTGCGCGCAGCACGCTGATGTGGTGGTGCACGGTCGACTTGGACAGGCCGAGAAGCTCGGTCAGCTCATCCAGCGTCGTCTCGCCCTCGGAGAGTCGTCTCAGGATTCTCATGCGACGCTCGTCGCTCAAGGCCTTGTACGTCTTGATGAGCCAGCTCGGGGGAGCTTCGGGGTCGGAGTCGATGAACTCGTCGGCCATCCCGTAGATCACGAGCAGGGTGTCTCGCTGCTGGTCGATCAGCGACAGTGGGCGCAGGACGACGGACGGGATCAAAACCACCCGGGTCACACCGAGAGGGATCTCGTAGTCCAGCCCGTTGGTGACCTGCTCGATCACGGACTTGGCGTGATCTCTCGAGGTGACGGCCCGCTGGGCGGCGGCGGCCCTCCTGATCGAGTCCGAGAAGTCGGCCTCGTATTCGGAGAAGACCTCGCTCCGGAATCTGGCCAGGGCGGTCACCATTCGGTCGCGCACCTCGTCTGCCGGGATTTCGAAGACCGCCACCATCTGCACGGCAATGTCTTCGGAGGCGTGACTCGACACGATCTTGCGCAACGCATCGAGGTCTCCATCCGTGGCCTCCTCGATCAGCGCCGGGTCGGCATGATCCCCCACGTATGCCAGGAGCCACCGTCGAAGACGCTGCGGATTGATCTCGGCGAGCCAGGCCAGCACCCGATCGGGGTCGTGAGGATGCGGCGCCGACACGACGAGCCCCAGCAACCCCAGCCAAAGCCCGCATCCAGGGCCCCCGAGGGCCTCGATCTCCTCTCGGAGGTCGTCCGCAGTCGTGGTCTTGAGTTGCTCGAGCCACTCATCGCCCACCTCGAGTGCCGACTTGTCGTCCGAAGACTTGTACACACTCCATAGGGCGACGACCAGCTCGTAGATCCCGGACCCGTCCACCTCGATGGGGATGTGGCGGGTGGCGGCGGTCAGATCGCGGATCCTGGATTGGGGGGTGATTACTTCGACCATGGTCGTGGGCGTCTCTCTAAATTCGAAACTTGTCGAACACATTGTAACTCCGATCCAGATCGGACGTCAATAGGTTGATTCGATAACTATCGAATCATGTGGGTAGGGGGGTGGTTCGACAGAAGACCACCGTGCCACTCCTACACTCCGCCGCCATGGCGTTGACCGAAGAGGCGACCGAGGTCGAGATTCGCCGGCGAAGACTCTCACCGGGGACGATTCTCGAAATCCTGGGGATCCTGGGTGCACTCGGCACGATCGCTCTTGGGATCGCGGGAACACTTCCCACAGATCCCGTGGTCGAGGTGGGCCGTCGTGTGTTCGGGAACATACCGCCGGCGCTGGAAGTGGTGTTCTACCTGACCGTGGCGGCCTTCACCTGGCTCATGTTCCATCTCTTCGCACAAAGAGCGGCCGGATGGTCAGTCGGTCTTCCCGACCGTCGTGATGGTCGGTGGGGCCGGCGATTGGCCGATCTCTACGACGGGATTCGGATGAAGACGGTCATGAGGGATCGGCGCATGGGGTTGATGCACGGGCTCACCTATTACGGCTTTCTCATCCTCTTCCTCGGCACGGTGACCCTCGAGATCGACCATCTCCTCCCGTCCAACCTCAAGTTCTTGCACGGTGTGGTCTATCAGGGCTACTCGGCGATCCTCGACCTGGCCGCCGTCGTCTTCCTCGGTGGGGTCTGTCTGCTTGCACTGAATCGGTATGTGATCCGACCGTTGCGGATCCGGTCCAAGACCAAACCCGAGGATGCCTGGATCCTGGGGCTCCTCGCCATCCTCGGCCTGACCGGCTTGTTCACCGAGGCCGCTCGCATTGCGCTCGTCGGGCGACCTTCCTTCGAGGTCTGGTCGTTCGTCGGACATCCGCTGTCCGCCCTGATCCCGATGACAGCAGCGGAGACCGTGCATCGGGCCTTCTGGGTGACACACGTCGGCTCCTTTGTCGGGCTTTTGGTCATGATCCCCGTCACCAAGTTGCGTCATATGTTCACCTCTCCCGCCGACCTCTTCCTATCGGCCCACTCACGGCCCAAGGGAGCAATGCGACCACTCCCCAACCTCATGGAGGCGGAGGACGTCGAGACGGTCGGTGCCTCATTGGTGACCGACCTGACCTGGAAGCAGCTGTTCGACACAGAGTCCTGCACCGTTTGCGGCCGCTGCACCTCGGTATGCCCGGCCAATATCACCGGCAAACCGCTCGATCCCAGGGAAATGGTTCTCAAGACCGGTGAGGTGGCGGCCGCCATGGCCGGGGTCTCCCCAACTGTCTCCTCCCTGGCGACTCTCGGCAGCGAAGGGCAGCTCTTCGAGAGGGTCACCCCGGAGGAAGTCTTCTCATGCACCACCTGTCGGGCCTGCGACGAGATCTGTCCGGTGAACATCGAGATCCTCGATCGGATCCTGGACATGAGACGTCATCTGACCTTGATGGAGTCGGAATTCCCAACCGAGCTGGGCAAGGCATTCGTGGCGATGGAGAATCAGTCGAACCCATGGGGGATGAGCCAGCAGGCGAGGGCGAGTTGGACCGATGAGCTCGACTTCGATGTCCCGGTGTTCGGGGTCGATGGCAAGGACACTGCCGAATATCTCTGGTTCGTCGGTTGCGCCGGATCGTTCGATGAC
>JBAULI010000128.1:0-15598 GCA_049578105.1 Acidimicrobiia bacterium | reverse complement strand
GCCACATTCGTGATTGCGGCTGCGACCGGGTGAAACGTCTCGCAGAAGCGCAATTGAAACGACGAGACCTCGACCACCAGGGCGTCGTGATCCTCGCCCGCCTCCGCCGACAGGGGCGAGCCGATGTTCCCCGTCGCCGGGGCGTCGACACCCGACGCCTCCAACATCGCCGACGTGGCCTCGGTCACCGTCGTTTTTCCATTGGTGCCCGTGATGGCCGCAACCGTTGTATCGAGGTGCGTCCAGGCGAATTCGATCTCACTCCAGACCGGGATGCCCCACTCTTGAGCCTCGACGATGGGTAGAGAGCGCTCGGAGAATCCGGGACTCACCACGACGAGATCGATCCCGGTGAGCAACACCGGGTCCCAGCCCCCACTGGCGACCGAGTATCCCAGCCCCAAGGCATCGGGAGACCCCTCGTCCGCGTAGATGGTCACCGCCATCTGGCTTCTCCGGGCCAGATCCGCCGCGGCGAGACCCGACACGCCGGCGCCCAGGATCAGAACCCGCTTCAAAGCAGACCCTCCAGACGCAAGAAATCGCCATAGAAGAACCCGAGCCCGAGGGCGACGCCGATCCCGGTCAGGATCCAGAATCTGATGACGACCGTGGTCTCGGGCCATCCACCGAGATTGAAGTGGAAGTGAAACGGCGCCATTCGGAATATCCGTTTACCGGTCAGCTTGAAACTGGCCACCTGGAGGATCACCGACAGGGTCTCTGCCACGAAGATCCCACCGAGGATCGCCAGGAGGAGGTGGGTGTTGGTGAGAAGGGCGAGGGCCGCCAGGAGTCCGCCGATGGCCTGGGATCCGACATCACCCATGATGATCTTGGCCGGAGGCGCGTTCCACCATAGGAAGCCGAGGATCGCCCCGAACATGGCTGCCGAGATGATCGCCAGCTCCAGGGGGTCCACTGCCCGGTACACCGGGTCGGGACGGAAGCCCGGGCCGTTGCGAAACTGCCAGAAGGCGATGACCGTGTAGGAGGCGACGACGAGGGCCGATGCTCCACCGGCCAACCCGTCCATGCCGTCGGCCAGATTCACGCCGTTGGCGGTGCCGGTGAGAATTATCAGGACCCAGATCACGAAGAAGACACCGAGATCGATCCCGAGCGGTCTCACGAACGAGATCTCGGTGACCACCCCCGCCATCGACGCTCCCCACGCGAAGAGTGCCGAGATCGCCAATTGGCCCCCGAACTTGGCGGACTTAGAGAGACCGAGGCTCCGCTTGTTGGAGTACTTGATCCAATCGTCGAGAAAGCCGACCACTGCCATCCCGGCCAGGGCGAAGACCGCCAGGAGACCTCCCGAGCTGAACGGCTGAAACTCGATGGCCAGCCCTCCGCTGGGGCCGAGGAGCCTGACATGCGCCAGGACATACCCGACGATGGCGCCGGTCACGAAGACGACGCCGCCCATGGTCGGTGTCCCCTGCTTGTGGCCGTGCATCCCGGCGATCTCCTCCTGGATGAACTGGCCGATCTCTCTCCTCCGAAAGAAGCGGATGGCATAGGGAGTGCCGAAGATCGAAAAGAGCAGACCAACTGCCGCCGCGATCAGGAGTGAGATCACCGGGACATGCTCCCCGATATCGGGCCGGGATCGGCGGAACTCGGAGATGAAGCGAGAATTGCAGAGGCGACCTCCCGGTCATCGAATGCGAGAACGACGCCGTCGATCTCCTGACCCGTCTCGTGACCTTTGCCCAGGATCAGGACCACGTCGCCGGGCCCGGCCATGCCGATGGCAGTCTCGATGGCTCGTCGTCGATCCACTTCGACCACGACGTCGCCCCGGCGCGCCCCGGCGGCCATCTGGGCCAGGATCGACGCCGGCTCCTCTGAGCGCGGGTTGTCCGAGGTCAGCACCGTCACATCGGCTTCGGCGGCGGCGGCGCCCATCATCGGTCGCTTCGCCCGATCGCGATCCCCACCCGCCCCGGCCACGGCTATAACACGCCCAGTCGTCAGCTGTCTCGCCAACGCGATCACCTCGTGGATCCCCTTTGGGGTGTGCGCATAGTCGACGATCACCGTCGGCTCCGATGTGGTGGAGACACGTTCGAACCGTCCGGGCACCGGGGCGAGACTCGAAAGCCCGGCGGCCACGGTCTCGAGACTCAACCCGAGCGCAAGACAGCAGGCGACCGCTACCAGGCAATTCTCCACGTTGAAGGAGCCGACCAGAGGTGAGTGGACCTCGATCTCCCCATCCGGGGTGATCAGATCGAAGCGGGTCCCGGAAAGAGAGGTGTCCACTGCCTCTGCCCGTATGTCACCACCGACTCCGGTTCGCAACAGCGGCCCGGAGATCGATCTGGCGATCTCCCTCCCGACCTCATCGTCCACGTTGATGACAGCGGTGCCGACCTCGAATTCGTGGAATAGACGCTCCTTCGCCCTTCGATAGGAGGCCATGTCGCCATGGAAGTCCAGATGGTCCTGGGAGAGATTCGTGAAAGCGGCGACCGCGAACTTGGTGGCATTGACCCTGCTCATCTCCAGGGCGTGTGATGAGATCTCCGCGGCAACGACCTCAGCCCCTAGATCGCGCATCTGTGCGAGGAGCCGCTGGAAATCGGTAGCTTCGGGTGTCGTCCGAGCCGAGGCGAGCACGGTGTCTCCCAGTCTGGTTCGAATCGTGCCGATGAGCCCGGTGGCACGCCCACCCGTCGTCATGAGAGACTCGATGTAGTGGGTGACCGTCGTCTTGCCGTTCGTCCCCGTGACGCCGACGACGTCCACCTGCGAAGAGGGGTCGCCGTGGACGGCCGAGGCCAATGGCCCCATGGCCCGCCTCGTGTCGTCGACCACGATCTGGTCTATCTCGACGTCGAGCCGGGTCTCGACCGCGGCAGCGCCACCGCCGTGCGCCGCCACTTCGGCGACATAGTCGTGTCCGTCGTGTCTCGCCCCGCGAACGGCGACGAAGAGGGTCTTCGGGCCGGCACCACGGGAGTCGTGCGTCACATCCTCGATCGCCCTGCTCGAATTCCCGAACACAGACCCGTCCACGCGGCTCGCCAGCTCCCCCAGGCTCTTACCCGTCGACGGCATCGGGTGTCACTCCCAATCGATGCAACGCCTGCTCCATCACCTGTGCGAAGACGGGGGCCGCGGCGAGCCCGCCGGTTCGATATTCATAGGCCGGCTCGTCGATCAACACCGCGACCACGACCTTGGGGTCTCCCATCGGGGCCATGCCAACGAACGAAGCCCTCGTCGCGTCGGTGTACCGCCCGTCCTCACCGAGCTTGTTCGCCGTGCCGGTCTTGCCACCCACTCGATAGCCTTCGACACTCGCCGCCTGCCCCGTGCCTTCGTCCACCACGCCGGCGAGAAGCTCGCGCATTAGGAGGGCGGTCTGCTCCGAGACCACACGGCGGGTCTTGATTCCGGTCACATCTACGTTGCCGTCGAGGTCGGTGGTGGACGCAACGATGTGTGGTGACGTCCACACCCCGTCGTTCCCGATTGCGGCATAGGCGGCTGCCATCTGCAGTGGGGTGGCGGCAACCGAGTAGCCGATGGCGGCCGAGGCCCAGCAGGTCTCGCAGCCTGCGGCGAAGTTGAGCAGGCCGGGCGCCTCGACCGAATAGTCGATTCCCGTCTTGGACCCGAGACCGAACTTCTCGATGTATGAGACGAGGCGACTTTGTCCCAGCTTGTCGGCGATCAGGATCGTGCCCACGTTCGAGGAGCGGGTGAAGATGTCGGCCACGGTCATGTCCGAGGTCTCGTGATGGTTGAAATCCCGATAACAGCCATATAGATCGTCGTCTGCCGAACGACATGCGTTGTCACGGAGTTCCAAGACATCGCCGACGTCGGGGATCACAGTCGTGGCGTCGACTTCTCCCTCCTCGACGGCTGCCGACACCGTGATCAGCTTCTCGGTGGACCCCGGCTCATAGATTCCTCGCACGACGAAGTTCGAGAAGGCACCGCAGTTCGGATCGGCCTCGGCATCGCAGTTGGGGTCGATGGTCTCTCGGGTCTGAGGGTCGAAGACCGGTGCGCCGACCATGGCCAGCACCCCGCCGGTCTCCACATCGAGGACGACGACCCAGCAGGACTTCGCCTGAGTCCTGTCCACGGCCGACAAGCAGGCCTCTTGCGCCTGGTATTGCAGCGGCAGGTCGATCGTGGTGTTGAGATCCTCTCCCGGCACCGCCGGCACGATGTCGCTTATCCCTTGTGGGATGGGACGACCCTCGAGGTCACGCTCGAAGACGGCCTTTCCGGGCACGCCTCGCAACTGGTCGTCGTAGTAGAGCTCGAGCCCTTCTTGTCCGTTCCCGTCGATGTCCACGAAGCCGGTGACATGCGAGGCGACCTGACCCGCCGGGTAGATGCGACTCGCCTCCGGATGGGCATAGACACCTCGAATCCCGAGCCCGAGGATCTGCTCGGCGACCGCCGGCTCCACCTGCCTCTTTAGATAGACGAAGTCCTTGTCCGAGGTGAGACGCTGATAGAGCAAGTCGGAGTCCACCCCCAAGGCCCCACCGATCTGCTGCGCAACCCAGAGCGGCTCGTCGACCTGCTTGGGGTTGGCCCACAGGCTCTGCGCCTCGACCGTCATGGCGAGCAACTCGCCGTTGCGATCGAAGATCTTGCCCCGCTGTGGTGCCAGGTCCTTGGTGACGAGGCGCTGGCTGAGCCCCTGGTCGGCCAGGTCGGCCGCTTGCACCACCTGGACCTGGACCAGCCGATAGGCCATTCCGAGCCACGCAGCCACGAGGAAGATGCCGATGACTCCGACCCGCATCGTCGCCGGGTTCCGCTTACGAGTGGTGGCCCTTCCCGCGGCCACCGGTCAGAGCTCCTGCCGGGACTCCGGTGGTTCGGAGCGATTTGCCCCGTCCGTGAGCCCGGCTCCAGCGCGCCGTCGGGTCATCATTGAGTTGCCCCGGGGTCCTCGAGAGAGGCCACGGCCGGGTTCCCAGGGAGGTCGACCAACAGCTGGCGAGTGTCGTTGGGGAGAACCAGACCCAACTCTTCGGCCAGCGGGGCTATGCGTGCAGGGTTCTCCAGCTTGGCGATCTCCAGCTTGAGCTGCTGGTTGATCGCCTCTTGCTCGGTGATTGCCTTATCGAGACGGTCGAGCTCGAATGCCGATCGATCGAGAGAGGTCCGGGCGAAGCCGAGCCCGAGGAAAGCGATGACGGCGATCGCCGCCACGATCATCCACGGGGCGAGTGTCGGCCGCCGCAGCCTCCTCCCTGGGAGGACACGGAGGGTCTTCTCCTCGGTGCGGCGTCGAAGTGGGCGGGCCGCGGTCATGCCGCCACCTTCTCGGCCGCCCGCAGTGTGGCCGATCGCGCTCGATTGTTGGCGGCGACCTCGTCGTCACTCGGGCGCACCGGCTTCCTCGTCAGAAGACGCAGTTCAGCCGTGTTGCCACATCCACAGACAGGCATCTCGGGTGGACAGGTGCAACCCGTCGCCCCTTGCGCGAAGCGTTGCTTGACGATCCGGTCTTCGAGCGAGTGATAGGAGATGGCCACTACCCGGCCACCCGGGCTGACCAGCCCGATGGCTCGATCGAGACCACGCTCGACCGCGCCAAGCTCGTCGTTGACTGCAATGCGTATGGCCTGAAATGTGCGTCGGGCGGGATGCCCCGCCCGACGACGGGCCGCCGGGAGTGCCCCGGCGATGACGGTGGACAGCTGCGCAGTGGACTCGATCGGGCGTGCCGTGACGATGGCCCTGGCGATTCGTGAGGCCATCCGCTCCTCCCCGTACCGGCGGATCACCCGGGCAAGGTCGGGCTCGGGCCATGTGTTGACCACGTCGGCGGCGGTGACATCGGTGTCCGGGCCCATCCGCATGTCGAGTGGCCCGTCCTTGCGATACGAGAATCCCCGGGCCGCCTCCTCCAACTGGTGCGAGGAGACCCCGAAGTCGAAGAGGACCGCAGACACCGGGGCATCGGTAACACCAGGGACCAGGGTGTCGAGATCTGCGAAATTCCCCTGTATTGCCACTATCCCGAGCTCCCGGGCGTTGGCCAAGGCCTCCGGATCGCGGTCTATCCCAATGATGGTCACGTCTTCTCCAAACTCATCCAGTAGGCGGCGGCTGTGCCCTGCGCCTCCCAAAGTCGCGTCCACCACGACTCCGGGCATGACGGGTGCCAGAAGCTCAGCCACCTCATGGGCCAGAACCGGCCGGTGGTACCGGTCATCGTCTCTCCGGTCCTGGCTCATTGCCAGCCCCCCGGGCGCTGGTACCAATGAGAAGCGGGCGGAGTCAGGGGCCTTCCATTGGTTCCGGGGGGCTGGCGATGGGCCAGACGCCTGTCGTTGCTGCTATTCGTCCTCCTCCAGGTAGCTCTCGTCACCGGCGGCGCGATCGGCCAGGTGACGGTCTTTGTTCCACAGCTCGACGTGGTCGAAGACACCCAGGACTGCGATCTCCGATGCCGTCTCGAGGTCGGCGAATTCCCGGAGATCTGGCTTGACCAGGACCCTGCCGGCCTTGTCGAGCGTCTGAAGGTCGGCACCACTGAACACGGTTCTCGAGAAGCGACGACCGGACCGGTTCTGTGGCTTCTCTCTCACTTCTGCCGCCAATTCCTCGAACTCAGCGGTCGGGAAGATCGCCAGCTGTCCGTCCTGGCCTTTGGTGACCACGCAGCCGTCTTCGAGTAGACGACGAAAACCGGAGGGCATGACCACGCGGCCCTTCTCGTCGAGGCTGTGGAAGTACTCACCGAGGAACACTTCAGTTCTTCTCCGTCCGTCCTCATCGCTGCTGACCCCTTCTCCTGGGTCGGTCGCGCCACTATGACCCACTTCCACCCATTTGTCAACCTTTTGCCCCACCTACCTCCCCAGGGATACCACATGGTCACCTCACGAGGAGACGGGTGCGATTGGAGCGTGGCCCGGAAGTGGGTGTGGGCGCTACCGGTGGAGGATCGTGGGTGGCCCGGGCGGTGCCGGCGACGCCGATGACTCGTCGGAGAGGGACAGGTACCACCAGCCCACGTCCCACCATCGGCCCGCCTTGAACCCGACCCGGGGGAATACGGCGATCTGGACGAAGCCGGACGACTCGTGCAACCGCTCCGAGGCGGCGTTGGGCAAGGCTATCCCGGCGAAGGCGGACACGTATCCCCACTCCCGGCACTGACGGGTCAGGCTCGAATACAACTCTTTGCCCACGCCCTGTCCACGGCTTCGGGGGGCGACGTACACCGATGTCTCGACGGACCATGTGTATCCCGGTCTGATCCGATGCCGGCCGGCATATGCGTAGCCGATCAAATCGGGGCCATCGACCATCACGACCCAGGGATGTGTCTTCGAGCCGACATCGAGCCTCCGACCCATCTCCTCGGGGCCGGGAGGCTCGATCTCGAAGGACACGTGACTTTCGAGGACCAGCGGGTCGTAGATGGCGGCGATTTCAGCCGCATCGGCCTTCTCAGCCGCTCGAACGACTCGCATGGACGCCGCTAGGCCACTTCCAGGTATGGATGCCAGGCGGGGTCGACCTCATATCCGGTCGATGCGTAGATCCAGGCGTAGCGGCGAGGAGGGCCAGGCTTGGAGGCCAATCTCAGACCGGCCTCCGAGAGAGAGCGATCGCCCTTCTTGATATTGCAGGGACGACAGCAGGCGACGACATTCTCCCATGTGTGGTTGCCCCCCTTCGAGCGGGGTGTGATGTGGTCGATCGACTCGGCAGGGGCCCCGCAGTATTGGCACCTATGGCCATCGCGCCCGAAAACGGCGCGGCGGGTGACCGGGGCGGCTCGCCTGTACGGAACCTTCACGAATCGATGAAGCCGGACAACGGATGGGACTTCGACGGTGGCGCTCTCCGAGCTCCACGTCTCGTCCTTGCCCACGACCACGCTCGCCTTGCTGTTGAGGACCAATATCACGGCACGCCTGGTGGTAACCACCGAAAGCGGTTCGTAACTGGCGTTCAGGACTAGGACTCTGGCCATGCGTGGTAATTCGCTTGTGGCGACGTTACCAACTGGCGTGGGCCAAATCCGCATCTTTGGGATCGAGATTCAGCTCGATGAGCCCTATCGCCTTGCCGACCGCGAGACCGAGCGCCAGCTCCCATCCTTGCGAGGTGTCGGCGCGCCCGACCCGCTCGAAGTCCCCATCCACGGCGGCCACCTCGATGACGCCGTCGTCGCGGACCGTGGCACTGGTTATCTCGAACGGCGGCTTTCCGATGACCTGGCACCAGGCGTCGGCGAGACCCTGAGCAACCGACATCGGATCCGGCATCACCACCCGGAACGAGCGGATGGCCTTCCCTATCACCTCTACGCGTGCTCCGCCCTTTATCGGCGTGATGCGAACCTCGACACCGAGAGGCCCGGCGGGCTGGAGCCGACTGCCCCCGACGCGAAGGTCCGGATCGTCGTGTGAGCGGACCCCATACGCCACCAGGAGCGCCTTGACCCTCTCCAAGACCTCGACCTCGTTGGCCTCAGGCTCGAGGCGAACGTTGATGCCGGACTCGACGTCGTCGAGATCGAAGGACACCGCCGCCACGCCGGGTATGTCCTGAAGGCGCTCGAGCAGCTTCCCACTCATTTGAAGACCCTCATTCGGCGTCGCCAGGCGAGAAACTCGATCAGATCGTCTTGTCGGACTCCCGACATGCCATCGCCGTATGCGGTATGAACTCTCCAGTCGAGATAAGAAGAGGAGGGGAACAATCCCCGATGAGAGCGCATAGCGAAGAAAGCCCGGACGGCCTCCCAGAACAGGACCGGCCGACGTATCGAGGTCAGCAGAAATCCTCCCATCCCCAGCCAATCTCCCATGATTCGACAGCCATTCCCCAGACACACTCTAGCTCCCACAACGGAGGACTATCGGTAGAGTTTCGCCCAGATCAGGCCACACGGGAGTTGCACTTGTCCGAGGTATCGCCAAAGCAGATCGAGACCTTCTCCGAGCGGTTCGATCGCATCGCCGCCAACGTCGAGAAGGTCATCCAAGGCAAGCGCGACGTCGTCGAGCTTCTGGTCCTCGCCCTCGTGGCCGAGGGTCATGTCCTGGTGGAGGACGTCCCCGGTGTCGGTAAGACCCAGCTCGCCAAGTCGATAGCACGGTCGATCGACGGCCAGTTCCAGCGAATCCAGTTCACCCCGGACCTGCTGCCATCGGACGTGACCGGTGTCTCGGTGTGGGATCGCAACCGGAACGAGTTCGAGTTCAAACCGGGTCCCATCTTCGCCAACATCGTGGTCGGCGACGAGATCAACCGGGCCAGCCCGAAGACCCAGTCGGCGCTCCTGGAGGCCATGGAGGAGAAGCAGGTCACCTCGGACGGGGTCACCAGGCTGCTCACTCTTCCCTTCATGGTCGTGGCCACTCAGAATCCGTTGGAGCACGAAGGCACCTACCCCCTCCCCGAAGCGCAGCTCGACCGGTTCATGATGCGTGTCGTCATCGGGTATCCCAGTCGTCAGAAGGAGCTGGAGATCCTGGACACCCACGGTGTCCGCTCGACCTTCTTCGACCTGAAGCCGGTCCTATCGGTGGCCGAGGTCGAGGACATGGTCGGCATTGCCCGGGCCGTCGTCGTCTCCCAGTCGGTCAAGACATACATCGTCGACCTGGTCGAAAGCACACGCACCCATGCCGACGTCCTTCTCGGGGCCTCGCCGCGAGCGGCCCTCTTCCTGCAGCGCCTGGCGCGGGCACGGGCGGCGTCCCAAGGGCGTGAGTACGTCACACCCGATGACGTGAAGGCACTGGCCCACCCCGTCCTGGAGCATCGGATGAGTCTTCGACCCGAGGCGCAGATGAGAGGCGAGTCGCTGCCGGAGGCGATCGACGAGATCATGACCCGACTGCGTGTTCCCGGCACGACCAGCCGGATCGCCACCTGATGCCGACACTGCGAGGCTGGGCGCTCTCCGGGGCCGGTCTCGCGTTGCTCTTTCTCTGGTACGCCCTGGGTGAGGCAGAGTTGTTGCTGACCGCCCTGTTCCTGCTGCTCGCCCAGCTGGTGGCACTCGCCTACGTCAGGTTGCGACGCCCGGTGCTGGTGGTCAACCGGCGTCTCGGGTCCTCGACGGTCCATGACGGGGACACCACGAACGTGACTCTCCTGGTCGACAACCCGAGCCGGCACTCGGCCGGGTACCTGACCATCGAGGACGACGTGAACGAGCTCGGAGTCGCCACGTTCGAGGTGGCGAAGATGAAGCGGGGTGAGTCGACGACGGCTACCTATCGAGTCACCTGCCGGCCCCGTGGTGTCTATCGAGTCGGCCCAACGGTGGTGAGGGCCACCGACCCCCTCGGGCTGGCGGAGACCAACGTGGGCACGGGCCCCGTCGATCGAATCGTCGTCTATCCGGCAGTCGAGGAACTGACGGGATTTCCGATCGTCCGTGGCCAGGACCCGGCGATGCAGGCATCCCGGCCGGAGCACGCTCGACGCGGCGGGGAGGACTTCTACACGTTGCGCGAGTACCAGAGGGGCGACGACCTGAGACGTGTCCACTGGCCGTCATCGGCCAAGACGGACGAATTGATGATCCGCCAGCTGGAGACGCCGTGGCAATCACGTGCACTCGTGTTACTCGATGTCCGAAGCGGCTCCTATGAGTCTTCCGCCGCTTTCGAGAGGGCCGTCTCTGGGGCGGCCACGATCGTCACCCATCTGATCGGGTCCGGATTCGACGCCGACCTATGGGCGGGTGACGCCGAGCCGATCGATGCCGCGCGATATGCATCGGCCATGGAGCGTCTCGCACTGGTGCAGCCCGACCCTTCGATCGACATCGAGGCGGTGGCCACGCGCATACGACAGAAGGGCGGAGGCGGGGCGCTCGTGATCGTCACCGGAATCGCCGACCGGCCTCTGCTCACCGTCCAACAACTGCTTGCCCGCGACTACCCGACCACAGTGCTCATGACCGCGTCGAGCTCGACATCCCAGACCCTCGTCGGCTTCCATCGGATGGGGGTGACCACTGTTTCGGTGGCTCCGGACCAGCCATGGGCGCCGGTTTGGCTGACTTCTCTGAGGAACGCATGGACAACCGCCTCGGCCGTCTAGCGGGCATCGCCGCCTTCGTATTGATGTTGCTCCGGCTGGGGCGACTCTTGGACAGCGGGACCGAGGCACCGGCGTGGCAGTTGATCATGATCGCCTCGGCCTTCCTCGGTGGGGTCATCTGGTGGCTCCTGAGCCAGACGATCAGCAACAACCGGATCGCCCTGGCACTGTTCGCCCTTGCCGGCCTGGCCCTCTTCCTGAGGATCTCCGTCCCCCACACGCTCATCGGCGGGTTCATACCGGGTGCCGACACACCGGCGGCGCTGGGCAAGGAGATGTCACAGACACTCGACCTGGTGAGATATGGCGTGGCGCCGGTGTTCCCCACCTCAGGGCTGGTGTCGATCCTCGCCGTCCTGATGTGGGCGACCGGCGCTCTCTTCGTGTGGGGGGCCACCGGCGGTCCGGTCCTGGCCTTGCTCCTTCCTTCGATCGGGCTCTACCTGCAGTTCGCCGTGATGGACCGCGTCCCCGCCGGTCGTGGATGGATGGCGGGGGCGGCGCTCGTCATCTCCCTGAGCGTCACTGCCCTCGCCATCGAGAGACGCACTGAGGCAGGCAGGGTTCGCGACAGAGAAGGCCGGCCTCTGGCACGGCGGGCCGGGAGCATGGCGTTCGTGCTCACGATCTTCGTCGCCATCGGCTCGGTCTTTGCCGCGTCGAGCTCGGCGTCTCTGGTCCCGCCAAGTGGAAACGTCAATTGGCGGCTGGGTGGCGGGTACGGTCCGGGGGGAGGCGGTGTCGCCTTCGACCGTCTGGCCGACCTCCAGCAGAGCATCATCCGTCGCAGCAACCTGGTGCTCTTCCGCGCCACACTCGATGAGAACGCTCCCCCGGCCAGCCAGATCTACTGGCGAATGGAGAGTCTCGACGTTTTCGACGGCACGGCCTGGCGCCCTTCCTCGGAGCCGACTGTCTTCTATGAGCCGGGCACTGGCGGAGGTGACCCCGACTACAGCTATCGAGGGACGACTCAGGCGATCACACAGAGAATCCGGATCGACCACCTTCGCTCCCAGGTCGTGCCCACCGCCGGGATCGCCCAGTACTTCCGCTCCGACTCGGTCAACGTGAGCGGACTCCAGATCACATCCTCGGGATCGGCGATCTATCAGGCCGAGATGGACACCGGCGACGAGTACGAGGTCCAGTCGACGCTCAGTCTGGATGAGAACGACCTGGCCTCATTGGCCACCCTCCCCGATGGGACACTCAGCCCGCTCTTTGCCAACGCGGTCGAAGCCGGAGCCATGGATCTGCAGCCCGGGACCCCGCCGGAGGAAACCGGTGAGCCGGGCGACATCGACAAGTACCTCGAGCTCCCAGAGGACCTGCCTTCGGGGATCGCCGCCATTGCCCGGAAACAGACCGAAGGAGCTTCCACCGTCTTCGAGGAGGCATGGCTGTTGCAGAGTTGGTTCCGGGACAGCAATGAGTTCGAGTACTCCACCGATGTCAGCACGGGTCACGGGAGCCTCGACCTGGAGAACTGGCTGGCCGACGACACCAGCCAGAACTATCACACCGGGTATTGCGAACAGTTCGCCGCCGCGATGGCCGTCCTGGGGCGAGCCCTCCAAATCCCCAGCCGCGTCGTATGGGGATTCACCCCGGGCACCGTGGAGACGCAACCCAACGGCGCCGATGTGGTAGTCGTCCGGGACAACAACGCCCATGCTTGGGTGGAGATGTGGATGGACGGGTTTGGCTGGGTGCGCTTCGACCCGACGCCGCGAGGCGATGGCACCCAGCCTGAGAGCATCACCGCCGGATTCGACCCGACCCAGTACCTACCACCTCCGGGTGAGACCTCGCCACTGATCATCAATCGTCCCGGAAATTTCGACAACCTGGACGGGCCGAGAAATCAGATCGACCTCAGCGACAACCCGGTGGGCAGCTCGACGCGGGCCTTCGACCTGTCTCAATGGTGGATCGCCGCCGTGGCCTTGCTACTGCTCGCCGCCGCCGCTCTGATCCCTGCCGCCAAGTCGATAAGACGCAGGAAACGACTGAGCAGGCTGAGGGAAGGCGATATCACGGCGGCGTGGGATGAGATCGTCGACCGGCTGACCGACCTGGGAGAGCCGGTGGCAGACAACCAGACACCACTCGAATTCGCCCGATCCCGAGACCGATCGCTGGTCCCCCTCGCCACGACCTATGCCGCCGCCGTGTACGGCAATCGGACCGGCTATGGCACCGAGAGAGATCTCGAGGTGGTGGAGAGTTGGCTGAAGCTGAAGTTCGAGGGCGGGCAGAGGGCTCGCGCCGCTTTCAATCCTCGATCGCTGATCGGAAAGGGCTCCCGCTCAGGATCCTGACGCCCTCTCCTCGCTGATATCGTCCTCGACCCGCCGGAGCATGTCGAGGAATCGGCTTCGATCCAGCTCGAACTTCGTGACGTCCTCCTCCACCTCGCGGGTGATCTCGTCGATCGCCACGAAGAAGGCGAGCTGACCCTGTCTCAGGGCGTCCATCAACTCACCCTCGTCCGAACCGACATGGAAGATGGAGTGCCCATCAGTCACCAGTTTGACGTCGGCCAGGTGGTCCTCCATCTCGCCCTCTCGGCGGAGATAGTCCCAGGCGCGTCGCACACGCTGGAGAGACATCCCATTGTCGAGAAGGCTTCGCACCACGCGAAGGGCGACCAGGTCACGGAAGCTGTAGAGACGTCTGACCCCGGGTCGCCCGCCCGTGGTTTGGATCGACGGTTTGACCAGGCCCACCCGGTCCCAATAACGGAGTTGATGATGTGTGCAATTGGTCAACCGGCATGCCTGCTCGGCGGTAAATGACTGGTCCACTCGTCCCTTCCTACAACGTTTGAACCGACCCGAGTCGTGGGCCGTTTCTTCCCCCTCCAGCGACAGAGACTCCCGCGAAAGCCGCCAGGGGGCCGCAACGATAGCCGGTTGAAATCAGTCGCGACGGAAGGGGTCGCGCCAACCCGACTCGGGATCCTCGCCTTCCTGCTTTTTCTCCCTCGAACGCCACCCGCGCGCCCGGAGCCCGCTGACCAAGGCGGCAGCCGAGCCCACCAAGAGGGCGAAGCCCACGAAGGCGACGAGGGTGGAGGTGGCGAAGAAGCCGATGACGATCACCAGACCGGCCACCACGCCCAATAGGGACAGCCTCACGCCGAATCTCGAGGGCCTGGCGATCTGGCGAACCGCCCGCGCCAACTCTGGATCCTCTTCGTAGAACTGGCGCTCTATCTCCGCCAGGATCTTCTGTTCGTGATCATCGAGGGCCATTCAAACCTCGTTCGTCAAAGCCGATCCGCGCCCAAGGACACAATACACCCAGCCCGGCGACAGTTCAGCGGTCAGATTCCGGTTCCGGACCATGGACGTCCAGCAGACGCGCCGGCTCGATGGCATGCTGACCGTACTTCTCCCTGACCACACCTACCGCCTCGGCGAGACGATCCCGCTCACTTCCCGCATCGAGTGAGAGTTGGGGGTCGGAGCCGGGCTCCTCGAGCCCCGATGCCCCGATTCCGAGGAGACGCACCGGTCGGCTGGTGTCCACCGAGTCGAGAAGCGCTTTGACCATCTGGAAGATCTGGTGGGCGGAGCTGGTGGCTCTGTCGGTGCTCTGGCTTCGGGTGACCGTTGCGAAGTCTTCGTATCGAACCTTGATGGCGATGGTTCGGGCCAGTAAACCTGCCCGTCGCAAACGCCCCGATAGACGTTGGGAGTGGGCCAGGAGAGCAGTCTCGATGACCTCATGCCCGATCAGGTCGGACTCGTAGGTCTCCTCCACAGAGATCGACTTTGCCTGGCTATCGGGGTGAACAGATCGAGGATCCCTCCCCAGCGAGAGGTCGATCAGGTGACGCCCCTGTGTCGGGCCCAGCGATTGGAGGATCGTCGACTCGGGCAACTCGGCGAGATCGCCCACCGTCTCGATCCCCAGACGCTTCAGGCCCGCCAGGGTCGCCGGACCGACGCCCCACAGCGCCTGCACCGGGAGCGGGTGAAGAAACCCGAGCTGATCATCGATGGGCACATGAAGGATCCCATCCGGCTTCGCCGCCTCGGAGGCGAGTTTCGCCAGGAATTTGGAGCCTGCCACTCCGACGGAGGCGGGCAAGCCGAGCCGCTCCCGGATCTCTCGGCGCAATGCGCTCCCGATCGCCACCGACGAGTCGAAGTGGCGGCGAAGCCCGGACACGTCGAGAAACGCCTCGTCGAGGCTCAGCCCCTCGACGAGCGGGGTGAACGAGCGAAACACCTCGAAGACCTCCCACGAAACCTCCTCATAGCGTGGGTGGTTCGGTGGGATCACCAGCAGCGTCGGACAGAGCCTCTTGGCAACGGCGGTGGGCTGCGCCGACCTGACACCGAACGATCTCGCTTCGTACGAGGCGCTCGCAATCACACCACGGCCCCCCGTCCCGCCGACCGCGACCGGTCGCCCTATCAGCGATTCGTCACTCAGCCGCTCGACTTCGACGAAGAAGGAGTCCATGTCGACGTGAAGGATGTGCTCGGGCCACACGACACGAAGTTACCCGGCA
>JBAULI010000127.1:0-5668 GCA_049578105.1 Acidimicrobiia bacterium | reverse complement strand
ATCGTGGCCCACCGCTCCGATGGCTCAGGCACCACCAGCATCTTCACCACCTACCTCAGTGACGTGTCCGAGGACTGGGCCAACGGCCCCGGTGCCGGCAAAGAGGTCGAGTGGCCCGCCCCCACATCGGTCGGTGGTGAGAAGAACGACGGTGTCACCGCACAGATTCAGCAGAACCCTGGCGCCATCGGCTACATCGAGCTGTCGTACGCGATAGAGAACGACATCCCCGTTGCCGACATGGTCAATGCCGACGGGAATGCCATCACCCCGACTCTGGAGTCGACGGCGGCCGCCGCCGACGGGATCGAGATCCCCGATGACCTCCGATTCAACATCCTCGGTGTCGGTGGCGACGGCTACCCGATCGCCGGTGCGACGTGGCTGCTCCTGTGGAGTTGTGGCTATGAGGACAACGTCGCGGCGATGCTCAAGGATTGGATCAGGTGGGACTTGACCGAAGGCGATGCGATCGCCGAGGAACTGCTGTACTCGCCCCTCCCGGACTCGCTCCAGGAGAAGGCATTGGCCAAGCTCGATCTGGTGAACTCCCAAGGCTGAGCCCTGGGCACGGCAGATCAGCTCATAGCTAGGTTCGGGGCCTCCGAGACGTCTCGGAGGCCCCGGCGTGAAGGTCGCAACAGGAGAGTCGACGAAACATGACAGCCACCGACCAAGGGCAGCCATTGGGCGTTCCACTCGGCAGGAAGAAGTCCGGTGCCGACAAGTGGTTCCGGCGGCTTCTTGCGTTGGCCGGTGCCAGTGTCCTCATCGTCCTGGCCTCGATGCTGATCTCGACAGCCATCGACGCCTGGCCGGTCTTCCAAAAGGAGGGTTGGAACTTCGTCACCGGCTCCGTGTGGGACCCGGGTACCTCCCGAACCGAGATCACGGGTGAATACGGCGCCCTCTCGTTCATCGTCGGCACTCTGGTCACCTCGGGCATCGGTCTTCTCATCGCAGTCCCGCTCGCCGTCGGCACGGCTCTCTTTCTGACCAACGTGGCCGGGCGACGAATTCGCAAGCCGCTCACCTATGCCATCGAACTGCTGGCGGCGGTTCCCAGCGTCGTCTACGGCCTCTGGGGCCTTCTCTTCTTCGTCCCGGTCGTCCTCCGACCGGCGATGGACTTCATCGCCGACACCCTGGGCCAGTTCATCCCGTTTCTCGCTCCACCCGTGGTCACCTACAACTATTTCGCCGCTGGAGTGGTGCTCTCCATCATGATCTTGCCCATCATCACGGCGGTGACCCGCGAGGTGATGTCCAAGACGCCAGATTCGGAGATCGCCGCCGCCTATGGGCTCGGCGCGACCCGCTGGGAGATGTTGAGATTCATCGTCCTCCCCAGGGCGCGGCCCGGGATCATCGGCGCCACCATGCTCGGCCTGGGCCGGGCACTGGGCGAGACCATTGCAGTCGCCATGCTGATCGGGGGCGCCAAGCAGATCCCCGATTCGATCTTCCTCGGGGGACAGTCGATGGCGGGCATCATCGCCATCACCTTCCAGGAGGCGGCGCCCGAGAACGTCAAGGCGCTCATCGGCGTCGGTGTGCTGCTGTTCGTCATCACCGTTGTCGTGAACATGATCGCCCGTGGCATCGTCATGCTCACCGGTGGCCGGGTGACCGGAGACGCAAGCGTATGACCATCGTCACCGAAAGCCGCCCACCCGATCGCATGCGCTCGCTCCGCGAGAGAACCCCGAACGCGGCGCGGCGAAATCGTCGGAATCGCCTGATGACCTCGCTGCTCGTGCTTGCGGTGGTGCTTGCCTTGATCCCGATCGTCCTGATCCTCATCGAGGTGGTCAGAAGGGGCATCGCCGCCATGAATTGGGAGTTTCTGACATCGACCCAGATCTTCTCGCAGCGGACCGAGGGTGGCGGATACCTGAATGGGCTGGTGGGGACCCTCTACATGGTGGTCATCGCCAGCCTCGTTGCGGTGCCGCTCGGGGTAGGGGCCGCGACCTATATCGTCGAATACAAGGACAGCAAGTTGGCGCCGTTCATCCAGTTCTTCACCGACGTGATGACCGGTGTCCCGTCCATCTTCATCGGCCTCTATATCTACGCCCTCCTCGTTCAAGGGAACATCGGCTTCTCCATCGGCTTCTCCACCCTGGCCGGAGGGTTGGCGCTCTCGCTGTTGATGATGCCGATCGTCGCTCGCACCTCCGAGGAAGTCCTTCGGCTGGTCCCCGATGACCTCCGCAACGCCGCCTACGGCCTCGGAGCGCGCAGATGGCAGGTCGTCACTCAGATCGTGCTCCCCACGGCGTCGAGCGGGCTCATCACCGGATCCATGCTCGCCATAGGGAGGGCGGCGGGGGAGACCGCCCCCCTGTTGCTGACCGCCCTCGGCGCCTTCACCATCGTCCCCAATCTGATCAACGCACCCCAGTCCGCCCTTCCGCTGATCATTTACAATGAGGCCCGAGGGCCGTACGAGGCGGCTCACGCCAGGGCATGGGCCGGCGCATTGGAATTGATGCTCCTGGTCCTCGTCATCACGATCGTCGCTCGAACGTTGAGTGGCCGATCCGAGATTCAGCAGTAGGCGATGTCGACAACGAGCAACTACGACCAGCGAGCGAGCCAGGAGATCGACTTGACCAACGAGACGCAGTCGGAGCGACCCTCGACCGAAGTCCCGGAGGCCGGGCCAGAACATGACGGCCGGGTTGGTGGGCACGCCGACATGGTTTCGGGGTCAGCTGAAGAGTCGACGCCTCCGGCATCCGACGAATCCAAGCGGACGGTCATCGCCACCGAGGGCATGGAGGTCTACTACGGGTCGTTCCGGGCGGTGGAGGCCGTGACGATGGACTTTCACGCCCAGCAGATCACGGCACTGATCGGGCCGTCCGGCTGTGGGAAGTCGACGGTGCTGCGCTCGCTGAATCGCATGAACGACCTCATACCGTCGGCTCGGGTGAACGGTGTCGTCAGATATCACGGTGAGAACATCTACGACCCCGAGATCGATCCGGTGGAGATCCGACGTCGAATCGGGATGGTCTTCCAGAAGCCGAACCCGTTCCCCAAGTCGATCTACGAGAACGTTGCCTGGGGGGCCAAGATCAATGGTGCTGCCAGTGGGAAGAAGGAGATGGACGAGCTGGTCCAACAGGCTCTCGAGTCGGCGGCACTTTGGGAAGAGGTCAAGGACAAGTTGAGCGAGAGCGGCTATTCACTCTCGGGCGGACAGCAGCAGCGTCTCTGTATCGCCCGGGCCATCGCCACCAGCCCCGACGTCGTCCTGATGGACGAGCCGGCCTCGGCTCTCGATCCCATCGCCACACTGAGGATCGAGGAGTTGATGCTCGAGTTGAAGAAGCAGTACTCGATCATCATCGTCACCCACAACATGCAGCAGGCGGCCCGGGTCTCCGACAAGACGGCCTTCTTCAACGTGAAGCTGAACGAGCAGGGGATGCGCACCGGGCGTCTCGTCGAGTTCCTGGAGACCGATCAACTCTTCACCTCCCCACAGGAGCAGGAGACAGAGGACTACATAACGGGGAGATTCGGATGACCGACCTACAAGACATCAATCTCCACTTCCACCAGGAGCTGGAGAGCCTCGAGCAGAACGTGCTGGGCGTGGTGGACCGCGCCGTCCAGATGGTCGAGATGGCCGTCGAGGCCGCGACCACAGGTGACCTCGTGCTGGCACGTCAGGTGCTCGAGCGTGACGACGAGATCGATCGCATCTATTTCGACGTCCACAACCAGTGGACTCATCTCATGGCTCGCTTTCAGCCGTTGGGATCGGACCTGAGGAAGATGAGCGTCCTCCTCCATCTCAATGTCACCTTCGAGCGCATGGGCGACCAGTGCGTCAACATCGCCAAGATCGCCGAGTTCAACGAGGGCCTGCCACCGGTGGCCCGCATCTGCGATCAGATCAGGGAGATGGGTGATCTGGTGCGCCCCATGATCCGCACCGCCATCGAGGCCTATGTGCGTCGCGATGTCGACGAAGCCCGCTTGCTGCCGGCGATGGATCAGCCCGTGGACCGGCTCAATGCCAATATGTACAAAGAGACGGTCGCCGTGGCCTCCAATCGGGAGATGCTGGAGTGGGCAACCAAGATGATGATGGCTGCCAGGGCCCTGGAGCGCATCGGGGACCAGGCCGTCGACTTCGCCGAGCAGACGGTGTATCTGATCACCGGGGAAAGAGCGGAGTTCAACGAGGCGGGGCTCGGCGGGTCCTCCGGTGACTCTGTCTCCGATTGAGCGCCGTCAACATCGCGTTCTCATAGTCGAGGACGAGCCCGGTCTCGCCGAGTCGGTCAAGTACGCCCTTGGCGCCGAGGGCTTCGAGGTGCTGGTGGCCGACACCGGGGTGGAGGGCTTGGAGCTGGCCCGATCCCATCAACCGGATCTGGTGCTTCTCGACCTGATGCTCCCGGGAATGTCCGGTTTGGACGTGTGCCGTCAGATACGCACCAGCTCTGACGTGCCGATCATCATGCTGACCGCCAAGGACGCCGAGTCGGACAAGGTCGCCGGGCTGGAGCTGGGCGCCGACGACTACGTCACCAAACCCTTCTCCATGAGGGAGTTGACGGCACGGGTGCGGGCACATATCCGTCGGGCGGGCAAGACAGGTCTCCTCGCCGAGTCGAACGAGGTGCTCAGGGCGGGACCGATCGAGCTGGACATCGACGCCCACGAGATGCGGGTCAGCGGGGAGCCGATCCGCTTGCGGCCAAAGGAGTTCGAGTTGCTCGAGTCGTTGATGAGACGCAAGAATCGCCTCGCCGCACGTCACACCCTGATCGACGAGGTGTGGGGACCGAGCTATTTCGGGGACACCAAGACCCTCGACGTGCACATCAAACGTCTCCGGCAGAAGCTCGAGCCGGACCCGGCGAAACCGGTTCACATCGTCACGGTGCGCGGACTCGGCTACAAATTCGTGGATGAACCGTCATAGCGCGAAGGGAAGCACACCCCTCGCCTCCCGATTCCTGGTCTATTACGCCATCGCCTATGTGGTTCTGATCGGGGCGATGGGCTGGTTCATACTCCTCTCTGCCGAGAGCTCGTTCACAACCACGCTCGTCGATCGTCTCCAGACCGATGTCTTCCTGGCGAGGGCGGGGATGCCCGAGGACACGACGGAATTCCAGGCGTGGGTCGATCAGATGTCGGAGTTGAGCGGATATCGATTCACCGTCATCGACCCCGAAGGAGTGGTGCTGGCGGACTCACATCAGGATCCCGCGGTGATGGAGAACCACTCCGACCGGCCAGAAGTGCAGGCGGCACAGGCAGGTGGCGTTGGACGGGCGACCAGACTCAGTGTGAGCACCGGCTTCGAGCAGCACTACGTGGCCGTCCCTGCCGCCGACGGAAACGTGATTCGGCTCTCGTGGTCCTCTGAAGCCCTGGCCGAGACACTTCGGCCATTGCGTCGCTCGATTCTCCTCATCTCCGCGTTGGTGGGCCTGATCGGCATCCTCATCGTGGGTCTGCTGGCGCGGCGCATGGCGGCTCCCATATCCGATCTCACCGATCAAACGCTCGCCCTGGCCGGCGGGACGGACCTCGGACAACTGCGCCGGTCATCGGTTCGCGAGTTGGATCAGCTGGGGAGTGCCATCGAGGAGCTGAACAAGGAAAGTCGAGATCGCCTGGCCGAGGCCAGGGA
>JBAULI010000126.1:0-4324 GCA_049578105.1 Acidimicrobiia bacterium | reverse complement strand
AACTGTGCGTTGGCCAGGATCACAGCCAGGGCATCAGACTCCACCACGCGCTTCTCCGTCGTGAGTGTCACGTGGGCGCGAGGGAACCGCGGGAGCCTGGCAGCGAAGGCCAAGGGGTATCTCATCGCGCCGAGCCTGCGTGAGAAACGTGGGGCGGTCTCCGCCGCAGCCGCCCCGACCCCGGCCTGGGCCACGTTCACGAAGTACCTCAGGCCCCAACTTCCCTCGAGTGTCGCCACATCGATCGCATAGGTGTCCGGTCCGGCGAGACGCATCACCGCCCCCTCGAGGTCCTGGGACAGGCCAAAGGTGCGCAGAAGGTCACACCCGGTGCCGACAGGCAGGACGGAGACCACCGGTGTGAGGTCCATTGCCATGGGCAGGAGCACGTTGGCGAGAAGGTTCATCGTCCCGTCACCACCGGCCACCGCGAAGTGTGTGAAGCCGTCGGCGGCGCCTTTCTCGATCTCCGCCGTCATCTCCTCTCTGGAGCCGGGCACCACGAGCTGGGCATCGACCTGATGCTCACTGAGCATGGAGGCCACCATCGACGGGTCCACCGACCGCAATCCGGCTGCCCGATTCACGGCTACGAGCCAGCGGGCCATCAACCGACACCCTGGGCGGCCACGACCCCCCGGTCCACCGCCCGAAGCGCCGCCGCCGCCTCACTCCGAATCCCTGGAGCTGCGTCGCGTAGCTGCCGAAGCAGATCCACCAGCTGGCGCGAGACCCGAACGAAGTCGCCCGGCGCCATCCCCCGCGATGGGAGGTCGTCGAAGTCGACCCCTGATGCCCACTGGTGGGCGAGAGTGGCAAATCCCGGATCAGGCCTCCTGGTCGGGCTGAGGCGGAGGGACCGCTCGCTTTCCGCCAGATCCAACCACCGCGCCTCGACTTCGGACCAGCGCTCTGCCAGTCGAGCCGTGGGCCACTCGGCGACGGAGGTGACGTCGCCCCTCGGCTCATAGACGAACACCGAGGTGAGAGCGGCGATCTCGGCCGGATCGAGCCCGTAGAAGAACCCCAGCTCCATGCTCTCGCACACCAAGAGGTCGGAT
This sequence comes from Acidimicrobiia bacterium, assembly GCA_049578105.1. Taxonomy (GTDB): domain Bacteria; phylum Actinomycetota; class Acidimicrobiia; order Spongiisociales; family ZC4RG35; genus JARDZU01. Next base: position 3,263 of record JBAULI010000126.1, on the reverse strand, counting down.
TCGTTGTATATGGCGCGGAGCCTCTCCCCGCGCGGTGTCAACTTCCAACCACCCAGATAGTCGAGGTCCTCGAGGAGCCGCCCTATAGCGTCGAATTCCTCAACCAAACCGTGCCCGGAGCTCCGCCGCGCTGCCCGCAGCTGCTCGAGCTTTCGCCTCAACTTGATGGCGCGACGCAACGCCGAAAGATGTTTGGCGGCGTCGGGGCACTGCGCCACGGGGTGATCGATGACCGGATGCGCCCTCTTCTCCTTGGAGGAATTCCGAGGAGACACCTTTCGGAGGGCGCGGACCAGGTCCTGTATGTAGCGACGATCGCGAGAACGAACCGGCATCGGGACCTCGACCTCGCCTGCGATGCTCGATCCGGCGACCACGTCACGATGGGTGATGGTGGAAACCCGACCCGAAGTGGCCAGCACCAGGTATGCCGTGCCGGTGGACTTTCGTGAGACTCGTTTGAGAATCAGATAGCGACCGTCTTTGGAGCCGCCCTTGATGTCCAGCACCTGACCCACACCCATGGTCGATGCAATCCTGTCGTCTCGTCTCGCCGGGTAGGAGGACTCGATGAGAGCCAGATACTCCTCCACACTCCCCCGATCACACCTCGCCTGAGATTCTTCCTTCTCCAGGTTGTGCTCCACCGCCTCGATGGTCGACTCGGCGGCGTGGCGGTCACCCTCGCGTTGGAAGGCAGCGAATGAGGCTTCGAGCAGTGCCTCCGCCTCCTCCCTTTCGTAGTTGGCGACCAGATTGGCCGTCATGTTGTATGTGGGCCTGAAGCTGGACCGGAGCGGGTGGGACCCGACCGAGGCGATCTCGGTCACGTTCTGGAACCGAACGAATGGAGAATGGAGAACGACTCCGTAACCCTTCGAATCGATCCCGCGTCGCCCTGCTCTTCCGGTCAGTTGCGTGTAATCGCCGGGACGCATCAACTCATGGGTCTCACCGTTGAACTTCGAGAGACTCTCCAGGACCACAGTCCGGGCTGGCATGTTGATCCCCAGGGCAAGGGTCTCGGTGGCGAAGACCACCTTCAGCAGCCCTCTGGCAAAGAGATCTTCCACTGCCTCCTTGAACGCCGGGACCATTCCGGCATGATGTGCGGCCACCCCGGCCTCCAGTCCCGTGATCCATCGGTCGTAGCCAAGGACCTCGAGGTCCTCGTCGACCAGATGCTCGGTGCGGCTCTCAGCAATCTGCCGAATCGAGGCACGTTCCGGCGCGCCAGTGAGACGCACGCCCGAGTCCACGAGTCGATTGGCGGCCGCCTCGCATCCTGCCCGGCTGAAGATGAAGAAGATGGCAGGGAGCATTCCCTCCTCGCCGAGTCTCTCAACCGTCTCCAGACGGCTGGGGCTCTTGAATCTGCGGCGGCGGCCCCGCTCGAGGCCGAGCATGTGCTCGATCCTCGGATTGGGTCGTCTTCGCCCTTCCCGCTCCACGAATGTCGGAAGGAGATGGAGGGTCTGGGCGCCCATGCGGTCCCGGACCATGTACATGGACTCGAGCGGGACGGGCCGATGGTCGGTGGCGACCAGACGAGTGGGCCCTCGTCGCTCACGCACCCAGGCTGCGAACTCCTCGTTATTGGAGACCGTGGCAGAGAGACAGACCAGCTGGACACTCTGGGGGCAATGGATGATCACCTCTTCCCAAACCGCCCCCCTGCTCCGATCCTGTAGGTAGTGCACCTCATCCAGAACGACGATGCCCACCTTCTCGAGCCGGTCGCTATCCGCATAGATCATGTTCCGCAGAACCTCGGTGGTCATCACGACGATCTCGGCGTCGCCATTGATCACGTTGTCGCCTGTGAGAAGACCCACCCGGCTGGGCCCATATGCCTGGGACAAATCGGAGTATTTCTGATTTGAGAGCGCCTTGATCGGTGCCGTGTAGAAGGCTCTCTCTCCACGGGCGAGCGCGAGGTGGATGGCCGCCTCGGCAATGAGGGTCTTGCCGGCGCCGGTGGGCGCCGTCACCACCACCGACTGTCCGTCGTCGACAGCTTCGGACGCGTCGATCTGGAACTGATCGGGCTCGAAGGGGAGATTGGACCAGAAGCCCTCTAAGGCTCCTCTCACTTCTTCAGAAGCAGACGCACCAGCCAATAGGTGGCCTCGTACATCAGATAGAGGGGAATCGACAGGACCATCAGAGTGAATGCGTCACCACTCGGGGTGATGATGGCGGCACCCGTGACGATGATCAGGACCGCCCAACGTCTGCCTCGGGCCAACGCCCCCGATGAGATGAGACCGGCGGCCGCAGCCGCAAAGAGGAACACGGGGAAGAGGAATGCGACTCCGAACGCCGCCAGGTATCGAATGGCGAACGAGTAGTAGTCGCCGAGACGGAGATTGTTGTCGACGTCCTGGAAGACACCGAAGAGGAACGCCAGCCCACGAGGCAGGCTCCAATACCCGAAGAAGACTCCGCCGACGAACAGGACCACGAGTGATCCGACGATGGGAAATGCCCAGTTCCGCTCGCGTGGAGTGAGGGCAGGGTTGATGAACGCCCACAACTGATAGAGGATCACCGGGCTGCCCAGGACCACACCCCCGAACAGACCGATCCGCATGAGCACGCCCCACTTCTCGGTCGCAGCAAGTGTCTGCAGCTGGGCGTCGGGGGCTGCTTGATGGAACGGGGTCTCCAAGAGGTGGCGGAGCTGCTCGGAGAAGATGAAGGCGATGATCCCACCGATCAGGACCGCGATGGCCATCTTCACGATGCGCCATCGAAGCTCCTCCAGATGCGACAGGATGGAAAGAGGCTTGTCCTCCGTCAACTGTCGCCTTCTTCTTCGGCCGACCTGGCCTCCTCCTCCAACTCGGCCATGACTTCTCCTGGTGTGGGACCGGACTTGGGCTTGACGCCCGCTTCGGTCTCGATCTCATCGAGATCCGCCATCGCATCTTCGGCTGTCGGCCCGGACGATGGTCTCGGGCCCTCCCAGTCGAGACGACTGACCCCGACGTCTTCGATCTCGCGGCGTAGTTGATCCGAGGTCTTCTTCAGCTCTCCAAGCGGGGCTTTGAGCTCGTCAGCCACCTGTTTCAGATCGGCCACCTCGGATTCGAGCCCTCTACGCAGGTCCCGGGCAGCAGATCTGAGCTCGGCCGTCCACTCGCCCAGCTTTCTCGCCATCTCGGGCAACCTGGTGGGACCGAACACCACCAATGCCACGAGAAGGATGATGAGGATCTCGCCACCTTGCATCGCAAGCCGATGCTAAAGCCTCGATGGTC